>NZ_JBWKQZ010000013.1:0-187544 GCF_059419025.1 Cupriavidus sp. GW821-FHT07C08
ACTCCAAGCCTTACGCGCGCCCCACGACCAGCGTTCCGAGTTAACCGCCAACAAGGCGGCTAACTCGGGGGTCAGATCGAGGCGGGTTTCAAAGGTGTGGAGCAAAGGAATAAGGCACTGTATGGATATACAGTACTCTATGCCTTTCTCGTTAACCCCGTCAACACTTTAAGCGACCCCTTGCCTTTTCGGGATGCCTTTTTTCATGCGCGCGGCCGGCGCCGCAGCCACAGGTACCAGCCGGCCGGCGAGGCGGCTTCGCCCATCGGCTGCAGCGGCACCAGCACGCCGCCGTGGCGCGCCACCACGCGCTGCGCGCACAGCAGTGCCGGCCCGGGCTGCGCCAGCCGCGCGGCGCTCTCGTCATCGGCGGGATCGAGCGCCAGCCACAGCGCCAGGCCGCCGGAGTGGCCACGGCACGTGACCCGCAGCGCAGTCCCCCGCGCTGCGGCACCAATGGCGCTGGTCAGCAGCGATTCCAGCGTTTGCGCCAGCATGGCCTGGTCCCCGCCAAGGCGCGGCAGGCGGCCTGCCGGCCGTTCAAAGCGGATGCCGGCTTCGCTGGCCAGGGGCCAGACGCGGTCCAGCGCTTCATCCAGCAGCGACTCCATGGCGATACGGCGCATGCGATAGGCGTGGCGCGTTTCGCGCAGCAGCCGGTTCAGGTCATCGATCTGGCGCAGCGAACGGCGCGCATGGCCGCCAACCTGCGCCAGCAGCGCGGCGTCGGCCTGGTCCTGCGTGCGGCGCAGCTCCAGCCAGGCCAGCAGCGAGGCATTGGGCGCGCGCAGGTCGTGGCCAAGCACGTGCAGCAGCATGTCGTGCACGGCGGCGGGGTTGCGCACATCAGCGCGGCGCTGCCCAGCCGGCCGGCCGCGCAGGCACCGCGCCAGCCAGCGGCCGCCAAGCCACAGTGCCACGGCCAGCCCCGCCTGGTGCAACCGGGACGCTTTCATGCGGCAGCCCGCTCGGTGCGCTCCGGGCGATCGGTGCGCTCCAGCCGGTAGCCATGCGTGTAGACCGGGGTCAGCCGCAAGCCATGCCCTGCCTGCAGGCCAAGCTTTCTGCGCACGCGCGAGACATGGGTATCGATGGTGCGCGACAGCGGCGAGATCTCGCGGCCCCAGACCGCGGCGGAGATGTGGTCGCGATGACAATGCGCCCCTCATTGCGGAACAGCAGCACCGCCAGGTCGAACTCTTTCGGTGTCAGGCCGACCGGATCGCCGTTGCAGGTGACCTTGCGCAGGGCGCAGTCGAAGGCGTATTCACCCAGCCGCAACGGCGCGAGCGGCGCCAGCTGCGCGGGGTACGCGCGCAGCAGCAGGCAGTCGATGCGCGCGGCCAGCTCGGCCGGGCGCACCGGCTTGACCATGTAGTCGTCAGCGCCCGCCGCCAGGGCATTGACGATGTCGGGCTCGGCCTCGCGGCAGGTCAAGAACATCACCGGTACGCGGCGATCGAGGTGGGTACGCACCCTGGCCAGCACCTCGCGCCCGGACAAGTCCGGCATCTGCCAGTCCAACAGCAGCAGGTCGAAGTCCGCGTCGCGCAGCGCCAGCAGCGGGCGCCGGCTTTCAGCGAAGGTCACGCAGTCATGTCCCGCGCCGGCAATGACCTGCCGCCGCATCCGCGGGCGCGTCCTCAAGCGAGGCAATGCGCGATGCCATTTTCTTTCCCATGTGTTGTCTCCGACGGAACAGGACACCAGCGGGACATTTAAGACCACGTTGCCTTCCGCACGAATAGGAAAGACCTCAATCTCGATTTTCAACAATCTTTTACTTCTCGCCTCAGCGGGCCGCTCCTACCATGGGCTTCGCTGCGTGCCGAGCGGGACCGCAGTGCCATGCTCTGTCCATACATCGGCGCATTCCGATGCGCCCGCGCAGGAGCCACTCTCGTGACCATCGCCGCGCTGCAGGCGGACCCGACCCTCGCTGTCAGCATCGAACAGACCCTGCGCCTGAACGGGCACCAGTGCACGCGCTATCTCAGCGGACGCACCATGATCGGCGCGCTGCGCGGCAGGTCGTTCGATCTGCTGATGCTCGATTGCGATACGCCGGGGATCCCGGCCCTGGAAGTGCTGGCATGGGTGCGCCGCACGCTCGGCAACGAGATGCCGGTGATGCTGACCGGCACCTCCAACGAAGAAGCCTTCGTCGCGGCCTGCTTTGCGCAGGGCGCCGACAGCTACGTGCCCAAGCCGCTGCGCACGGCCGAGCTGGCCGCGCGCGTGCTGGCGCTGTTGCGCCGCGCCAGGCCGGCGCGCGACGAATGCGACCTGGAGCACGGCGTGTTCCGCTTTGCCACCGCGGAGCGGCGCGTGTGGGTCCAGGGCAAGCCGGTGCTGCTGGCCCCCAAGGAATTCGATCTCGCGGTACTGCTGTTCCGCAACCTGGGTTCGCTGGTGCTGCGCCAGACCATGGCCGACCAGGTCTGGCGCTACCACATGGACCCGGCCTCGCGCACTGTGGACAGCCACCTGTCGCGCGTGCGCACCAAGCTGGCGCTGTGGCCGCACAACGGCGTGCGGCTGTCGTCGGTGTATGGGCTGGGCAGCCGCCTGGACGCGGCCTAGTCGGCCTTGATGCCCGCTTCCTTGACGATGCGAGCGTTCTCCGCGGACTCTTCGCGGATGGCCTTGGCAAACTGCGCCGGCGTGCCGCCGGTCGGCACCTCGCCGCCCTTGAGCAGGCGCTCATGGACTTCCGGCTCGGCCAGCGCCTTGTTCAGTTCGGCGTTCAGGCGGCTGATGATGGCCGCGGGCGTCTTGCCCGGCGCGAAGATACCGAAGGTCGAGGTCAGGTTGGCCTTGGGGTAGCCCAGCTCGGCCAGCGTCGGCACCGAGGGCAGGCTCTCCAGGCGCCTGGGCGCACCCACCGCCAGCGCGCGCAGGCGGTTGGCCTGCATATGCTGGGTCAGCACCGGGCTGGCGTTGGTGCTCATCACCTCGAACTGGCCGCCGAGCGCGTCGTTCATCTGCTGGCCCGCGCCCTTGTACGGGATCAGCGTGATGTCGGCCTTCGACTTCTGCTTGATCTGTTCCAGCACCACATGGCCGACCGTGCCCAGGCCCGACGTTGCCCAGCGCACCGAGCCCGGTTTGGCGCTGGCCTGGCCGACCACGTCGGCAAAGCTCTTGCCGCTGAAGCCGGAGGTGGCCACCACCAGCACCGGCGAGTACATCACGCTCATCACCGGCGCCACGTCCTTCTGCGGATCGTAGTTGACGCGGCCGACATGCGGGTTGAGCGTCAGCGGGCTGGTGGCGGCAAAGCCCAGCGTGTAGCCGTCCGGCGCAGCCTTGGCGACCGCGTCGATGCCGATGCTGCCGCCCGCGCCGGCCTTGTTCTCGACCACCACCGAGGTGCCCATCTGCGCCGACAGCCGCTCGCCGAGCGCGCGCGCCACGGTGTCGCTGATGCCGCCGGTCGGGTAGGCGACGATCAGGCGGATCGGGCGGCTGGGATAGGCGTCGGCAGCGGCGGCAGGCAGTGCGGCAGCACCGCTGGTCACGCACAGGGCGGCCAGCAGGGATGAGCGGAAGGGGAAGGCCATGATGGAAATGCGGGAGAGTTCGACAGGAAGGCGCCGGGCGCGGCAGCGGATTGCCGGCCTGGCGCGGAGCAGTCGCTATGTTAGCCGATCGAAACCTGCGCGCTCAGCGCACCAGCGGGCGTTCCGGCACCCACGAGACAAAGAGTTCGTTGGCCCGGTCATACAGCCGCCATACCGTGCCGCAGTCGCGGCAGGCAAAGGAAAGCATGCTGAACGGCACGCCGGCGGCGCTCTGACTCACCAGCGGCACCGTGCCGCGCAGCGCCAGGCAGGACGGCGGCTCGCGCCGGCGCGGGTCGGCGGCGAGCGCCAGGCAGCGCTCGCAGGCAGGCGTGGCGGGCGCGGCAGACGGTGCTGACGCGGATTGGACGGGTGGCGGGGACGGGGGCACGGCAGACTTCATGCCCGCCATGATGCCGCAAAACGCCGCCCGGCAGCAGCCGCTGACGCAATCGGATCAGGCCGGCTGCATGCGCGCCACCGCGGCCGGCGTCGCCGCGCGCTGGCCCAGCCACACGCTGCCCAGCACCAGCAGCGCGCCGGCGGCCTGCATCGCCGTCAATGCCTGGCCCAGCACCAGGAAGCCGAGCACGGTGGCGCTGACCGGGCTCAGCAGCCCCAGCGCCGCCACCGCGGACGACGGCATGCGCCCGACACCGCGGAACCACAGCGCATAGCTGAAGCCGGCCCCGACAATGCTCAGCCACGCATAGCCAAGCCAGTTGGCCAGCGTGAAATGCCCGGGCAGCGGTTCCAGCACCAGTGCGAACGGCAGCAGGAACAGCCCGCCCGCGCACAGCTGCCATGCCGTCAGCACCAGCGGCGAGACCGGCGGGCGCCAGTGCCGCGTCAGCACCGTGCCCACCGCCATCGATACCGCCCCGGCCGCTGCCGCCGCCACGCCGACGGCGTCGAGCCGCGCGGCCGGGCCCAGCACCAGCAGCGCCACGCCCAGCAGCCCGCCCACGCCGGCCATCCAGGCAGCCGGCCGCGGGCGCGCACCCAGCCAGGCCCACGCCAGCACCACCACGATCAGCGGCTGGATCGCGCCGACCGTGGCAGCCACCCCGCCCGGTAGCCGGTACGCGGCGATAAACAGCATGGCCTGGAAGAAGCCGATATTGAGCACGCCCAGCACCGCCGCGCGCCACCACCAGCCGCCGCGCGGCAGTTGCCGGCCAAAGGCGAGCATCGCCAGCCCGGCCGGCAGGGCCCGGATCACGCCTGAGAGCAACGGCTGCCCCGGCGGCAGCCATTGGCTGGTGACCAGGTAGGTGCTGCCCCAGATCGCCGGGGCCAGCCCGGTCAGCAGGATGTCCCTGAGGGTCACGCCGCCGGACGCGGCCAGGGAGGAAGATCCAGTCGCCTTCATGTCGATATTCTTGATGTCAAGATAAATAGACTTTACGAAGCCGATTGGTTGATGTCAAGATACTTCGGTGTTCCTGCCACCCGCGTATTCGCACGCCTGCTCCTCGATGACTACCCGCCGCAAACCCGAAGACACGCCTGACCATGTCGACGGCATTCTCGCCCAATGGGCGCGCGAGCGCCCGGACCTGGATGCCTCGCCGATGGGCGTGATCGGCCGGCTGGGACGGCTCAACCGCCATACCAGCCGCGCCATTGAAGCCGCGCTTGGGGAAACCGGCCTGCAGCCGTGGGAATTCGATGTGCTGGCGACGCTGCGGCGCGCGGGGCCGCCGTATGCGCTGTCGCCGGGCGCGCTGATCGGCTCGTTGATGATCACTTCGGGCACCATGACCAACCGGCTCGACCACCTGGAGCGGGCCGGACTGGTGCGGCGCCAGCCCAATCCGGAAGACCGGCGCGGGCTGCTGGTGGAACTGACCGAGGCCGGACGCGAGCGCGTCGACCGCGCGCTGGAACTGCACGTGGCCAACGAGCACCACCTGCTGGCGGACCTGACCGCGACGGAGCGCGCACAGCTGGCCGCGCTGCTGCGCCGCTGGCTGCGCATGTTCGAGCCGCCACCGGGCGGTGGCGGCGAAGGCAATGACCCGGCCTGAGCGTCAGGCCCGCTGCGGACGCTCGCGCAGATCGGGCAGGAAGACCGTCAGCAGGCCCAGCAGCGGCAGGTAGGCGCAGTACTCGTACACCGCGCGGATGCCGTGCGTATCGGCCATGCCGCCCAGCACCGCGGCGCCGATGCCGCCCATGCCGAAGGCAAAGCCGAAGAACAGGCCCGACACCATGCCCACCTTGCCGGGAATCAGCTCCTGCGCGAACACCAGGATCGCCGAGAACGCCGAGGCCAGGATAAAGCCGATGATGAAGGTCAGCACCGTGGTCCAGAACAGGCCCACGTGCGGCAGCATCAGCGTGAACGGCGCCACGCCCAGGATCGACGCCCAGATCACGCGCTTGCGGCCGATGCGGTCGCCGATCGGGCCGCCCAGGATGGTGCCCGCCGCCACCGCGGCCAGGAACATGAACAGGTGCAGCTGCGCGTCCTGGCGCGCCAGCCCGAAGCGCTCCATCAGGTAGAAGGTGTAGTAAGAGGTCAGGCTGGCCATGTAGAAGTACTTGGAGAACACCAGCACCATCAGCACCACCATGGCCCGCACCACCACGCGCGTGGGCACCGGGCTGGCCGCCGCGCCCGCGGCCTTGCGCTTGCGCGCGCCCTGCGCCAGCTGGCGCGCATACCAGCCGCCGATGCGCCACAGCACCACCATGCCCACCAGCGCCGCCAGCGAGAACCACGCTAGGCTGGCCTGCTGGTGCACGATCAGCGCGGCCAGCAGCGGCCCCATGGCGCTGCCGCCGTTGCCGCCCACCTGGAAGATCGACTGCGCCAGCCCGTGCTGGCCGCCCGAGGCCATGCGCGCCACGCGCGACGACTCGGGGTGGAAGATCGACGACCCCGTGCCGACCAGCGCAGCGGCCACCAGCAGCACGCCGTAGCTCGGCGCCACCGACAGCAGCAGCAGGCCCGCCAGCGTGAACGCCATGGCGATGGCCAGCGAATGCGGCTTGGGATGCTTGTCGGTGTACAGGCCCACCACCGGCTGCAGCAGCGACGCCGTGACCTGGTAGGTCATGGTCAGCAGGCCAATCTGGGTGAAGCTCAGGTTGAAGCCCCCCTTGAGCATCGGATAGATCGCCAGGATCAACGACTGGATCATGTCGTTGAGGAAGTGGGCGAAGCTGATCGCCGACAGCACGCGGAAACCGGTGCGTTCGGCCTGGGGGGATGTCGCGGACGGTGTCGCGCCAGCAGGCGCGGAGTCGATGGTTGTGCTCATTGGCGGCTCTCGACAGACGGAAAGCGGCCAGCGGGGGCGCCGGCCTGGAAGGAACTGAGCACCGATGCTAGCTGGCGCCCTGGCGCCTGTCCTGCGAGAATAGGTCCGCAACCTTGGAGAAAAGGACATGCCGCGCGCCCCTCGCCCCCTTTCTGCTTCCGGCGCGGCCCGCCGCCGCCCCCGCGACCAGCATGCGCCCCCTGCCCCCACGCCCGAGACGCTGGCGCTGGGCGACACCTACGCCGATCCCCCGCCCTACGTCCGCTTCGACCGCAGCCCCCTGCCCGTCACCGCCATGGCCGCCGACTACCTGCCCGGCCACGTGACCAACCCGCACCAGCATCCGCACGCGCAGCTGATCCATGCAGTGCATGGCGTGATGGTGGTGGCCACCGCCGAAGGCCAGTGGATCGTGCCGCCCACGCGCGGCATGTGGATGCCGGGCGGCGCCACGCACTGGATCCGCATGGTCGGCCGGGTGCAGATGCGCACCGCCTATATCCGCCCCGATGCCGCGCCCGACCTGCCGCAGCGCTGCACCGTGCTGGGCATCTCCGCGCTGCTGCGCGAGCTAATCCTGGCTGCGATCGACATCCCCCTGCCCTACGCCCCCGACACGCGCGACGCGCGGCTGATGCGGCTGTTGCTCGATGAAGTGATGCTGGTGCCGTCGCTGCCGCTGCACCTGCCGCGCCCGGCCGACGACAGCCTGCGGCAGATCTGCGATGCCATCACCGGCGCGCCCGATACGGCGCTGACGCTGGCGGACTGGGGTTCACGGCTGGGGGTGGACCCCAAGACCATCCAGCGCCGCTTTGCGCGTGAAACCGGGATGACCTTCGGGCAATGGCGCCAGCAGGCGCGCCTGCTGGCGGCGCTGGAGAAGCTGGCCGCCGGCAGCAAGGTGGTGGATGTGGCGCTGGACCTGGGCTACGACAGCCCGAGCGCGTTTGCGACCATGTTCAGGCGGCAGTTCGGCGTGCCGCCAAGTGCGTTCTTCCGCTGAGCGTAGGCGCCAGGCCGGTCAGCGCGCCAGGTACCGCTCCACCAGCCGCGTCCAGTAGGCCGCGCCGACGGTCAGGTTCTCGTCGTTGAAGTCGTAGCCGGCGTTGTGCAGCAGCGGCTGGTTGGCGCCGTTGCCCAGCCGCACGAAGCAGCCCGGGCGCTGCTGCAGGAAGTAGGCAAAGTCCTCACTGCCGGCGATGCGCGCGGCCTGGTCCACCACCTTGTCGGCGCCGACGAGTTCCTCGGCCACCTGGCGCGCGAACTCGGTCTCGCGCTCGCTGTTGACCAGCACCGGGTAGCCGCGCACGTAGTCGACCTCGGCCACCGCGCCGTAGCCCTCGGCGTGCGAGGTGGCCAGCTGGCGGATGCGGTTCTCCACCGATGCGCGCACCTCGGGGTTGAACGAGCGCACGCTGATCTCCATGCGCGCATTGTCCGGGATCACATTGGGCGCGTGGCCGGCGTGCAGCGTGCCGATCGTCACCACCGCGGTCTCGTTCGGGTCGACATAGCGCGCCACCACCGACTGCAGCGCCATCACCAGGCTGCCGGCCACCAGGATCGGGTCGACCGACTGGTGCGGGCGCGCGGCGTGGCCGCCCTTGCCGCGGATGGTGATGGTGACCGTGTCGCACGCCGCCATGAAGGGGCCCGAGCGGAACAGGAAACTGCCCTGCTCCACCCCCGGATGGTTGTGCAGCCCGAAGATCGCATCGCAGGGAAAGCGCTCGAACAGCCCGTCGGCCAGCATGCGCTCGGCGCCGCCGCCCGCGCCGATTTCCTCGGCCGGCTGGAAGATCAGGTGCACGGTGCCGTCAAAGTTGCGCGTGCGCGCCAGTTGCTTTGCCGCGCCGAGCAGGATCGCGGTATGGCCGTCGTGACCACAGGCGTGCATGCGGCCGGCATTGGCGCTGGCGTATGGCAGTGCGGTGCGTTCGTGGATCGGCAAGGCGTCCATGTCGGCGCGGATGCCCACGCTGTGCCCGCTGTCGCCGCAGCGCAGGGTGCCCACCACCCCGGTGCCGCCCACGCCGCGCGTGACCGTATAGCCCCACGTCTCCAGCAGGCTGGCGACCAGGCCCGCGGTGCGGACCTCGTCGAAGGCCAGTTCGGGATGCTGGTGGATATTGCGCCGGATGACTTCGAGTTCAGCGCGGCTGTCCAGGGTGTCGGCCAGCGCGCAGTACCGGTGCTTGAGTGGCGACGCGGGGGACGCCGTGAGGGTGGTGCCGAGATAGGACTCGATTTCGGGGGCGTGCTCAGACATGGTGTTTTGCTCTCTGGCGAAACCTGTATAACCAGTATTTCACGCAGAAAACGCGAGCGAAACGCTAAGTGTGCGTTTACCTGTAAAACCATGTAATCGGGCCCGTTTCGGCACCGGAACTGTTGCCCTAATCGTACGCTTTGTATGGAAACCCAACGCTTTGTGTGAAAGCGTATCGATGGGGAACCTTTGGGGATGGTGTATTAGCCCGCATGCAGCGCATGCCGGCATGCGTCACCCCGAAGGGTGACGCGCTGCCACGGCCCTGCCCTCAGCGTTCGCCGTAGGGCACCACCTGCTGCGTCTGCTCGCCCAGCCCGTCCACGCCCAGGCGCATGGTGTCGCCAGCCTTCAGGAAGCGCGGCGGCTTGAAGCCCATGCCCACCCCCGGCGGCGTGCCGGTCGCGATCAGGTCGCCCGGCAGCAGCGTCATGAAGCGGCTGACATAGCTGACCACGGTGGCCACGTCGAAGACCATGGTGGCGGTGCTGCCCTTCTGCATGCGCTCGCCATTGACCTCCAGCCACAGGCCCAGCGCCTGCGGGTCCGGCACTTCGTCGCGCGTCACCAGCCAGGGGCCGGCCGGGCAAAAGGTGTCGCAGCCCTTGCCCTTGTCCCAGGTGCCGCCGCGCTCGATCTGGAACTCGCGCTCCGACACGTCATTGACCACGCAGTAGCCGGCCACGTGGTTCAGCGCCGCTTCGCGCGAGACATTGCGCGCGGTGCTGCCGATGACCACGCCCAGCTCGACTTCCCAGTCGGTCTTTTCCGAGCCGAACGGCAGCATCACCGCGTCGTCGGGACCATTCAGCGAGCTGTTGGCCTTCAGGAACACGATCGGCTCGGCCGGCAGCGGCATGCCGGCCTCGGCGGCGTGGTCGGCATAGTTCAGGCCGATCGCCACGATCTTGCCGACGCCGCTCCAGGGCACGCCAAAGCGTGCGCCCTCGATCACCGGGAGCGACGCGGGGTCCACCTGCGCCAGCTGCGCCAGCGCCGCCGGCGCCAGCTGCGCCGCGCCGATATCGGCCACCACGCCGGACAGGTCGCGCACACGGCCTTGCGCATCGATCATGCCCGGGCGCTCGGCGCCGGGCTTGCCTACTCGAACCAGTTTCATCGTCGTCGTTGTCTTCAGGGGTTGTTCAGGCGGATTTCTTGAGCGCGGCGCCGGTTGCGCCGGTTGCGCCGGTTGCGCCGGCTTCGGCCAGGGTCTGCGCCACCACGCTCAGGACTTCCGTGGCGGTGTTCTCGGAGTGCGCGCGCAGCACCTGAGCCAAGCGCGGCCGGCCGGGTTCGCGCAGCGCGGCCATGATGGCCTCGTGTTCCTCATGCGACTCCTGCCAGCGGATGGTATCGGCATTGGCCGCACCGCGCGCGCGGTGCACCTTGCTCATCAGCGTGGCATAGACGCCGGCCAGCACCGGATTGGCCGCGCCGTCGATGATCAGCTGGTGGATTTCCTGGTTGATGCGGAAATAGTCGGTGCGCCGGCCCGCGGCATGCGCATCGATCATGGCCAGGTGGCGCCGCTCCAGCTTGGCCATAACCGCCGGGCCCAGGCGCTGCGCGGCCAGTTCACCCGCCAGCGCCTCCAGCCCGTGCAGGGTCTCGAAGGTGGCGCGCAACTCCTCCAGGTCCAGCGGCGCCACGCGGTAGCCGATGTACTGCCGGTGCAGCACCAGCCCCTCGGACACCAGCACCTTCAGCGCCTCGCGCAGCGGCGTCTTGGAGACATCAAAGGTCTCGCAGAAGGCCCGTTCATCGATCCTCGCGCCGGGCGGCAGTTCGCCCTCTTCGATCATGGTGCGCAGCCGGGCGGCGATTTCGGCCGACATGCCGAGCGTGCGCAGGCGCGTGGTTTGGGAAAGCGTTTGTGTCACAGACGTCACCAGAATGGGGAAATGCACCACGACAAGGCTACCACATACCAAAATTGTGCATGCGCAATATCGCAAAATCAATGACTTACACGCGTTGTAATTACAGATTACGTATCCTATACTCCGACCTGTTGCGCAGAACGCCAACAGAACTGCCTCACCCAAGGACTAAAACAGGAGACGCCGTCATGGAGACGACAAGCCGGGCGACAGTGATCACAGAGGCCAAGACCTCGGTGCGCTGGAAGATTTTTTTGATGATGCTGTTACTCGTCGCGATCAATTACATTGACCGCGCCTCGCTGTCGGTGGCCATGCCACTGATCGCCAAGGAGTTCGACCTCAGTCCCGCCATGCAGGGGCTGATCCTCAGCTCCTTCTTCTGGACTTACGCCTTCATGCAGATCCCGGGCGGCATGCTGGCCGACAAGTACAAGCCGCGCATCGTGATTGCCTGCGCCACCGTGTTCTGGGGCTTCTTCCAGGCGATCGCGGCGGCCTGCACCAACGCCACCTCGCTGCTGATCACCCGGCTCGGGCTGGGCGCCTCCGAAGCGCCGATCTACCCGGCCGGCGGCAAGCTCAACGCCATCTGGATGACGCAGAACGAACGCGGTCGCGGCGCCACGCTGCTTGACGGCGGCGCGCCGCTGGGCGCAGCGCTCGGCTCCCTCATCATTGCCGGGCTGATCAGCGAACTCGGCTCGTGGCGCATGTCGTTCGTGGTGGCCGGCGTCGGCACCGTGCTCGCCGGCTTCGTGGCCTGGTGGTACATCCGCAATTCGCCGCGCGAACACAGCGGCGTCAATGAACTCGAAGCGCGCCACATCGAGGAAGCGCATGCCCGCGAGCACAGCGCCGAGCCCACCAACCTGTCCGGCCGTTCGCTCGACTTCTTCAAGTACCGCTCGGTGTGGTGCATGGCCGTCAGCTGGATGTGCTTCAACACTGTCTTCTACGGCCTGCTCACCTGGATGCCGACCTACCTGAGCAAGGCCCGCGGCTTTGACCTCAAGACGATGGGCGGCGCAAGCTTCATCATCTTCATGAGCGGCTTCGTCGGCGAACTCGTCGGCGGCTGGATCGCCGACAAGTGGAAGGAAGCCGGCGGCCGCCCCAACGTGGTGATGCGCACGCTGTTCGGCATTGCGGCCGTGGTCGCCACCGTGTCGATCTTTTCGGTGGCCTATGTCACCGACGCAGTGGCCGTGGTGGCGCTGCTCTCCTCCACCCTCTTCTTCCTGCGCTGGTGCGGCCTGTTCTGGTCCGTACCGTCGATGCTGGCCACCCGCAACAAGATTGGCTTCCTGGGCGGCCTGATGAACCTGGGCGGCAATATCGCCGGCATCAGCGTGCCGATCATCGTTGGCCTGATCGTGCAGGCCACGGGCTCCTACTTCCTGGCGCTGATGTTCTTCGCGGCAGCCGGCGTGGGTCTGTTGTTCGCTTCGACCGCGATCGACTACGAGACCAAGATCCCGGTCTGATCCGCTGCGGTACCCAAGGACCCACACTCAAACATTGCCTCATGCAAGGCAAACCACACACGCTGCGCCGGCCGCTACCGGCGCAGCGGTGGAGGAGACATGTCATGAACCGCTTCCCACGTATGCTGGCAGCCGCCCTGCTCGTGCTGGGCGCAGCGCAGGCGCACGCCGCGCCGGCAGCGCCATCGGCACCTGCCGGTGATGGATTGCCGACCGCACAACCCGAAGCCGTCGGCGTCGATTCGGCAAAACTCGTCGCACTGTCCGAATGGATCCGCCGCGACAAGCTCGACGTACGCAGCCTGCTCGTCATCAAGGACGGCAAGCTGGTGTTCGAGCGCTATGGCGACGGCCTGTCGCGCGACTACAACCACGAGCTGTATTCCGTCACCAAGTTCATCAGCGCGCTGCTGGTCGGCACACTGGTCGGCGACGGCAAGCTGAGCGCTGAAGACACACCCGCGCAGCGCCTGGCGGCAGCGCGCCCCGACCTCGCCCCGGCACTGGCAGACAAGCAGGCGATCCAGCTGCGCCACCTGATGTCGATGTCCAGCGGCCTGTCGTACAAGCTGGTGGAAGGCACCGACACGCTCTACTACGGCGTGCCGGACCGCCTGCGCGTGGCGGCGACCGCCGCCGTGCGCACCAAGGCCGGCGCCGAGTTCGACTATATCGACGTCAATCCCGTGCTGGTCGGCGCAACCGTCACGCAGGCCGCCGGGCAGCCTGAAGACCAGTATGCGAAAGCGCGCCTGTTCGGCCCGCTCGGCATGAGCCACTACCGCTGGGACGGCGCCGACGGCAAGGGCGCGGTATCGGGCGGCTGGGGCCTGCGGCTGCGCTCCATCGACATGGCCAAGCTCGGCATGCTGATGCTGAACGAAGGCCGCTGGAACGGGCAGCAGATCGTGCCGGCCTCGTGGGTCGCACGCATGACCACGCCTGCGGGTCCGGCGAAGGACTATGGCTTCTACTGCTGGGTCAACAACATCGTGCAAAGCGAGCGCGAGTTCAGCGCGATGGGCTACAAGGGCCAGTTCATCACAGTGCTGCCGAAGCAGAACGCAGTGATCGTGATGAACAGCATCATGTCCACGCAAGGCGGCCTGCGCGATGCGGCGTACCTCGACCTGTACCGGCGCATGGTCAATGACTACGTGCTGCCCGCGCTGCAGGCCGGCAAGTCGGTCAAGCCCGACGCCGCGCGGCAGGCGGCGCTGCGCAAGGAACTGGAACTGGCGCGCAGCAGCCAGGGCGTACCCGGCACCGCCCTCGCCTTCAACGACAAACCCGAACAAT
Organism: Cupriavidus sp. GW821-FHT07C08; assembly: GCF_059419025.1. Lineage (NCBI taxonomy): Bacteria > Pseudomonadati > Pseudomonadota > Betaproteobacteria > Burkholderiales > Burkholderiaceae > Cupriavidus > Cupriavidus sp. GW821-FHT07C08. Next base: position 13,774 of record NZ_JBWKQZ010000013.1, read on the forward strand.
AAACAATCGAAGCAGCGCCGCCCCCGGCATATCCAGGCGGACGGCGCCCGCTCACTCCTGAGAACGACTGAAATGACCAAGCAAATCCGCCTCGGCATGCTGACCCCGTCTTCCAACACGGCGCTCGAACCGATCACCAGCGCCATGGTCAGCGGCCTGCCCCACGTCAGCGCGCATTTCTCGCGCTTCACCGTGACCGAGATCTCGCTGCGCGACCAGGCCCTGGGCCAGTTCAACCTGGACAAGATCCTGGCCGCCGCCAGCCTGCTGGCCGATGCGCGCGTCGATGTCATCGCCTGGAACGGCACCTCTTCCGGCTGGCTCGGCTTCGACAAGGATGAAGCGCTGTGCAAGCAGATCACCGAAGCCACCGGCATCCCGGCCACCACGTCGGTGCTGGCGCTCAACGAGATCCTGGAAAAAACCGGCGCGCGCAACTTCGGCCTGGCCACGCCGTACCTGGACGACGTGCAGCAGCGCATCATCGCCAACTACGAGCGCAGCGGCTTCAACTGCGTGGCCGAGAGCCACCTGGACCTGCATGTGAACTACAGCTTCGCCGAGGTCGAGGAAGACACCATCCGCGAGATGGTGCGCGGCCTGGCCCAGCACCAGCCGCAGGCCATCACCACCTTCTGCACCAACCTGCGCGCCGCGCACCTGGCCGAAGAGCTTGAAGCCGAAACCGGCATTCCGCTGTACGACACCATCTCCACCGTGGTGTGGAAGTCGCTGCGCCTGTGCGGCGTGGACACGCGTGAGCTGCGCGGCTGGGGCCGCCTGTTCCGCGAAGTGGAGTAAGCCGATGTCCGCTCACGACAGCCTCGACCTGGTGATCCGGCGCGCGGACGTGGTCACTGCCTCTGACCGCTTCCGCTGCGATATCGGCGTGCGCAACGGGCAGATCGTCGCGCTCGGCCACGCACTGCCGCAAGCCGCGCGCGAGATCGATGCAGATGGCCTGCTGGCGTTGCCCGGCGGCGTCGATGGCCATTGCCACCTCGACCAGCCCATGCCCGACGGCCTGCGCATGGCCGACGACTTCTTCACCGGCACGCGCGCCGCGGTGTGCGGCGGCACCACCACCGTGATCCCGTTTGCCGCGCAGGAGAAGGGTGCATCGCTCAAGGCTGCCGTGGCGGACTACCATCGCCGCGCCGAAGGCCGCGCGGTGATCGACTACGCCTTCCACCTGATCGTGGCCGACCCCACGCCGGCGGTGCTGGCCGATGAACTGCCGACGCTGATCCGCAAGGGCTACAGCTCGTTCAAGGTCTACATGACCTATGACGACCTGAAGCTGTCCGACCGCGAAATGCTGTCGGTGCTGGACGTCGCCAAACAGAACAACGCGCTGGTGATGGTGCATGCCGAGAACGCCGACTGCATCTCGTGGCTGACCGACAAGCTGGTCGGGGAAGGGCGCATCGCACCGCGCTTCCACGGCCTGGCACGGCCCGCCGCGGTGGAGCGCGAAGCCACGCACCGCGCCATCACCTTTGCCGAACTGGTCGACGTGCCGATCCTGATCGTGCATGTCTCGGGCAAGGAAGCGATCGAGCAGATCCGCTGGGCACAAGGCAGGGGGCTGCAGATCCTGGCCGAGACCTGCCCGCAGTACCTGTACCTGACCGCCGACGACATGGCCCTGCCCGGCGACGACGGCTACGAAGGCGCCAAGTGCGTGTGCAGCCCGCCGCCGCGCGACCCGGAGAACCAGGCCGCGGTCTGGCGCGCACTGACCAATGGCGTGTTCAGCGTGTTCTCGTCAGACCATGCACCGTTCCGCTATGACGACCCGCAAGGCAAGCAGCCGGGCGGCGAACGGCCTTCGTTCGAGCATATCCCCAACGGCGTGCCGGGTATCGAGACGCGCCTGCCGCTGCTGTTCGACGGCGTGGCGCGCGGCAAGCTGTCGCTGCACCAGTTTGTCGAGCTGACCTCGTGGCGGCCGGCGCGGCTGTATGGCCTGTATCCGCGCAAGGGCACCATCGCCATCGGCGCGGATGCGGACATCGTGCTGTGGGACCCGAACAAGCGCGTGCAGATCCGCAACAGCGCGCTGCACCATGCGGTGGACTACACGCCGTACGAAGGCATCGAAGTGACCGGCTGGCCGGTGCACTGCTTCTCGCGCGGCGAGATGCTCGTGCGCGATGGCCAGTACCAGGAACCCCAGGCCGGCCGCGGGCAGTTCCTGCCGGCGGGCGCGCCGATGCTGGGCTGATCGCCACGCCCGCAGCCAACCCATATCGACCATGAAACTCCTGATCGTCAATCCCAATATCAGCGAATCCGTCACGGCGCTGATCGAGGCGGAAGCGCGGCGCACCGCCGCCGCCACCACCACGCTGCAGATGGCCACCGCGGCCTTCGGCGTGGCCTATATCGAAACCCGCTTCGAGGCGCTGGTCGGCGGCTATGCCACCGCCTGCGCCGCCGCGGAACACGCCGGCCAGTTCGACGGCCTGGTGGTCGCCGCGTTCGGCGACCCCGGCCTGGCCGGGCTGAAAGAGCTGTTCGACGTCCCCGTCGTCGGCATGACCGAAGCCGCGCTGGCCAGCGCCTGCCTGCTGGGGCAGCGCTTCTCCATCATCGCGATCTCGCACCGCATCCAGGCGTGGTACCGCGAATGCGTGGCGGCCAACGGCCTGTCGTCGCGGCTGGCCAGCGTGCGCTCGCTGCAGGAACCCCTGCGCGATATCGGCAGCGTGCAGGAAGACCATGCCGCGCGGCTGGAACAACTTGCCCTGCAAGCCATCGAGCAGGACGGCGCCGACGTGATCATCGTCGCCGGCGCGCCGCTGGCGGGACTGGCGCGCTCGCTGCAAGGGCGCATCCCGGTGCCGGTAGTGGATGGCGTGTCGAGCGCGGTGCGGCATTGCGAATCGCTGGTGGCCCTGCGCGCCGGCAGCGCCACGCAGGGCAGCTTCGCGCGGCCGCCGCGCAAGCCCAATGCCGGCCTGCCGCCGGCGCTGGCAAAGCTGCTCGACTGAGCGCAACCGAGCGCAAACTGAGCCCTGTGCAAATCTGCAATGCGCGTCCGCAAGGACGCGCATTGCTGCATAAGGGGGGCGATCCTAGACTGCCTGCACGGCCGCCGCATGACGTGGCGGCCAGGCAACCACCACAGGATCGCAATGAAGCTCTACTACACTCCGGGCGTCTGCTCGATGGCCGTCCATATCGCCCTGCGCGAAGCCGGCCTGCCGGTCACGCTGGCCAAGGTCGACCTGCTCCACCACAAGCTGGCCGTGCCTGAAGACGGCACCGACGACTACTACACCATCAACCCGCGCGGCTACGTGCCGCTGCTGCAGCTCGACGACGGCTCGCGCCATACCGAGGCGGCATCGCTGCTGCAGTACATCGCCGACCTGGTGCCCGAACGCGCGCTGCTGCCCGCCGGCACGCGCGAGCGGCTGGAAGCCACCGGCTGGATCACGCTGGTCTCAACGGAACTGCACAAGGTCTTCAGCCCGTGGCTGTGGCACAAGGAAACCGCGCAGAGCACGGTAGAGGCCTGCAAGGCCAAGCTGCAACTGCGCTTTGCTGAGCTCGACAAGCACCTGCAGGGCCGCCAGTACCTGACCGGCGACACCTTTACCGTGGCCGACGCCTACTGCTTCACCATCCTCGGCTGGGCCCGCATGCTGATGATGCCGCTGACGGCATACCCCACGCTACAGGACTACCTGTCGCGCATCGCCGCGCGGCCGGCGGTGCAGGAAGCCATGCGCGCCGAAGGGCTCGTGCGCGACTGATCAGCGCATGGCGGGTGCGGGCACGCGATAGTGGTCCTGCGTCAGCAGGTCCAGCCCGCACGCCAGCGCGTCGATCCAGTCAATAAAGCGCGCCACCATGTGCTTGCCGCGAAACGACGGCCCGTGCTGCGGCACGATCCATTCGATATCCATCGACCGCGCCATGGCTGCCCACAGCCGGCACGCGCGGCTGCCGCTCATGTAGCGCTGGTGGAACGGCAGCATCAGGCGAGTATGCGCATCGAAATCCGTCACCGTGGTGCCGGCCGCTTTGGCGCCTGTCATGGCCGCGCCGAGATCGCCCGAGAACAGGATCTTGCTGACAGGATCGTAGAACTGGAAATTGCCTTCGGAATGCAGGAAGTGCGCTGGCACCGCGACCAGGGAGCTGTGCCCGAGCGGGATATGCATGCCCGCATCGGGAATCGTCACGATGCGCCCGGCCGTCTTACCGGCCTGGCAGAAATGCGGCAGGAAGCGCGCCCACACGCTGGAAATCAAGATGCGGCAGTCAGAGCCCGTCAGCCAGCGTCCGACCGACGCGACGATGTCCGGATCGGCATGCGAAGCCAGCACGTAGTCGAGTTGCTTGGGCGGAAAGTAGCGGCTGATGGTGAGATACAGCTCGCTGTAGGTCATCTGCCCGCCGGGATCGATCAGCGCGCCATGCCCGTGGTCGACGACCAGGAACTGGTTGGTCTGCACCGCTTCGCCATGCGCTTCCTCGACCAGGTCGGTGAACATCAGGCAGGTGTGCCCGTCCGCGTCGTACAACGTGATTCCCATTGCCTCGCTCCGCTCGTCGCAAGCGGCGACGTTACTCAGCGAATCCCGTTGCAAACTTGATGCAAATCAATGGGGGAGCGAACACGCGCCCCCCAGCGGCCGGACTGTCATCAGGCGTGTACACCCCGGCCGGGCGTCGCGCGCGTCAGCGCGGGCTGGCCAGCAGTTCTTCGATCTTGGCGACGAACTGCTTGTCGTCAGGCGTGGTCTTGCTGTTGTAGCTGCCCACCACCTGGCCGTTGCGGCCGATCAGGTATTTGTAGAAGTTCCACTTGGGCGCGGTGCCGGTTTCCTTCGCCAGCAGCGCGTACATCGGGTTGGCCTCGCTGCCGCGCACGTGCGACTTGCCCAGCATCGGGAACTTGACGCCGTAGGTGTTGTAGCAGAAGTCCGCGATCTGCTTCTCCGAGCCGGGCTCCTGCGAGAAATCGTTCGACGGGAAGCCCAGCACGACCAGGCCACGGTCACGGTACTTGCTGTAGAGCGCCTCCAGCCCTTCGTACTGGGGCGTGAAGCCGCAGTAGCTGGCGGTGTTGACCACCAGCACGACTTTGCCCGCGTACTGGCAGAGGTTTTGCGGGGCTTCATCCTGCAGGCGCGGGAACTTGAAGTTGAGCGACGCCGGGCAGGCGCCTGCTGCCTGCGGTGCAGGCGCGGTGGCCGGCTTGTCGGCGGCGCGGGCAGGGTGCGGCAATAGTGCGGCCCCGGCTGCGGCCAGCGCCAGCGCGCCGGCGAGGGCGGCCGGGCGCAGTTGTTGGAGTGTGGCGGACGAGGGGAAACGACGAGTCATGGCGATGGGGCTCCGGAAGGCGGCTCGCTGTATCGGGTACGCCATAGTCTACGCCGGTAGCGGCTTTCCGGCAGGCCGGCTCAATCCATCGCCAGCGTGGCAGCGTGTTCGGTGACGCTGCCGCGCAGCTCCAGGTCCGGCATGCGGCGCACGATCAGCAGCGCCAGCACCGCCGCCGCCGCGCCCGCGGCAAAAATCAGGTGGAAGCCCGACTCCACGCCGCCCGCCAGCACCGCGCGCACGGACGGCGACAGTTGCGCAAAGGCCTCGCTGCCGTGGCGCAGCGCGCCCAGGTCCAGCGCCTGCGTGACCCCCGAGGCCGCCAGCGCATGGCGGAATTCCAGCGTCAGCAGCGTGCCGGCGAGCGCCCCGCCCAGCGCGCTGCCGAGCGAGCGCAGCACCAGCAGCGCGCCCGTGCCGGCGCCGGTGTCGCGGCGCTCCAGCGCGTTCTGCACGCTCATCAGCGTGGCCACCATGGTCATGCCCAGGCCCACGCCGGCCAGCGTCATCGCCGCCAGCACCACGGCCAGCGGCACCGCCGGTGTCACCAGCGCCAGTGCGATCAGCCCCAGCGCGCCGGCGATATAGCCGGCGGTCAGGATGCCGCGCATGCGGCCCACGCGCGGCGCCAGCCACGCGACGATAAAGTTGCCCGCCACGGTGGCCAGCAGGAACGGCATCACCAGCAGGCCGGAGGTCGATGCATCGGCGCCGCGCACCAGCTGGAAGTGCAGGGGCAGGGCGAAGATGCACAGGAAGATATCGAGCGCGGCCAGCGCCGAGGCGGCCACGCCCATAACATAGGCACGGTTGGCAAACAGGCGCGGCGGCAGCATCGGGTCCGCGGCGCGGCGCTCCTGCCAGGTCAGCAGGACCACGGCGGCCACGGCGACCAGGAGCAGGGCGCCCAGCTCCGGCGAGAGCCAGTCGTAGACGTCGCCGCCCCAGCTCATCGCCAGCAGGAAGGCGACGATGGCCACCGCCAGCAGCAGCGCCCCCATCCAGTCCACGCGCGCCCGCCCACCACGCGGCGGCAGCATGGCCAGCCCGCGGTAGCACATGAACATCGCCAGCAGGCCCAGCGGCACGTTGACCCAGAACAGCCAGCGCCACGACATATGATCAGAGACCCAGCCGCCCACCAGCGGCCCGGCGATCGACGCCACCGCCCACACCGTGGCCAGGTAGCCCTGGTAGCGCCCGCGCTGGCGCGGCGCCACCACATCGGCAATGGCTGCCTGCGCCAGCGACATCAGCCCGCCGCCGCCCACGCCCTGCAGCGCGCGGAACAGGATCAGCTGGCCCAGCGTCTGCGCCAGCGCGCATGCCACCGAGGCGCCGATAAACAGCGTGATCGCCACCATCAGCAGGCGCCGCCGGCCAAAACTGTCCGACAGCTTGCCGTACAGCGGCGTTGTCACCGTCGACACGATCAGGTACGCCGTCACGATCCACGACAGGTGGCTGAAGCCGTTCAGGTCATTGGCGATGGCCGGCACCGCCGGGATCACCACGGTCTGGTCGAGCGCGGCCAGCAGGATGCACAGCACGATGCCGCCGATCACCCGCATCACGGCGCGATGGTCGTGGGTGGGCAGGGCCGGCGTGGTGTCCCGGGCGGATGCGGCGGAAGAGGGTGAAGACATGGGCAAGCACGAAACCGCAGCGATGTGCGGTGAAAGCAACGTCAAATGCAGGGAATATCGGCCGGGAACCGCGTGAGAGGGGGCGTGACGCCGTCGCGGGGGCCTAATTCAGCGAACGCATAATTATATGCGGCCAGCGCATATCGCGCTTGCGATGCTCGCATTCGGGATCGTGGACGGGGCGGCCGCATCCCATGCGACCTGGCCCCCGGACACGACAGGCCTAACGCCCGCCCCCAGTGATGTAATGCTCCAGCTGCTCGATGATGAACTGCTGCTCGGAGATGATGTCCTTCACCAGGTCGCCGATCGACAGCATGCCGATCAGCTCGTCGCCTTCCATCACCGGCAGGTGGCGCAGCCGGTGCCGGGTCATCAATGCCATGCATTCGTCGGTGGTCTGGCTGGCGCCGACGTAGATCACCGCGTTGGTCATGATGTCGCGCACCAGCGTCTCGCGCGAGGTGCGCTGCATCAGGATCACCTTGCGCGCGTAGTCGCGCTCGCTCAGGATCCCCTGGATCTTGCCCTGCTCGATCACCAGCAGCGCGCCGATACCTTTCTCCGCCATCAACTGCAGCGCAGCGTAGACGGTCGCCGTGGGCGGGACGCTGTAAATAGCCTGACTCGGCTTGGACTCCAGAACCTGGCGTGCGGTTTTCATCACCAACTCCTTTTCCGTCGACAATGCAATGCGGCTGGCGGTGCCAATGCAATCAGAGTAGCAAAGTAACGCGCGCCGTTACAGGGTGACTTACGCGAATCTTTGTAAGCAATGTTGTGACGCCCGCATGGCAACCGTGGGGTCAAGGTTGCGCATCGGTCGCTTTTTCGTCCAGTGCCGCCAGGCACAGCGCCTGCATTTCGGACACCCATTGCGCCGGCTGCAGCGCCGCGCCCTGCAGCAGCAGCCGATAGCGGCGCGCCCCCCAGACCGCCAGCACCAGCGCCTGCACCTTCGCGGCATCCGGGGCCGTGGGCAAGTCGGGGCAAGCGCACAGCGCCCGGCGCCAGGCCTCGCAGAACTCTTCGAACACGCGCCGGTGGTGCTTGGGCTCGGCGATGCGCGGCTCCAGGCCGATGATGTCGGCATCGAAGACGATGCCGACATCATCGGCCGCGCCGCAGGCAATGGCCACCAGCCTCCGCACGCGCGTGCACCAGTCGGCATTGGCCCGTTGCGTGACCTCGGTGTCGATGCGCGCCAGCATGGTCTCGACCGTGTGGCGCACATAGCCCGACGCCAGCGCTTCCTTGCTGGGAAAGTACTCATACAGCGCGCCGACCGAGAACCCTGCCTCCAGCGCCACCGCGCGCGTGGTCACGCCGTCCCAGCCATCGCGGCGCCAGATCCGAACAAAGGCGTCGTAGATGGCGTTGACGGTGAAGTGCGCGCGCTGCTGCGAAGGGCGCTTGAGCGGCTTGCTGCGCGGCGTGGCGGGCCGTTTCAGGTCGCCGGCGGCGGGCGCTTCGTTTCCGAACCCGGCGGCGGCGCCGCTGATCAAGGTTTATCGGATCAACGAATTCGCAAAGCGCATCGGACGGGCTCCGAGCACGGTGCGCCGCTGGGAGCGCGAGGGCATCCTGGCGGCTAAGCACCTGCCTTCCGGACATCGGTACTTTGACGAGTCCGATGTTCGGGCGATGCTTGGCGGCGGGCCTGAGAAGCGATCGACAGTCGTGTACTGCCGCGTCAGTAGCGCTGGGCAGCGCGACGACTTGCGATCTCAGGTGGCGGCGATGGAGGAATACTGCCGGGCTGGCGCAATTGCTGTTGACGAGTGGATTCAGGAAGTCGGCGGCGGCATGAACTTCAAGCGCAAGCGTTTCCTCGCGCCGATTGAGCGCATCCAGCGTGATGAGGTTGAGCGAGTTCTCATCGCCCACAAGGACAGGCTCGTTCGCTTCGGATTCGACCTGCTCGACCATCTTGCGCGCGAGAACTTTGCGAGATCATCGTGGTCAATCAGGAATCGCTGTCGCCAGAGCAGGAAATGGTTGAGGACCTGCTTGCCATCGTCCAGACGTTCTCCTGCCGCCTGTACGGCATGCGCAAGTACAAAAAGCAGATCAAGGAAGACTATCCGGATAGCAAGGTACCGAAGGAAATTCTGGAATGACAACCGTCACCCGCACGCTCTATGCGACGTCGTCGTGCGTGCCTGCGCTTCGCGCGGTGTGCAGGGCGACGGCGTTCGTCCGAGCGGACCTCTGGCGTCGCTACGGCGCGCTGGGGAACGTCGGCAAGAGTGCGGCCGACATCCGCAAGGAAGTGACTGCTGGCGGCTGGTATGCGTCGCTGGCGGTGGACGGCACGATCCGAGCCGAGACCACAAAGGATGCCGTCAACGACATCCTGACGTACAAGGCGGCCGCATGCGCGAAGGTGCGACAGGCCATCGCGAAGCGGACCTGCGACGAGGCAGAGCGAAAGCGGCTCTATACCCTGCTCAAACGTGACAAGTGGCTCGAAGACAAGTACCTGCACCGGATGATGCGCAAGTACTTTCGGCACGGCGTTTCGAGTTGCGACAATCAGTTCATCGTCCGCTCGGACAAGCATCAGAGCCGCGTCAGAGACGGGCACCTTGTCATCACCATACACATCGCCAGGCAATATGGCCCTCCGATCGAGCTCAGGACGAACAGCAACGGCAAGAACGTGGACCTCACGGGTTGCAACCTGCGTGTGATCGTCAAGGGTGACGCGGTCGAAATCCACTACGCTACTGCGAAGGCCCACGGGCGCCCCTGCGGTTCGGGGGAAATTGGCGTCGACAAAGGCTACACCGAGGCCTTCGCCGATTCAGATGGCGAGCATCATGGGCAGACGTTCGGCGCCGTGCTGAGCGCTTTCAGCGACCAGGTTTCGAAGACCGGGAAAGCACGAAACCGGCTGCATGCCCTTGAAAAAGCCCATCGCAAAGCCGGTCGCATCGCCAAGGCCGAGCGCATCAGGAAGTGCAACCTCGGACGCGTGAAACTGCAGGCGCGCAGGGACCGCACGAAGCAGCGGTTGCGCACGATTGCCTACCAGTCCGCCCATACCATCGTGGACAAGGCGGCAATGGTCGGTTCGGAAGATCTGACGTCCCCCATCAAGGGGAAGAGTCAGTGGCGGAACTACAACCGCCGCATGAGCGCATGGGCCAAGGGGGTACTGGCTCAAGCGCTCGATGAAGTTTGCACGCAGCGTGGAGCGACGCACGTCGTCGTCAACGCCGCCTACACGTCGCAAATGGACTCGTTCACGGACTTGCTCGAAGGCAAGCGCAAGGGCGACAAGTTTTACCGTACCAACGGGGACGTTCTTCAGGCGGATACCAATGCTGCGCGGAACGTGCGGAACAGGATGCACGACCGGGAAATCACCCGGTATATGCCTCACCTCCAGGTGAAGCAGATTCTGCTCGCGCGCTCCTCCGGCGCAACTGAGCGTCAGGTGGCTTCAGTTGGGCGGCGCAAGCCGCGTCAACGAAGTGCGGATAAATCCAATGCTCAGCTTTGAGCAGATTTTATGGAACAGAAGACATGGCAGCAACGGAACCCGCATCGGTGCCGGTGGACGAGCCTACGCTTTATGTCGACTTCTCCAGCGATGAATCGCTGCGCGCGCGCGTGCATGCGCATTTCGGCGACAGCCTGGTGTATGACTGCTTTGCCGGCTCGGCGCAGAACATCGGCTTCCTGCGCGACCTGAGCCTGCCCGGGCCCAAGCCCGAGTTCTATTTCGCGCCGGTGCAGATCCGCAAGCGCAATGCCGACTGGGGACCGCAGGAAGTGAACCGGCGCTTCAACGCGGCGCAGCGCCGCTTTATCGACCATGCGCGCGATCCGGCCAATCGCTGGCTGGCACTGGTGGAGGAACGGGGATTTGAAGCCGCCCAGGCACGGATCGCGCGGCTGGCGGTGGGGAGCGGGGCGCCGCAGGAGGGGTATGTGGTGGTCGTGGGGTAAAAGCAGAACGGGCCCCGCATGGGGCCCGTCTTTCACTCCGTCAGCATCCGCACCTTCACCTTCTTGCCCTTGACCTTGCCGGCATTGAGCCGCTTCACCGCCTCGCGCCCGATGCTGCGCTCCACCGCGATATAGGTCGACATCTCCAGCACATTGATCTTGCCGATCTGCTCCTTGGTGAAGCCCGCATCGCCGGTCAGCGCGCCCAGGATATCGCCGGGGCGGATCTTCTCCTTGCGGCCGCCCAGCATCTGCAGGGTCACCATCGGCGGCAGCAGCCGTTCCGTGCTGGCGGCCCGCAGTTCGGCCAGCGGCTGCCACTCGAACTCGCCGCCGTGGTGCTGTTCCAGGTTGCCCACGCGGCCCATCTCGTCCATGCTGACCAGGCTGAAGGCCCAGCCTTCCTGGTCGGCGCGGCCGGTGCGGCCGATGCGGTGCACGTGGACTTCAGGATCGGGCGTGATCTCGACATTGATCACCGCCTCAAGCTGCGCGATATCCAGCCCGCGCGCAGCCACGTCGGTGGCCACCAGCACCGAGCAGCTGCGGTTGGCAAACTGCACCAGCACCTGGTCGCGCTCGCGCTGCTCCAGCTCGCCGTGCAGCGCCAGGGCCTGGTAGCCCTGCGCGCTCAGCAGCTCCACCAGCTCGCGGCAACGCGCCTTGGTATTGCAGAACGCCAGCGTGCTGGCCGGCCGGAAGTGGTCCAGCAGGCGCCCCACCGCGTTCAGGCGCTCGCCTTCTTCCACTTCGTAGAACAGCTGGCGGATGGTGGTGTTGTCGTGCGTTGCCTCCAGCTTGAGCGACTGCGGATTGCGCAGGAAGCGGTGGCTGAGTTTGTCGATGCCAGGCGGATACGTGGCGGAGAACAGCAGCGTCTGCCGTTCCTTCGGGCAGCGGCTGGCCACATAGACGATGTCGTCGAAGAAGCCCATGTCGAGCATGCGGTCGGCCTCGTCCAGCACCAGCGTGTTGATGCCAGACAGGTCCAGGCTGCCGCGATCGATGTGATCCAGGATGCGGCCGGGCGTGCCCACCACGATATGCGCGCCATGGATCAGGCTGTCGACCTGCGGGCGCATCGGCGAGCCGCCGCACAGCGTCAGCACCTTGATGTTCTCTTCCGCGCGCGCCAGGCGGCGGATTTCCTGCGTGACCTGGTCGGCCAGCTCGCGCGTAGGGCACAGCACCATCGCCTGCACGTCGAAGCGGCGCGGATCGAGCCGGTGCAGCAGCGCCAGCCCGAAGGCGGCGGTCTTGCCGCTGCCGGTCTTGGCCTGCGCCACCAGGTCCTGGCCCGCCAATGTGATCGGCAGGCTGGCCGCCTGTATCGGCGTCATTTCGTCATAGCCAAGCTGCGCCAGCGTGGCGAGCATGGTGGGCGAGAGCGGCAGGGCGGAAAAAGCGGTGCCGGCTTGCGGCTGGGCGGGGGTCGAGTTCATGCGAGATTATAGCGATCCAGGGATGTCGATCCGTCAGTCATCGGCCGGCGGCGTCCAGTCCAACCGCTCCAGCAGCGCTTGCGCCGCGGCCGGCGCGCGTTCCTTGGCGCCGTTGATAAAGAAGACAAAGACTTCGCGCTTGCGCGCGGCGGGCTTGCGGTCTTCCACCGTCGGCAGGTCGTCTGGCTGGTGGCCCTGCGCCCACGTGCGCACCCGTTCAGCCCACGCATCCAGGTCCCTGGGCGCGTAGCCGGTCTTCAGCTTCTCGCTGCTGGCCATCAGCCGTGCATAGACAAAGTCTGCAGTGAGATCCGCCATCGACGGAAACTTGGGCGAATCGGTAAAGACCGTCGCGGCCTTGTACTTGCGCGCGAGCTTGAGGTAGTCCGGCGACTGGAAGCTGTCGTGCCGCACCTCCAGCACGTGGCGCAGCTTCACGCCCTCCACCGAATCAGGCAGCAGCTGCAGGAAGGCCTCGAAGTCCTCCGCATCGAAATGCTTGGTGGGCGCGAACTGCCACACCACCGGACCCAGCTTGCGGCCAAGCTCGCCAATGCCGCTGTCGATGAAGCGTTCGATCGATTCGCCGGACTCGGCCAGCACGCGCCGGTTGGTGGCAAAGCGCGAGGCCTTCACCGCGAACACAAAATCATCCGGCGTCTCGTCGCGCCATTTGGCGAACGAGGTGCGCTTCTGCGTGCCGTGGTAGGTGCTGTTGATTTCGATCGCGCTCAGGTGGCGGCTGGCATAGGCCAGCTCACGTGCCTGTGCCAGGCCGGCGGGATAGAAGTTGTCGCGCCACGGCGCGAAATTCCAGCCACCGATACCGACGCGCACCAGATCCGGCGGTGCGGCGGCCGTACGCGACTTGGCCCTGGGTGTGGCCTCTGACGTTGCTGCAGGCCTGGATGCGGCCTTCGCCGCGGTGCGTGCTGCCATGGCGCGATCTCCCGAAACGCGAGACTGGCAGTCTAGCGGGAAACTGCGCCAAGCGGTGGCGGCGCAACCGGGCTCCTGGCCAAACAAAAAAACCGGAAGAGGGCCAGGCCCCCTTCCGGCTCCGTTCCCGGTCCCCCGGAATCAGAACGAGAAATTCACCACGGCGTCGGCGACGCTCACGTCCGCCGGCTTGGTCTGCACCGTACCCGTGGCGCTGGTGGCCTGCACGCTGTACTTGCCCGCGGCGGCGCCGTCCGGCTGCAGCGGAATCGGCAGCGCGGCCTGGTAGGTGCCGATCACCGGCGCGGCCACCGGCAGCGCCGGTTCGGTTACAAACATGCTGTAGGCGCCGGTATCGCTGGCGGCGGCCGTCGCCGCAATCTCGAAATTGCCGCCATTGACCAGTTGCAGCGCGCGCAGGGTCGCTTCCGCCGAAGCCGGCGTGACCGTACCCGAGACCCGGCGATAGGTCGACGCAGGCAGCGACATCGGCGCCGCCGCGGTCGAGATCGCCGTGGGCGTGCCCACCACCACCGGCACACCGCGCACGATGCCCGCCGCCTTGCCATTGGCAGAACCCGGCACCACCACGACGTCAACCGGGCCGGCCGTGCTGCTCTGCTCGATCGGCGACAGCTTGAAGTTGCCGTTGGCGTCCGCCACCGTCGCCTTCACCACCACGCCGTTGCGCTCGGCATACACGCGCGCACCCGGCGCCCCGCTGACCACGCCGTTCACTTCACCGCTGACGATCGTCGGGATCGCCGTCACCACCGGCTTCAGGCCAAAGGTGCCATTGCCGCGCGTGACCACCGACTTGCACGCGTCAAAGTCCAGCACCAGGTCGGTCAGCGTACCCTTTGCCACGGTGAACGGCCGGTTGATCTTGATGCCCGACTGCACCGCGCTGGGCGTGTCCAGCGCCTGCTCAGTGCCGCCGATGGGCACCACCGAGTTGGCCAGCGCACCGGCGCCGCCGCCACGGTTGGCATCGAGCACCAGGCGCACCTGCTGGTAATTGCCGGCAGGCAGTGCGGTCTGGCCCAGCACCGTCAGCACGCCGTTGGTCAGCGACAGCAGGTCGATCTTGCGCGCGGGCACGACGTCGATATCGACCCAGCCCCCGGCGCTCGCCTCGGCGCTGGCGCTACTGTGCACGCGCACCTTGTTGACGGTCACGAAGACATTGTTGAAGCCACAGGCCGGCGCATCGGTCATCGAGACCTTGAGCGTGCCCTGCCCGCCGCCATCATCGCCGCCACCACCACCACCGCAGGCGGCCAGCGCCAGGGCACCGCTCAGGGCAAGCACGCGCAGCGGCGCAGAAGTCAAAGAAAGGGCTGACACGGTAGGCTCTCCACTTGGTTTATTTGTGAGGTGATCGGAGGATATGTTGCCGTTCGCATAACGGCTGTAAGTCTTTGTAATACGTTGTGAAAAAGTCGTTAGCTTGTCTGCATGACTGATCAGCAAGGCTTGACATGGCATGCGCTCTCGTCCGGGCCGCCGGCCGATGCGCTGCGACACGCGTTCTGCTGCGGTTGCCATCACGCTCATGAACGCCCGTATCGACATCACCGCTGCATTGCAACGCCGCTTGTATTGCAATGCATCCGATCTAGCGTTTGATCACGCCGAAACCCGCTCCCACCCGCTTCTGCGTGTGTTCGCGTTACGAATGGACATTCACCAGCGCGTATTCCCGAGCCGCGCAAGCGCACTATCGCGCACCAAATCGGCGCGTTGTGTCGTCAACCTGATCACATTAGACCGGATTTGGACTGCCTGCCTCAAGTCGGGCGCACCCGCTCCGTATACAGCGAGGTGGAAATCCCACACACAAACGCGATCCTGTCGCTGCAGGATGCCGTGCTGCAGCCCGAACCCGATGCTGCGCTCAAGCAGGTGGCCAACGCCGGACGCTTCACCAAGGTCTACGTCGGTTATGCCGACAAGACCTCCAGATTCTCCGACCCGAAAGGCGTCCCGCCCGGCTACGACCCGACCGCCCGGCCCTCGTACAAGCAGGCCGCAGCAGCCGGCAAGCCGGTGGTTACGCCGCCCTATGTCGCTGCCAGCACCGGCAAGCTGGTGGTGACATTTGCCACGCCCGTGGTCCGCGATGGCGAAGTCAGGGCCGTGGTGTCCGGCGATGTGGCGATGGACGCCGTGATCGCCAACGTCAAGGCGATCCGCCCGACGCCGGCGAGCTTCGGCATGCTGGTGGCAAAGTCCGGGGAGATCGTTGCGCACACCGACGACAAGCTCACGCTCAAGCCCGTCGCCGAACTCGTGCCGGCGGACAAACTCGCCGCGCTGATCGACGCCAAGACTCCGATGGAAGTCGATGTCGGCGGCAGCGCCAAGCTGCTCGGCGCACGCGCGATCCCCGGCACCGACTGGATGATGATCGTCGCACTGGACAAGAGCGAAGCAACCGCCGGCATTGTCAGCAACGTCTCCAAGGTGACCGGCATTATTTTCGAGATCACTCACGCAGCCATGGAACAGACCCGCGGTATTCAACAGGTGAATATGGCGGTGAGCTAGCTGGATCAGATGGTGCAGCAGAATGCGGCGCTGGTTGAGCAATCCACGGCTGCCGCGGCGGCGCTGCAGACGCAGGCCGGGAGCTTGGCGGGGGCGGTGGGGCAGTTCAGGTTGGGGTAACGCGGGTATAGAGGAAGCCCCTTCCCCATCCCTTTGCAAGTGCCAGTAACATCACTTTATGCGATCCGGTCTAGCGTACAATCTGGCATCCGCACCCAACACCGCAGCGCGGCATCCAGCCCGCCCGCCGACCTCCCGTGAGCTTCGATTTCGAAACCCTCGAGCGCCTGCGCCAGGGCCATCCTGCCTGGCGGTTGCTGCGTTCCGACCACGCCAGCCTGGTTGCAGCCTTCCTTCAACGTGTCTTTGTTGAACCCAATCAGCGTTCGGTCGGGCAGGCCGACCTGGCTGAAGCCCTGGAAGACGAGCTTTTTGCCTTGCGCGAACGCCTCGGACAGGAAGCATTTCCCCGGCCCGCGCTCGACTACCTGAATGAGTGGGCAGCCAACGAGAAAGGTTGGCTGCGCAAGTTCTATCGCCAGGGATCCGACGAACCGCAATTCGACCTGACCCCTGCAACGGAGCGGGCCATTGCCTGGCTCGGCACTCTGGCCGAGCGTAGCTTCGTCGGCACGGAGTCACGCCTGCTGACGCTCTTCGACCTGCTCAAGCAGATGCACGAAGGCACGCAGACGGACCCGCAGGCGCGCATGGCCGAACTGCACCGGCGACGGGACGAGATTGACGCCGAAATCGCACGCGTGGCTGGAGGCGACCTGGCGCTACTGGATGACACCGCGCTGAAGGACCGCTTCCAGCAGTTTGTTTCGCTGGCACGCGAGCTGCTGACCGACTTCCGCGAAGTGGAAGACAACTTCCGTGCGCTGGATCGCCGCGTGCGCGAACGCATTGCATTGTGGGACGGCTCGAAGGGAGCGCTACTCGAAGAAGTCATGGGAGAGCGGGACGCCATCGCCGATTCGGATCAGGGCCGCAGCTTCCGTGCATTCTGGGACTTGCTGATGAGCAGCAGTCGACAGGAAGAGCTTTCCACGCTGCTCGAACATGTGCTGGCGCTGCCGCCGGTCTCCGCGCTCAATCCCGATACGCGCCTGCGCCGCGTGCACTACGACTGGCTGGAGGCCGGCGAGCATACGCAACGCACCGTGGCACAGCTGTCGCAGCAACTGCGCCGCTTTCTCGACGACAAGGCGTGGCTGGAGAACCGCCGCATCATGGATATCCTGCGCGGCATCGAGACCCGCGCACTTGCTGTGCGCGACTTGCCGCCACCAGGCTATGTGATGGCGGTGGACGATATCGCGGCCGAGATCGAATTGCCGATGGAACGGCCCTTGTTTGTACCGGCCCTCAAACCGCGCATTGCCGAGAGCGACATTGAGACCGGCGACGCCGATGTTGACGCCCACGCCCTGTTCACGCAGGTCGTGATCGACAAGGCCGAACTTGCCGCACATGTCCGGCAGGCACTGCAAAACCGCGCACAGGTCACTCTGCAGGAGTTGTGCGACCTGCGGCCGCTGCAGCACGGCCTTGCCGAGCTGGTCGCCTACCTGCAGCTGGCGGGCGATACGTTCCGCACCGATGTGGATGAAAGCGCGACCGATTCGGTCAGCTGGACAGTGCAGGTGCCGGATGGCGGCACACTGGTAAGACAGGCCCGGCTGCCCCGGGTCATTTTCGTCCGATGAGCATGACCCAAGACCAAGACTTTGATGAAGCTTCGCCGCCGGCAAATGGCGCGCTTCCCGACCTCGCCTTGTCCGCGCTGGTCGTGCCCCTGCTGAAGGGTGTGCTCTACCGGGATGCCGATGCGCCCCTCTGGCACGCACTGCTCAACCTGCAGCCAACCGTGCGCGACTATGTTGCCGTGCTGGGGCTGGAGTTGGTCCTCGATGACGCCGAAGGCTATGCCTTCCTGCGCTCGCTGCCGGAAAGCGAGGACGACAGCGCCGATCGGCCGCCACGCCTGATCGCGCGGCGCCAGCTTTCATTTCCGGTCAGCCTGACGCTGGCCTTGCTGCGCAAGAAGCTGGCCGAGTTCGACGCCACCGGCGGTGACACGCGGCTGGTGCTGACACTTGACGAGATCGCGGAGCTGCTGCGCGTGTTTCTGCCGGCCGGCACCAACGAGGCCAAGCTGATCGACCAGATCGAACTGCATGTGAACAAGATCGTCGAACTGGGCTTCATGCGTCGACTCAGGCCGGATACCAGCGCCCGTGCGGGGGTCCAGTCCGGGTTCGAGGTGCGTCGCATCCTGAAGGCATTTGTGGATGCGCAATGGCTTGCGGAGTTCGATACCCGGCTTGCTGCCTACCAGATTCAATTGAGTGGGCAGCCAGGAAGACCTGCAGGCCTGGCGCACGGAGGGCCGGCCGATGCATGAAGCACAGAACCTGAGCCTTGACTTCACCGATGACGACACCCTGTCCGGGTTTCGCTTGTCCCGCCTGGAAGTCTTCAACTGGGGCACCTTCGACAAGCGTGTCTGGGTTATCCGGCCCGATGGCAGGAACGGCCTGTTGACCGGCGACATCGGCTCCGGCAAGTCGACGCTGGTTGATGCCGTGACCACGCTGCTCGTTCCTGCCCAACGCATCGCCTACAATAAGGCCGCCGGCGCAGAAAGCCGCGAGCGGACGTTGCGCAGCTATGTGCTGGGACACTACAAGTCCGAGCGCAACGAAGTCACCGGCTCGGCGCGGCCCGTCGCGCTGCGCGATCAGAACAGCTATTCCGTCATTCTTGGCGTCTTTCATAACGCCGGCTACGACCAGACCGTGACGCTGGCACAGGTGTTCTGGATGAAGGAATCACATGGCCAGCCCGCGCGCTTCTATGTCGGCGCGGAGCAGGACCTGTCGATTGCCACCGACTTTGCCCACTTCGGCACGGACATCGGCGCGCTGCGCAAGAAGCTGCGCGGCCTGAAGGCCGAAATGTTTGACGCATTCAACGCTTACGGTGCCTGGTTCCGCCGCCGCTTCGGCATTGAGAACGATCAGGCATTGGAACTCTTCCACCAGACTGTCTCGATGAAGTCAGTCGGTAACCTGACTGACTTTGTACGCAGCCACATGCTGGAGCCGTTCGACGTGGCGCCCCGCATCGCCGCGCTGCTCGGGCATTTTGATGACCTGGACCGCGCGCATGAAGCGGTGCTGAAAGCCAAGCGCCAGGAAGAGATGCTGGTGCCGCTGGTGGCCGATTGCGAGCGACACGCCGAGCTGGTTGCCGCTTCGGAGCAGCTACGCGCCTGCCGCGAAGCGCTGCGCCCGTATTTTGCCGGGCTCAAGCTGGGCCTGCTCGATGAACGGATCGCGAGACTTACCGAAGAGTGGGAGCGCGAGGACACCCATGTGCGCCGCCTGCAGGAGCGTCGTGACACGCTGCGCAACGACGAAGCTGAGCTGCGCCGGAGCATTGCTGAGAACGGCGGCGACCGTATCGGCCGGCTCACGGAAGAGATCCGCGTGCAAAACGAGGAGTCCGCCAAGCGCCGGCAGAGATCGGACCGGTACGCGGAGCTCGTGCGCGGTATCGGGGAATCTCCACCCGACGAGGAAGACGCCTTTGTCACGCTGAGATCGCGCTTTGCCGAGCTTGCTGAAAGCTCCACGTCGCGTGAGACCGACGTGGGCAACGCCTTGACCGAACACGGCGTCACGATGCACCAGGGCAAGGCCGAGCATGCCGCGCTCAGCGAGGAAATCCGCAGCCTGAAGGCACGACGCAGCAATGTCCCGGCGGCGCAGATCGCCATGCGCAGCGCGATGTGCGAAGCGCTCTCGCTACATGAAGACGACATGCCCTTCGCCGGCGAACTGTTACAGGTCCGAGAGCATGAGCGCGACTGGGAAGGGGCTGCCGAGCGCTTGCTGCACAACTTTGGCTTGTCGCTTCTGGTCCCGGATTCGCTTTACTCGCAGGTGACGGCGTGGGTGGACAGCACGCACTTGAAAGGCCGGCTGGTCTACTTCCGGGTACGTGAAGGCGCCAGGACGGACCTGCCGGCCCTGCATCGCGATTCGCTTGCACGCAAGCTGGCGGTCAAGCCCGATTCACCATTCTATGGCTGGCTCGAGCGCGAAGTCGCCGCGCGCTTTGACGTGGCATGTTGTGCGACACATGAACAATTCCGGCGCGAGACGCGCGCCGTCACCCGGGCCGGCCAGATCAAGATGCCGGGTGAGCGGCATGAGAAGGATGACCGCCACCGCCTCGACGACCGCAGCCGCTACGTGCTCGGCTGGAGCAATGCCGCCAAGATCGCGGCCCTGGAAGGAGAGATGCGCGCGCTGGAAACCAGGCTAGCCGACCTGGGTAATCTCGTGGCCGGCCTGATAACGGAGCGTGACGCACTCAGGCAAAGAATCACAACGCTGTCGCAGCTCGACATGTTCATCGATTTCGAGGAACTGGACTGGCAAACGCCGGCGCGGGAAGCAGCGCGCCTCGCCGAGGAAAAGCGTCAGCTCGAATCGGCGTCCGATGTGCTGCGGCAACTGGCGGTCCGGCTCAGCGAAGTGGAAGCCGCACAGCAAGCGAATGAGAAGCAGCTGGAGGAACACCGCGACAAGCGCTCCAAGGCCGAGGGCAGGAAGAGCGATGCACTGGAACAGCGCGCCGACACCCAGGCGGCACTGGACGAATCCAGCAGCCTCGCCCACGCGGTGCCGGCCGAGACCATCGATGCATTGCGCGCCGAAATCCTGGGCCAGCATACGCTGACCGTCGAAGCGTGCAGTGGCCGGGAAACCGACATGCGCAATGCGCTACAGGCTCGCCTTGATGCCGAGACGAAGCGGCTGGGGCGGCTCAGCGAAAGCATCGTCAAGGCGATGTCTGCCTACAAGGAAGCCTTCAAGCTGGAGACCAGCGAAGTCGACGCCAGCGTCTCCGCAGGATTCGAGTACCGCAACATGCTGGAGAAGCTGCGTGCCGACGATTTGCCGCGCTTCGAAACACGCTTCAAGGAATTGCTCAACGTCAACACGATCAACGAGATCGCCAATTTCAACGCTCAGCTCGGCAAGGAGCAGCAGACGATCCGCGAACGCGTGGCACGCATCAACGAATCACTGACGCAGATCGACTACAACACCGGCCGCTATATCCGCCTGGAAGCACAGGTCACGCCTGATGCGGAGATCCGCGACTTCCAGTCCGAGTTGCGCGCGTGCACTGAGGGCGCGCTGACGGGATCGGAGGACAGCCAGTACTCCGAAGCCAAGTTCCTGCAGGTCAAGCACATCATCGAGCGCTTCCGCGGGCGCACCGGGCAGGCCGATCAGGACCGGCGCTGGACCGCCAAGGTCACCGACGTGCGCAACTGGTTCGTCTTCGGTGCCAGCGAGCGCTGGCGCGAGGATGACACGGAGTACGAGCACTACTCGGATTCCGGCGGCAAGTCGGGAGGACAGAAGGAGAAGCTGGCCTACACCATCCTGGCTGCCAGCCTGGCCTATCAGTTCGGGCTGGAGTGGGGCGCGGTGCGCTCCCGTTCGTTCCGCTTCGTGGTAATTGACGAAGCCTTCGGACGCGGCTCCGATGAGTCGGCACAATACGGCCTGCAGCTGTTTGCCAAGCTCAACCTGCAACTGTTGATCGTCACGCCACTGCAGAAGATCCACATCATCGAGCCCTACGTATCCAGCGTTGCGTTCGTGCAGAACGACGACGGGCGTGCGTCCAAGGTGCGCAACCTGTCGATCGACGAGTACCGGGCCGAGAAGGCAAGGTTGATGGCATGAACTGGAGCCATCCCGCCGACCTGCGCGCGCAGGTACAGAGGCTTTGGGACCGCGGCGACATCCTCGGCGCGCTGGTCAGCGGCGATTCGCTATTCCCCAGGCGGCTCACGCTGCGCGTGCCCACCTCCGGCGAGCTCACGGAAAGCTTCGAGGCAGTTCGCAACTGGCTCGCTGAATTAAGGCAGATGAGCCATTGCCGCCTGGAGATGCGCGAGTTCCGCCACCGCACCTTCGGCGCCAATATGCTGCCCTGCGCGGCCTGGATCGATACACTGGACGATGCCGCCGCACTGCTGAGCAAACGCCGCGAGGTTGAACGCTTTACAGCGCTGCTCGCCGGCACCCGGAATGCGCAGCCGCTGCTAGTCCCATGGCTGGGACAGCGTCCGCTGCGGGCGCTGGAGTTGTACGACTCCTGGCCCCGGCTGCTGGAAATCGTGGGCTGGCTCCAACGCCATCCGCGCCCGGGGGTCTATCTGCGGCAGGTGGATCTGCCTGGGGTGCACACCAAGTTCATCGAGGCCCACCGCGGCGTCCTTGCGGAGCTGCTGGACCTGGCGCTGGCGCCTGAAGCCATTGATCGACAGCATGCTGGCATGAGCCAGTTCGCCTCACGCTACGGCTTTCGCGACAAGCCCGAACGCATCCGTTTTCGGATGCTTGACCGCGCTAACCGCGCGCTGCCTGGCCAAGCCCCGACACACGACGTGACGCTCGATGCGGACAGTTTTGCCACCCTGCGCCCGGGAGTCTCGCGTGTCTTCATGACAGAGAACGAAACCAACTTCCTTGCCTTTCCCGAGGCCGCTGACAGCCTGGTGATATTCGGGGCGGGCTATGGCTTCAGCTTGCTCGCAAAGGCGACATGGCTGTCGCAATGCAAACTGCATTACTGGGGCGACATCGACACACACGGGTTCGCGATTCTCGACCAGCTGCGCAGCCTGTTCGGGCATGCCGAGTCTTTGCTGATGGATCGCGCTACGCTGATGGCATTCGAGGCCCAATGGGGTGTCGAGGACAACCAGACGCTGCGCGACCTGTCGCGGTTGCGACCCGAAGAGCAAGCCGTCTATGACGATCTGCGGGACAACCGCATCCGAGCAAAGCTGCGGCTGGAACAGGAGCGCGTCGGGTTCGAGTGGGTACGAGAAGCGGTGAAGCGATTGGGGTCGATATAGGAAAACGGCGTCACACCACAGTAAAGTCGCTACCCTTCGGCCAGTTCATATGACGTGCTGCGCCCGCCAGCGCCAGACTTCCGCAGCACCCCCAGCGCCACCAATTCATTGATATCCCGCAGCGCCGTGTCCGGCGAGCACTTGGCAATCGCAGCCCACTTGCTGGACGTCAGCTTGCCATCGAAGCCATCGAGCCGCCGGTTCAGCAGCTTCGTCTGTCGCTCGTTCATGGGCGTCGCACCCCAGCGTTGCCAGAAGCGCGCTTTCGCCAGGACGGCATCCAGCGTGTGCTGTGCATTCTGTACGGCCCGCAGTAGTGCATCAAGGAACCACGCGAGCCATTCAGTGATGTCCAGCGAGCCCTTCTGCGTACGTTCCAGGATGTCGTAGTAGTCCTTCCGCTCGCGCTGGATCTGCGCCGACAGGCTATAGAACCGCTGAGGGCTGCCGTCTGCCCGGGACAGGAGCAAGTCGCCGATCGCCCGCGCGATACGGCCATTGCCATCATCGAACGGATGCAACGTGACGAACCACAGGTGCGCCAGACCGGCCTTCAGTACTGGCGCATCCGTCAGGTCCGTGTTGGCCCACTCGATAAATCGCGCGACCTCCGGCTCAAGCCTGTTTGCCGGCGGCGCTTCAAAATGAACGCGCTGGCGCCCGTAGGGGCCGGACACGACCTGCATCGCCCCCTTGGCATCGTCACGCCATGCAGCGACACATAACTGCGACATGCCGCTATACCCGGTAGGGAATAACGCCCCGTGCCAACCGAACAACCTTTCCTTGCTGAGTGGCTCGTTGCAGCGGCCGGTTGCATCCAGCACCATCTCCACGACGCCTTCCACATGCCGGTCCACGGGTGCCAGCGCGCCGATGTCCACGCCCAGCCGGCGCGCAAGCGAAGACCGAACTGAATCGGCATTGAGCCGTTCGCCCTCGATCTCGCTGGTCTTGACCACGTCCTCGGTCAGCGCGGTCAGGCTGGCCTCATCCCGCAAGGCCATGCCTACGTCGGCAAGGCGCCCGAGGAGCCTGCCCTGGGCGTGTGTCACATCAGCCAGCGGCCGAGCCAACGCTGCCAGGTCGTAGTGGAATTGTGGCCAGTCAGGCGACTGCCAGATGTAGAGCCATTCTCCGCGTTTCATGCGGAGATTATGGCAGCTATCTCCGCATGCGCCAATCATTCACCGCAAATCTTGCGGTGAATATCACTGCAATCTCCGCATACGCCCGCCAAGAGGACCTTTCGACACCTAGCGGGGACCACCAAGGGGCCCCGAGGCGTGATCCCGCCGCCCACCAATCGCCCCCGACGCCGCCGCTCGCAGAATCCGCTGGAACGTCGGGCACTCCATATGGCTGGGCGCCGGGCAAACCGCCGCATGCCGCAGCCCGTCGCGCATCGCAGTCAGCTTGCGGATGGTCCGGTCCAGCTCATCCGCCTTGGCCGCCAGCACCTGCCGGTCGATGTTCGGCTGGCCCTGTGGCGAGAACATCCGCGCAATGTCATCCAGCGAGAAACCGGCGGCACGCCCCAGTGCGATCAGCGCCAGCCGCTCCAGCACGCCGGCATCGAACACGCGCCGCATCCCGCGCCGGCCGATGGAGGCGATCAGCCCCTTTTCCTCGTAGTACCGCAGCGTCGAGGCCGGCACGCCAGCCTGCCGGGCCACTTCCGCAATATCCAGGCTTTTCACCGCTTGACCTCAAGTCGACTTGAACTGGCACAGTGTAGCTTCCATGCCAGGACGGCGTGCAAGGGGATACGACCATGGGTGAGCAACAACAGACCAGCAGCAACGGCGGCGACCAGGCCGCACTGTGGAACGGCCCGTCCGGCCATGCCTGGGTCGCGGAGCAGGCGGTTCTCGACGACATGTTCCGGCCGCTGGAAGGCCTGCTTGTCGATGCGGTCGGCAAGACCTCGGCACAGCATGTGCTCGATGTCGGCTGCGGCACCGGCAGCACTACGATCGCGCTGGCGCGTAAGCTCGGCACGCAGGGCAGGTGCACCGGCATCGATATTTCCGAGCCGATGCTCGCCGTTGCACGGGCACGCGCGCAGCACGACGGCTCGACCGCCAGCTTTATTCGCGCCGACGCGCAAGAC
The DNA here is from genome assembly GCF_059419025.1 of Cupriavidus sp. GW821-FHT07C08. Lineage (NCBI taxonomy): Bacteria > Pseudomonadati > Pseudomonadota > Betaproteobacteria > Burkholderiales > Burkholderiaceae > Cupriavidus > Cupriavidus sp. GW821-FHT07C08. The sequence continues at coordinate 38,719 of NZ_JBWKQZ010000013.1, forward strand.
TACGCCTTCGCGCTAGCAAGCTTCGACAGCATCGTGTCGCGCCTGGGCGTGATGTTCTTCAGCGATCCGGTCCGGGCCTTTGCCAACCTGCGCCAGGCAGCAGCACCGGACGCCACGCTGCACTGCATCGCCTGGCGCAGCGCCGCAGAGAATCCGTTCATGACCACCGCCGAGCGAGCGGCCGCACCGCTGCTGTCCAACCTGCCGCCGCGGCAGCCGGGCGCGCCGGGGCAGTTCGCCTTCGGCGACAGCCAGCGCGTGCATGCCATCCTGGAAGAGGGCGGCTGGACCGGGATCGATATCCAGCCGATCGACCTCGCCTGCACGCTGCCGGAGCCTGCGCTGGTGGACTACCTATCGCGCCTGGGTCCCGTCGGCCTGGCCCTGCGCGAGGCCGATGCAAGCACACGCACCAGCGTCATCGAAACCGTCCGCGCAGCATTCGAGCCTTACGTTCATGGCGCAACCGTGCGCTACACCGCTGCTTGCTGGATGATCACCGCCCGGGCTTCGGCTACATCACAGACGGCCGGGGAGACTGCCCATGCCTGATACAGCGATGGCGCTCCTGTTCAATGCAATCGTGATCGGCACTGGCGCAACGCTGGTGATGGACGCCTGGGCCATCCTCCGCAAGCGGTTCATGGGCGTCCCTGCGCTGGACTATGGACTAGTAGGCCGTTGGCTCGCGTGGCTGCCACGAGGACGCCTTTGCCACCATCCCATCGCTGCATCGCCACCGGTGCGTGGCGAGCGCGGGATCGGCTGGATCGCGCATTACCTGACCGGCATCGTGTTCGCGGCCATCCTGCTGGGGCTATGGGGACTCGACTGGGCACGTCATCCGACGCTGGCACCCGCATTGATCGTCGGCATCGGCAGTGTGGCGGCACCGTTCCTGCTGATGCAGCCGGCGATGGGTGCCGGCATCGCTGCGAGCCGCACGCCACGGCCAAATGTGGCACGGGCGCATAGCCTGGTGACGCATGCGGTGTTCGGGCTGGGGCTCTATGTGGCAGGTTGGGTTGTGAGCCTGGTAGCGATCTGACAAGCGGGTACAGCGGCAGACTGCCGTTGTCCGAACCAGGAAGTCAGAGGCCGCGCACGCCGCGGCATTTGGGGAACGTGGCGCAGCCCCAAAACGGATTGCCAGCCTTAGCGCCCTGTTTGGCGATGCGTTGGATCATGGACCTGCCGCAGCGCGGGCAGCCTGGCACGGCGGCCGGCGACATTTCAGTTGGCTTCGGCGGCTCCGCAGCGCGAGTCGGCGCGTTCGCGGCGGCAGGCGGCTGTGCGGTCGACCCCGTCGGCGCTGCAGCGCGGGCGCGCTTGACCAGCACCGTGAGTGCCTGGCCATCGATCAGCTCTATGTTCCGCCCAGACGCGAAGGCCCGCGCATCGGCGGTGAACTGCCCCGACGTAACAACGAATCCTTGCGCCGCACCCTGCGCAGCCATCACGCCATACAGTTCCCGAACCACCGTGACCGGCACCTTGTAGGCGCGCCATTGCTTGCACTGCACGAGCGCCAGCTCGTTGCCCTTTCTGAGCCGCAGGTCGATGCCCCCATCCGCACCGCCGCCACCGGTCTCCGCCACGGCATAACCGCGCATCCGGAACACCTCTCCCACCAGCCGCTCGAAATCGCGCCAGGTCATCTGACGCAGGGCGTCGCCAGACTGGCTCGCCGCCACGCTGCGCACCAGTCCTTGCCGCTTGCGGCGGCCCAGCCACGAAGCCAGCGCGCCGGCCAGCAGCAACAGCGGCATGATGTACTGCCCGTACATCGACAGCGCCTTGACCATCTGTGTCACGACCATTTGGCCGATTTGCCCCGGCGCGGCACTGACCGGCACTTCGGCAATCGCATAACGGTGCAGCACCGCGTAGGCAACGATGGCCAACGCTACGCCTACCCACCATGGCAGTGCGGCGGCAATGCCATACAGATCCTCGAAGACCCTCGATTGCTTCCTGCGACCCATGATGCCCCCTTTGCTTTTTGTTTTTGTCAGACCGAAGGATGCCGTACGGGGGCGGGCATGTCGCCCCTGCGCACGCGGGGGACGATGGGGAAGGCAAGAAGGTATGTCCGCCGGATTTGTGGCCTCGGCTACGCATCCGAGACCCCGCATACGGTTCGCTGCGCAGTTCTGTGGGATATCGAACTGTAGATGGATAGCGCCGTACCAGAATAGAAGTCCATCGGCGCCCGCTTCAGCGCCGGACGATCCCCACTATCACGGGGTGACAGGATGACAAGGCTTTCGAGCCGTCTGGCCGCGTGCATCGCGTTCGGTCTTCTGCTGGCTGCCAGTGCGCAGGCGTCGGATATAGCCTGCAAGACCACGCTGCGTCCTTCCCGCTGCGACGATCCGCTCGCCGCCGGCACGTCCTGCCTGCAGTCAGTGCCGCACGCCGCCGACCTGATCTGCGATCACGCGATGCTCCAGCGCGAACACGAGCGCATCCATGCGGACCAGCAGCGCCGGCTGCGCGCCGGCGCGATCCATAGGAGCGACATCGCCGCCTGGCGGGAGCGACGGGACGCCTGCACGTCGGTGACATGCCTGGACAGGGTCTTTGCCAGCTGGCGCCGGCAGCCAGGCAAGAAACCGCCGCAGGCTGCCGCGCCGCAACCAACGCCGCCGGCGGCGCGGGCGCGGGAAGCGTCGAGGAACAAGCAAGCTACGGTCACGGTCGAGGCCTCGCGGCCAGCCGTCGCGCCACCTCCAGCAACTCAACCAGTAGCGGAGCAGCCTCCAGCCCTGCCACCGGCAGAGCCATTAGCCGAACCGGGGATGCAAGCGCCACCTGTCGTGATCCAGAGAGCCTCCGGCCCGACGCCCCAGCAGGCGTCCATCCGTCCGACGCTGGCGCCGCAATCACGCGGTTGGACATCGCTGGGCACACTGGCGTGGCTGGGCATGTGCAGCGCGGGCGTCGCCTGCTGGTCCCGGCGTACGCGCGGCGAGTGGCTGCCGGGGGTCACCCGCCTGCGCGAGCGGACACGGGATGCGCCGCCCATCGTGCTTGTGGTGAGCGGACTGCTCGCTTTGAACGGAGTGCTGCTGTTGTGCGTCCTGGCGGGGAGCCGGCCATTGTCGTGAGCTCATGCCGTCGCCGGGCGCCTCATTCCGGCAGCGGGTACTTCCTGGCATTCATCTCCATCTTGGCGCGAATCGCCGCGTCCAGGTCCACGCCCAGCGCCGTCACCAGCTGCGCCAGGTAGATGGTGATATCGGCAAGCTCCTGTTCCACATGGTCGCGCTCATCGGTGGACATGATGGCGCGCGATTCCGCGTCGGTCTGCCACTGGAAGATCTCGACCAGCTCGGACACCTCCACGCTCAGCGCCATCGCGAGGTTCTTGGGGCTGTGGTACTTGCCCCAGTTGCGGGCCTTGCCGAAGTCTTGGGCGGCTTGCTGGAGGTTCTTGATGTCGATCAGGGGCATGGTGGTGTGACGAAAGCGGTTCACTGCGCCCCGGCATACGCCGGCGCAAAACGCAGATTTAATCACGACCCGGCCGCCCTCGACACCCGGGCCACCTGAGGCTTACCCTTCGCTTGTGCATCCACCGTCTCAACGGAGGTTCCCATGCGCCCGACTCCCGGCATGGCGATTGCCACCCTGGCCGGCACGCTCGCCTACCTGGCCATCGCCATCGCAGGTTGGGGCGGCTTCGCCCCCTTTTTCGCGCACCCGGCGCGCGTGGCCCTGACCCTGGTCCTGTTCGCCCTGTCCGTCGCGGCACTCTTCTCCGGCGGCAACATCAGCAGCGGCATGCGCGAGGACCGCGGCAACCGCTGGGTGCTGGCAGTATTTGGCGTGCTCGGGCTGCTGGCGGCGTACCTGCCGCCCTTTACCGACCGCATCGGCTTCTGGACGCTCGATGGCGACACCATGCGCTGGATCGGCGTGGCGCTGTTTGCCGGCGGCGGCGTGCTGCGGCTGTGGCCGGTGTTTGTGCTGGGGCGGCGCTTCAGCGGGCTGGTGGCGATCCAGCCGGGGCATACGCTGGTGACCACCGGGATCTATGGCGTGATCCGGCATCCGAGCTATCTCGGCTTCCTGGTCAGTTCGCTGGGATGGGTACTGGCGTTCCGCTCAGGCGTGGGCGTGGTGCTGACGCTGCTGATGGTGCCGGTGCTGCTGGCGCGCATCCGGGCGGAAGAAGCGCTGCTGCGCGACCAGTTTGGCGACGAGTACGCGTCGTACTGCGACAGGACCTGGCGGATGCTGCCGGGCATCTACTGATCGCGGCGCAGCGGCGCCCCACGCACTTGGCCGATCAAATTGCCAGCCATCAAGGGTTATCCCTAGTCATTCATTCCCATTTTCCGGGACTCTCGGTTTTGATTTCTGGGAATCAGGTCCTATTCTTGGGCCCTATGTTGAATGCCGTCGACAACCCCACCGCCGTGAAGCCCGCGACCTCCATGCCTGCCGAACCCGGCCAGCCCGCGGGCGGTGCCGATCGCGTGCTGTTCGTGCTGGCGGCGCTGGCGCAACACGGCGCGCCGATCACGGTGCGCGAGCTGGTTGCCAAGACCGGCCTGCCCAAGAGCACGCTCTACCGGCAACTGATGATGCTCAAGCGCTGGGGCTTTGTGCTGGAGTCCGACGGCGAATACGCGCCGGGCCCGATCAGCCTGCAACTGGCGCTCGGCTTTGACATGGCCTCGCACCTGGCGCGCGAAGCCTTGCCCGACATGCAGCTACTGGCGCAGCAGTCCGATGAAAGCGTAGGTCTGGTCGTCGCCGTCAAGGATCACGCGGTGTGCCTGGAGATGGTGGAGAGCCGACAGTCACTGCGCTGCTCGTTCGAGAAGGGCCGCGGTGTGCCGCTGCGCGCCGGTGCGTCGGCCAAGTCGCTGCTGGCGTTCATGCGCGACGAAGCGCGCGAGCGCCTGGTCCGGGCCCAGTGCGAGCCAGGCGAAGCCGAACGGCTGCTGGCCGAGCTGGCCGCCATTCGCGAGACCGGCTACGCCGTCAGCGAGGGCGAGGTGGATCCGGGCGTGTGGGGCGTGAGCGCGCCGCTGTTCTCGCGGCGCAGCAAGGCCGATGCGCTGGGTTCCATCACGCTGATGGTGCCGGCCACGCGGCGGCAAGGGCGCGAGACCGCGCTGATCGACATGACCGTGGCAGCGGCGATGCGGATTTCCGCCCGGCTGCAGTCTTACTGAATTCCAAGCTAGCAAGCAATTCATTACCGCCGCCGTCGGCACACCCATGCGACGGCAGATCCCTCGTTCCCGAGAATAGGAGACTTCCATGAACCTTCGTCGCAAATGCCTGATGGCCGGCCTGGCAACCCTGACCGCCCTGACCCTCGGCACCGCCGCGCACGCGCAGGACAATGCCGTGCTGCGCGTAGCCACCGACGCCACCTTCCCGCCGATGGAATTTATCGAGAACGGCAAGCGCACCGGCTTTGACGTGGAGCTGGTGGAGGCCATGGCCAAGACGATGGGCAAGCGGGTCGAATGGACCGACATCGACTTCAAGGGCCTGATCCCGGGGCTGGTCTCGCGCCGCTTCGACATGGCAGTGTCGGGCATCTACATCACCCCCGAGCGCCGCAAGGTGGTGGACTTCACCGAGCCGTACTACACCGGCGGCCTGGTGGCGCTGGTCAAGAGCGGCAACACCACCGTCCACGCCCCGGCCGACCTGAACGGCAAGAAGGTCAGCGTGCAGGTGGGCACCAAGTCGGTCAGCTTCCTGCGCGACACGTACCCACAGGTGCAGCGAGTGGAAGTCGAAAAGAACCAGGAAATGTTCAACCTGGTCGAGATCGGCCGCGCCGATGCCGCCGTGACCGGCAAGCCGGCCGCGACGCAGTACGTCAAGACCCGCGGCGGCCTGCGCATGGTGGAGCAGCCGCTGACCACCGAGGAATATGGCATGGCCGTGCGCAAGGACACGCCCGAGCTGACCCGCGACCTCAATGCGGCACTCGCCAAGGTGAAGGCCGATGGCACCTACGCCAGGCTGACCCAGAAATGGTTCGGCACGGCCGCCAAGTAAGCCGCGCGGATCATCATCATGGAATTGGATTTTTCTCCTGTTTTTGCCGGCTGGCATGACATCGTCCACGGCGCCGTCATCACCGTGGAGGTGACGGCCTGCGCGCTGGTGCTGGGCTGCGTCATGGGCCTCTTGGTCGGCATCGGCCGGCTGGACCCGAAGCGCCGCGTCATCTACAGTATCTGCACCGCCTACGTGACCTTCATCCGCGGCACGCCGCTGCTGGTGCAGCTGTTCCTGCTGTTCTTCGGGCTGCCGCAGTTCAACATCCTGCTGCCGGCCTTTGTGTGCGGCGTGATCGGGCTGGGCATCTATTCCGGCGCGTATGTGTCGGAAATCGTGCGCGGCGCGATCCAGTCCGTGGACAAGGGCCAGATGGAAGCCGCCCGCTCGATCGGCATGTCGTCTGGCCAGGCCATGCGCGCGGTGATCCTGCCGCAGGCCATCGTGCGGATGATTCCGCCGCTGGGCAACGAGTTCATCGCCCTCATCAAGAACTCGGCGCTGGTGTCGCTGCTGACCATTGCCGACCTGATGCACGAGGGCCAGAAGATCATCAGCGTGTCGTACCGGTCGCTGGAAGTCTATCTGGCAATAGCGCTGGTTTATCTGATCCTGACGAGCGCGGCCGGGCTGATCCTGCGGCGCGCCGAACAACGGCTGCGCATGGGAGGCATGGTGCAATGAGCGATTCCGCAATCATCCGGATCCGGAACCTGGGCAAATCGTTCGGCGGCCATACGGTCTTGCGCGGCATCGACTTCGATGTGGAGCCGTCGCAGGTCGTGGTCGTGATCGGCCCCAGCGGCTCGGGCAAGAGCACCTTCCTGCGCTGCTGCAACGGCCTGGAACAACCCGAGGCCGGCACCATCGACATCGTCGGCAAGCGCCTGGTGACCGACGGCCAGCTGATCGGCGAGCACGAGCTGAACCAGCTGCGCACGGAAGTGGGCATGGTGTTCCAGTCGTTCAACCTGTTCCCGCACCTGTCGGTGCTGCACAACGTCACGGTCGGTCCCCGCATGCTGCGCGGCGCCTCGCGCGAGGAAGCCGAGCGCAAGGCGACGGGACTGCTTGAGAAAGTTGGCCTTGCGCACAAGGCCCACGCCATGCCCGCCAGCCTGTCGGGCGGCCAGAAGCAGCGCGTGGCCATTGCCCGTGCGCTGGCCATGGAGCCGCGCGTGATGCTGTTCGACGAGCCGACCTCCGCGCTGGACCCCGAGCTGGTGGGCGAAGTGCTGCAGGTGATGAAGGTGCTGGCCGCCGAAGGCATGACCATGGTCGTGGTCACCCATGAAATGGGCTTTGCCCGCGAAGTGGCCGATGTGGTGGTCGTCATGGATGGCGGCGGCATCATCGAGGCCGGGCCGCCGTCGGTCATCTTCTCGGCGCCGACGCAGGAACGCACGCGCGGCTTCCTGCAGGCCGTGCTGACGCGGGCGTGACGATGGCTGTGACCCAGAACCTCTGGCAGGGCCGTGTCGACGACGGCGAGCGTGGCGACACCACGCGCCTGTTCCACATCGTGCATGCGCTGGAAGCGGCAAACGTGACACCCCTCGACGGCGCACCGGTGTTGCTCGGCTTCAATTGCGACGCCGGCGTGCTGCGCAACCAGGGCCGTCCCGGCGCCGCGCACGGCCCCGACGCCATCCGCCAGGCGCTGGCCAACGTGCCGGCGCATGGGCTGCCCGCGTTATACGACGCCGGCAATGTCAGCTGTGACGACGGCGACCTGGAGTCAGCCCAGCGGGCGCTGGCGGGCACCGTGCGCGACGTGCTGGCGCGCGGCGGGCTGCCGCTGGTGCTGGGCGGCGGCCATGAAGTGGCCTGGGGCACGTGGCAAGGCCTGCGCGCGCACCTGGATGCGCAGGACGATGGCGGGCGCGTGCTCATCATCAATATCGATGCCCACTTCGACCTGCGCACCAGCCGGCCCGCAAGCTCCGGCACGCCGTTCGACCAGATCGCCAACGCCTGCGCCGAGCGCGGGCAGCCGTTCGACTATGTCTGCCTGGGCGTCAGCCGCCTCAGCAACACGCCGGCGCTGTTCAGCCGCGCCGATGCGCTGGGTGTCTGCTACGTGGAAGACGTGGACATGCAGGAGCGCCACCTGGCATCGCGCCTCGCGGAACTGGCGGCGCGCATCGATGCCACGGACCACGTGTACCTGACCATCGACCTCGACGCGCTGCCGGCGGCCGTGATGCCGGGCGTGTCGGCACCCGCCGCCTATGGCGTGCCGTTGCCGGTGGTGGAGGAAGTGGCCTTGCTTGCCCGCCGCAGCGGCAAGCTGCGCGTGGCCGACCTGGCCGAGTACAACCCGCAGTACGACCGCGACCACCTGGGCGCGCGCGTGGCTGCGCGGTTGGCCTGGCGCCTGTTCGGCTGACAGGCAGGTCACGCCCCCCCCCGGCCGCCCGGCGGTTGGTCAACCTTCAGCCTACAGACGGATATCAACGGAAGTTGGCGTGGCGAACAGCTTGGGTTCCTTGCCGAGCGGAAACCCGATCACGTACAGGACGTTAGCTGGCATTGGCCTGTCCGGGTCCGAGCCCCCCTTCAGCAGCACGTTGCGCTCGGCATAGCGTAGCGAAACGCCAAGGGTCTTGAGCACATCGATGTTGGCTTGCATCGTGTCAGCCGCCTCGCGCTTCTGCGCTTCGGTGTAGGCGTCCAGGCCATCCCGGTAGTTGCGGAAATATTCCATCAGCGCGGCGAAGCATTTATCCGCTTCGCGGCCCATCTCGAAGGCCAGCTGCGACATGTCCATCGTGCTGGTCTGCGCCAGCTCGGCCAACTGCTTACCCGTAGTCAGCGCAATCGCCGCGAAGGCGACGTGTTCGTGGTCGAACTGTTCCTGCGCAGCCTTGAGTTCGTCTTCCGGTGGAATCGCGAATGGCTTGTTGAGCGCGTCGATGTCCAGGAAATCGAACGCGCTGGCCAGCGCCCGGCAGGTGTCGGCGTCGGCCGGCCAGCCTTGCTCGACGCGCTGAACGGTTCGCACGTTGAGCCCGGCGATCACGGCCAACTGCTCCTGAGTCCATTGCCGGGCGTCGCGGAACACCTTGATGCAGACAGCCAGCTCGGCGGGGGTCAGCAGGCGTACTGGTGGCGTGTTTTCCGTCGTATTCATTGCGTTGCTCCTTCGTTATCGACCGACCTGGCCAGCCGTGCTGGCCACGCCATTGCGCATGGCATGGCCGCTCCTGGCGAGGGGCCGGAACGCAAGCAAGAATCCGACAGCTGCCAGTACTGCTACGTAGTGAGCAGGCGCCATGGTGTCGTGCTGTAGCCAGAGCGTGAGGACCATCGGCGTGAGGCCGCCAAAGACTGCATAAGACATGTTGTAGGCGAACGAGAGACCGGTGAACCGCACTGGTGCCGGAAAGGCGCGCACGCCGGCAATCGGCACGGTGGCGATGGTGCCGACGAACAGACCCAGCAGTCCGTAGTGCCAGAACAACGTGGCAGGCGTGCCGGGCAGGCTGCCGTAGAAGAGGTAAGCGGTCATGAACAGCCCGCCCCAGCCGATCAGCATGACGGCGCGGGTGCCGATGCGGTCGCACGCCCAGCCGACGATTACGCAGCCGATGGTCAGCATGAGGGTGGCGAACGCATTGGTCTCGAGCGCAAGCGCGGCGGGTATGTGGTGGATCTTCTGCAGGTAGGCGGGCGTATACAGCACCACGACGACGATGGAGGTCGAAAGTACCCAGGTCAGCAGTGCCACGAACAGACTGGCCGAGCGGTGATCGCGCAGCACGGTGCGGATCGGCAGTTCGCGCGCCAGATTGCTGCGCTCAGCCAACTCGCGGAACACGGGGGTCTCATGCAGAAACCGGCGCAGGTACACCGACACCATTCCGAAGACGCCGCCCAGGAGGAAGGGAATGCGCCAGGCGAAATCGCTCACCTGCTCAGGCGTGTAATGGCGATTGATGGCGACCGCAACGAGCGAACCCAGCAGAATGCCGCCCGTGATGCCAGAGGTCAGCGCGCCGATGCCGAAACCGTAATGCCCGCTCGGCACGTGTTCGCCGACAAACACCCAGGCACCGGGCATCTCGCCCCCAATGGCCGCGCCCTGCAGCACGCGCATCGCCAGCAGCAGCAACGGCGCTGCGACGCCGATGCTGGCATAGGTGGGCAACAGGCCGATCATCAACGTAGGCGCAGCCATCAGCAGGATCGACAGCGTAAACATGCGCTTGCGGCCAAGCCGGTCGCCAAAATGGGCGATCACGATGCCGCCCAGCGGGCGTGCCAGGTAGCCCGCGGCGAAAATGCCGAACGCCTGCAGTTGTCGCAGCCAATCTGGCATATTGGGCGGGAAGAATAGCGCGCCCAGCACCGTCACGAAGAAGACGTAGATGACGAAGTCATAGAATTCGAGCGTGCCGCCAAGGGCCGCCAGGGCCAAGGTCTTATAGTCGCGAGCAGCCAGCGTGCGTGCCGGAGCGGGTAAGACGCCGCCCGGGACGCTCAGGGGATTCACATGGGGTTCCTGTTGTAGATTCACGTTCGGTCCTCGTCAGGTAGTGATCAATGGACTTCGGTTAGGGCCGGTCCTTTTGAGACCAAGACCCCATTGATTGCGCGTGAGCGATGCCGATCAGGCATCGTCCGGTGCGACACGCCTGCATGGAAATGCCCAGTTGGCGCGCGGACATCAATTCGTGCGCACCGTCTTTCCATGCTGGTCTTTGTGCGGAATCGACGCCCCTGCTGCAACCAATGAGGCGCAGCAGAGGGCTACCGGAGTGGCCGGCGGGTTCGGTCAGTCGGGGATCGAACCGTCTACCTGCGCCAGCTGTGCATACGCCGATAGCGATCGGTTTGGCTGGAAGTACAGGTCGCGAAGAATCGGCTTTTTGAGCGGTCCAACGATGGATGCCAGGTCGGACAGCTTTACATGGCCCAGTTCGGGCATGCCGATACCCACGTCGCATAAACCGTAGGCGGTGTCACCATCGGCTGGATCCAGGGCGACCAGTAGCCAGATCGCATGCGCGTCCGGGGTAAACAGCCGCACTACGGGCACCGGGTCGCTTCCGTGACCGGCTGCGTATGCATGACCGTTTGCGAGCAGTTGCTCGCGTTGTTCTGAGGTGATAAGGGGTTGAATCATTCTCAGCCTCCTGAAATGTTCGTTCCACGGCGGAGCGAGGCGATACCGTTGGCATACCAAGCGAGCCGTCAGGCCCCAACACGGTACGGTGCGGCGCCGGAACTAGGCGCAAGCGCTGTCCGTCATCGTTAAGCATTCACGGGGCGTAAATCGTCGTGGCCATGCACGAATCCAAACAAAGCAAGCTTCGGGTGCAAGCGGGAGTGCCAACCCGTACCCCAATGTCACACACCCCGACGTGCTCCCGCCCGTTAAGAGCAGCAGTGTAGAACCGTATTTTTGAGATGTAAAGTCTGTAGATTTAAAATCTGTAGATTCTAAGGCTGTAGATTCATAAGGTTCTTAAGGTGATGCTCTCGTTCCATGGACGAGAGCATCAATTCAGCCCAGCGTAAAGTGCGGGCGCACTTGGCGGCTAATGTGAAAGCCTTACGCGGCAAGCAGGGGGTATCGCAGGAGGCTCTGGCCAGCCGCGCAGGCTTGCATCGCACCTACATCAGCCAAGTAGAGCGCGAAATCGTCAATATCTCTCTCGACAACCTGGTCCTGCTTGCTAGCGCGCTTGGCGTGACGGTTGAGGAATTGTTCGTGGAGTCGAGGGAGCCTGTGGTGTCGCTCAAGCCAGGCCGCAAGCGTTCGGTGTCTACCGTGAAGTAGGGAGGCCCCAGCCGGATTCATGCGGTCGTTCGATGAAATTCGCTCCCTACGTTGGCACGGCGGTAATCGATGCGAAACGACAACAGCGCTTGCGATTCCGCGATCTACGCGAGCTAAGCCGGATTGCCATACAGAATGCTCCGTGGAAACTAATCGCATCCCTTCAATGCGACGCCAACTCGATGTCCACACCAGCAAAGCTCGCTGAAATTCTCACACTCGCCAAAGTCCAGGCGCAGGCCGACGCCGGGTCGTTCGCGCGTGGCATGGCTTATTTCCATGACGGGGCAGTGTCTCGTCTGGACGCAGACGAAGGCGCTGTTCGCGCCAGCGTGCGCGGAACGCGCCGTTACCGCGTTGAGCTGGCCGTCGCAGGCGAAAGCGAAATCGCCTATGTATGCAACTGTCCGGTAGGCGATGAAGGCATTTTCTGCAAGCACGCGGTAGCCGTTGCACTCGCCTGGCTCGAAAACACTGGCGAAGAGGTGTTCCATGGCGAAGAGACCGCCAAGGAGAAACCGCGCAAGAAGCGAAAGACCCACGGGGAACTGATTCGCGAATACGTGGCGACGCTGGACAGGGACGCGCTTCAGGAACTGCTGCTGGAAGCTGTCGAGCTTGACCGGACGTTACGCGACAGGTTGCTCTTCGCCGCGCGTACGGCGCAAGCGTCCGATTTGCCGAGCATGAGGACTGCCGTGCACCAGATAACGCGCATATCCCGGCCGCTGAGCTGGATGGAGGCCGGCGAATACGGCGACAGCGTGATGTCGCTGGCTGAGACACTGCGCCAGAGGCTGGTTGGACCGCACGCCGCGCAAGTTGTCGAACTCACCGAGCTGGCAATTGCTGGGGCGGAAAAGAGCCTTGAGCAGATTGACGATTCCGGCGGCGGCGTGATGCCTGGCATCCTGGAGCTGGCGTCTGTCCACCTCGACGCATGCCAGCAGACCCGCCCCGACCCGGTGAGGCTTGCGGAGCGGCTCTTCCGCCTGCAGGTGGAAGGCAAGTGGGGTACTTTCCTCGATGTCTTGCCCGCTTACGCAGGACCTCTGGGCAATAGCGGGTTGAGTCGCTACCGTGAACTGATCAGCGAGGCCTGGGAAGCCCTCGTCCCGCTTGCTCCGGGCAATGAGTGTGGCCAGTCATTCGAGCCGCGCCGCCTGAATCTAGCGCACGCAATGCAATCGCTGGCGGAACTTGACGGCGACATTGATGCACTCATCCGAATTCGCACCAAGGACCTGTCTAGCCCGTACTGCTTTCTCCAGATAGCGGAACTTTGCGTCAAGCACGGGCGCCGGGACGAGGGTCTCGAGTGGGCCGAACGCGGTCTTCGAGAGTCGGGCAAGAACGTCGACTCGCGCCTGCTCGACTTTTGCGTCGAAGCATATCTGCGTCGCGGCGAATTCGACCGGGCCGCTACGTTCGCATGGCGTCGCTTCGAGATGCAGCCGGCGGCCGGCACATTCCCCTCCTTGATGAAGGTCGCTACGGCCATCGGTCAAAATGATGAGATCCGAGAACGCGCACTAAAGCACCTTTGGGCGCTTATCAAAAAGGAGGAGTCGAGCGACAAATCGAAACGCGATTACTGGCAGACGCCAACGCGCACCGAACTGGTCAAGATTCTCCTCTCCGAAGAAAAGAACGATGTGGCTTGGGACGCCTTCGTCGGCGGCCCGGTCGCGACGCAACTTTGGCCTCGGATGGCAGCTGTCCGCGGCAGAACGCACCCCCATGACGCGATTGCCCTCTATCACCGGCTGCTGCCGGTGGCCGTCCGGAACGGCGCCGGCAGTGCGCGCTATGACGATGCATTTGAAATCGTGCGCGCCATCGGAGGGCTGCGGGCACAACAGGGCGAGCGCGCCGAGTTCACCAGAGAACTGGAGCAGATCCGCGTCACCTATCGCGCGAAGCGCAACTTCATCAAGTTGATCGCCAAATTGTCCTGAATTTATCGTGTCTGCTTGATGTTCAGCGGACACTGGCTCAGAAGGCGGGAACCAACAAGAGTTATGAGTTCAGTGACCGATGGGGACTGTTGCGGATGCTGGAGCGTGCACACGTCGAGCCGCTGGACAGCGCCACCTATCGACTGACCTGGCAGGTATTCCGGACACCAGTGACCCGAAGGGCAATGCTGGTGAGGGCTAGGCCGACGGAAGCGCGCAAGCCACGCCTGCCTTCGCGGATCCTCTCCGGTGGGGAGCTACCGCAGGTCGCGGCGCCGGCCACGGCCGGTCCGCGCAAATCGCACACGCAGAATGGCTAACGACCTCAGCACCGATCAGCGCTTCACCCCCACACGCCCAGCCTTTGCCGCCCGCTTCACCGGCACCAGCGTGGCCGCTGCTTCCTCAGCTTCATCCGCATTGACTAACACTCCCGCCGACACAATATAGGCCGCCGCGCTCTCGATATCCCCGCGCAGCGCCGCACAAGCAGCCGCACTGTCATGCCTGCGCAGCGCTTCGATCAGATTGTCGTGATGCTTGACCGCGACGCGTTCTTCCACGCGGCGCGATCCGGAGCGGAGGTCGTGGTTAAGAATCGGGCCTATGCGCAACCACTGCGACTCGATCATCTGCAACAGGATCGGCATGCGCGCCGCCGCGTACACGGCAAAGTGAAAGGCCTGGTTCGCGGCGATGACATCCGCGCCGTCGGGACTGCGCTTCGACATCTCGTCGGCAAACCGGCGGTGCAGTGCCTGTACCTGCTTCAGTTCCTCATCGCTGATGCGCTCTGCCGCAGTCGCGGTGGCGAGTCCCTCCAGTTGAATCCGGATCTTTGTGATTTCCTCGAACTGGCTGACGCTCATCCTCGGTACCCGCAGTGCACGGTTTGGCGTGAGCTCAAGTGCCTGCTCGGCGACCAGACGATGCACCGCTTCCCGCACCGGCATGACGCTGACGTTCAGTGCGGCAGCAATGTTGCGCAGGGAAATCTGCTCTCCCGGCATCATCTGGCCGCTGATCAGCAGGTCTCGTAGCTGCGTGTAGACATCGCGGCTGAGCGTCTGGCGGACAAGGGGCGTGACAAGGTCATTCAGGGTCATGCCGCGAAGCATAGCACATAGGGTTATTCTCTATATTTGATCTGTGATCACAGTTTTAATCTTCGTCCGGAAGGCAGGCAGCCGCCTGTTCCCGAGAGGATTGGAATCATGTGGAAGGATGAATCGCTCGCCGGCAAACGCGTACTGGTGACCGCTGGCGCGGACGGAATTGGCCTGGAGATCACACGGGCCTTTGTGGAGGCGGGCGCCCGCGTTGCGGTCTGCGACGTGGCTGGCGACAGCCTCGAACGTCTCTGTGCCGAGTTGCCCGGCGTGGTGGCAGTCAGGGCCGATGTGTCGAAGGAAAGCGACGTCGAGGCGCTGTTCCAGGCGGTGGATGGCGCCTTTGGCGGCCTGGATGTCCTCGTCAACAATGCCGGGGTTGCCGGCCCTACCGGCGGTGTCGAAACACTGTCCCTGGCCGACTGGGAGCGCACGCTTGCCGTCAACATCACCGGCCAGTTCCTGTGCGCCCGCGCCGCGGTGCCGCGCCTGCGGCAGGGGCGTTCGCCGTCGATCGTCAACCTGTCCTCCGCTGCCGGGCATCTCGGCATGCCGGGCCGTTCCGCCTACTCCGCATCGAAATGGGCCGTGGTGGGCTTTACCAAATCGCTGGCGCTTGAACTGGGCGCGGATGGCATCCGTGTCAACACGGTGCTGCCCGGTGCGGTCGACGGCCCCCGTATCCGCGCCGTCATTGCCGCGAAGGCCGAGTCGCTCGGCAAGCCGCTTGACGAAGTCACGCGCAACTACACGTCGCAGGCGGCACTGTGCCGCATGGTGACGATGCGCGACATCGCCAACATGGTGCGCTTTCTCTGCAGCGACCAGGCGGCCAATGTGCACGGCCAGGAAATGGTCGTGGACGGCCTGACCCAGGCGCTCAGCTAGCGCGCCCAGCGCATTCCGGGGGCCGCCGGATATCCGCGGCCCGCAGCCAGACAACACCCGACCAAGGAATCACCATGGCCAAGCGAGCCAAAGCCATCATCACCTGCGCCCCGACCGGCGCCATCCACACGCCCAGCATGTCGCCCCACCTGCCGGTGACCGCCGACGAGATCGCAAAAGCCGCCATCGACGCGGCGCGCGCAGGGGCCGCCATCCTGCACCTGCACGCCCGCGACCCGAAGGACGGACGCCCGTCGCAGGACCCGGAGCTGTTCCGGCCGTTCCTCGCCAGGATCAGCGCCGAGACCGACGCCGTGATCAATATCACCACCGGCGGCAGCCCGCACATGACGGTGGAAGAGCGCATGTTGCCGGCCACGACCTTCAAGCCGGAGCTGGCCTCGCTGAACATGGGCTCGATGAACTTCGGCCTGTTCCCGATGCTCGACCGCTTCAAGGAATTCCAGCACGACTGGGAGCGTGAACACCTGGAGAACAGCCGCAACCTGATCTTCAAGAACACCTACCAGGACATCGAGAACATCCTGCGCATCGGCAATGTCAACGGGACGCGATTTGAATTCGAGTGCTATGACATCAGCCATCTGTACAACCTGCGGCACTTCCTTGACCGTGGCCTGGTCAGCGGTCCGGTGTTCATCCAATCCGTCTTTGGCATCCTGGGCGGAATTGGCCCCGATCCCGAGGACCTGATGCACATGCACCGCACCGCCCGGCGCCTGTTCGGCGATCAGTTCCGCTGGTCGATCCTGGGCGCCGGCCGAGGCCAGCTTCCGCTGGCGACCATCGGCGCGGCAATGGGCGCCAACGTGCGCGTTGGCCTGGAGGACTCACTCTGGATCGGTCCGGGCCAGCTGGCGGCTTCCAGCGCCGAGCAGGTCACGCGCATCCGGACCGTGCTTGAAGCCCTGAACATCGACGTGGCCACGCCGGACGAAGCCCGCGACATCCTGGACCTCAAGGGCGCGGCAGGCACCGCGTTCTGAACAAGCGGGGCCGCCACGGCCCGGCCCCGCCCAACCATCGAACACTGAAGACATCAACCAGGCAGAACGGCTGACGCGCGGCCCCAGGGCGTGGCGCTGTATCCGCCGATGGAGACTACGCACATGCAGACCGTACCCGCCTCAGGCGCGCCGCCGCTGGCCGCGCCGACAGACCGCCCGCTGACCGCACTGCTGTTCCGCAAGCTCATGCCCTTGCTGGTGCTGTCCTATGTGATCAGCTTTCTCGATCGCACCAACATTGCACTCGCCAAGACCCACATCGCTGTCGACCTGAACATCTCGGCCGCGGCCTACGGCCTGGGCGCGGGTCTGTTCTTCCTCAGCTATGCCTTGCTGGAAATCCCGAGCAACCTGATCATGCATCGGGTCGGGGCGCGCTTCTGGATCACGCGCATCATGGTGACGTGGGGCCTGCTGTCCGCGGCGATGGCCTTTGTCCAGGGCGAGACCTCCTTCTACGTCATGCGCGTGCTGCTCGGCGCGGCCGAGGCGGGGCTGTTTCCCGGTGTGATGCTCTATCTCACGTACTGGTTCGGCCGCGAGGATCGCGCGCGGGCGGTGGGCTACTTCCTGCTAGGCGTCTGCATTGCCAACATCGTCAGCGGCCCGCTGGGCGGCGCCCTGCTGGGCATGGATGGCCTCTGGGGTTTCAAGGGCTGGCAATGGATGTTCGTGCTGGAAGGCCTGCCCGCGGTGTTCCTTGCCGCGGTGGTCTGGAAGAAGCTGCCCGACAGTCCGGACAGCGCACCATGGCTGACGCCAGCCCAGGCGCAGGAAGTCCGCAGCCGGCTGGCCGCGGAAGCCGCCGATGCCAGCGCCGGCAAAGGCGGCCACTCGTTCCTGGGCGCCATGCGTGATCCGCAGGTCTGGCTGGCGATCTTCATCTACTTCTGCCATCAGATCTCAATCTACACGGTGATCTTCTTCCTGCCGGGCATCATCGGCACGTACGGCAAGCTCACGCCCGTGGAAATCGGTCTGCTCAATTCCCTGCCCTGGATTGCCGCCGCCATCGGGGCCGCTTGGCTGCCCCGACATGCCAACACCCCACGGCGCGGCCGCCGCCTGCTCTGCCTGGGGCTGGTTGTGATGGCAGCCGGCCTGCTGATTGCCGCCTTCGCAGGGCCGGTGCTGGCGCTCGTCGGCTTCTCGCTGACCGCGCTGATGTTTTTCGTGGTGCAGTCGATCGTCTTCCTGTTCCCGTCGTCTCGCCTGAAGGGGGTGGCGCTGGCGGGCGGACTGGCCCTTATCAATACCTGCGGGCTGGTGGGCGGATTCATCGGACCGTCAGTGATGGGCATCATCGAACAGGCGACCGGCAGTACGCGCAATGGGCTGGTCATCATGGCGGGCCTGTTGCTGATCGCCTGCGCCGTGGCGCCGTTTTTGCGGCAGGGGCAGGAACGCTGAAGGGCTGAAGCGTCACCGTACCGGCCGAGCTGTAAAGGCAGAAGCCGGTTCGCCCGTGCAAGTATGTTCGTGTCCGCACATATCCCTGCGTTGAGGCCGCGTATCAAAGGAATATTGGACAGGGACTGCCTGGCAGTCCCAAGCCTCCGGACTCGCCGGTGCGGAAATTGAAGCAGTACGTGGAGGGGATGCAATGGACAGGCGCACGATCCTCGCAGGAGCCGCAGTGTTGCTTGTCAGCCAGGGCGTGACTTACGCACAGCAACTTCGAAAGCCCTTTCGGGTCGGCGCGCTGATAAACGGGGCTGGCATCGTCGACGGAAAGCCCAATCCCGCATTCGAAGGGCTCCGCCATGGCCTGGCGCAACTCGGGTACGTCGAAGGCACCGATGTCATCTATGAGGGACGCTTTGCCGAAAACAGGCTTGAACGCCTACCCGAGCTCGCGATCGAACTGGTCAACCAAGGCGTGGATGTCATAGCCACGTATGGCGGCCCCTCCACCAACGCGGCACGAAAGGCGACTACGACGATTCCGATCGTAGCCTCAATCGTTGCCGATCCGGTGGCGATCGGGGTCGCAGCAACGCTGGAGAGGCCCGGCGGCAATATCACCGGGGCGACGAACAATGACCCAGAACTTCCGTCGCGGCAGCTCGATATCCTCAAGGCGCTGATCCCCAGACTTGAACGCGTTGCCGTTCTTAGCGACTCAGACATCCCTGGCGCCGACGCCAGCGGTTTGGCGCCCATAGAGCGCGCCAACGTCGCCGCTGCGCACGCGGCTGGCGTGACCCCTCAGCTACTGAAAGTACGGGGACCGAAGCCCGATCTGGAGGCTGCGTTCAATGCCATGGAAAGCGGTCGTGCCCAGGCGCTGATAGTGCTCGAAGTTCCCGCGCCGCTTGCGGAGCGCAAGCGCATTGCAACATTGGCTACGAGTCGTCGGCTGCCGACCATGTTCTGGGGAGGCGCGGACGATTCGGGTGGCCTGCTTAGCTACGGCACAAGCGTTGCGAAAAACTTCCCCCGCTTGCCGGTCATCATTGATCGGATATTGAAGGGCGCAAAGCCTGCGGACACCCCGTTCGAAGTCGTCTCGCGCCGCGAACTCGCTATCAATCTCAGGACTGCTCGCGAGTTGGGATTGACGATTCCTCCCGAGTTGCTGAAGCGAGCTGACCGCGTCATTGAGTGACTGATGCCGGGTCAGCGTCGGGGTAGCACTGGTGCGGTGTGGGCGGACCCGTTGCCCGTCACGCCATAGTTTGCGTTTTCATTCGAACGCGATGAGCCACTCATAGACCGTAAGCACCACCATAGAGAGAAGTGGTGCAACACATAGCCAACGAAGCCACCTCGGCGCGTAGCGCAACCAGATCCTCATCATCGCGAGGCAACAGGCGGCGAACGCAAGTCCTGCTGCAATCAGGTAGTGTCGCTGCGACTGGTACGCCCAGAGATTAGCCACCGGCCCCTCTGCACCAAATGGATAGCGCTGGGGCGAATGCCATGCCTGCCAGGCGTCAATCGCGATGATTGCCATCATCGCGAGAAGCACGCCGGACGCCACCCACTTGATACGTGAACGCGAGGTCCTTGTCCTTTGCATAGCCTTAGCCCTCACAGCAGACGTGCGGGCAACGGGGGTTGATTGAGATGCCTGCTTCATTGCCTTCCCTCCTCTTCAGAAGCGACATGCCCACTCGCGGTGGAACGTACCTCTGGCCTCTCGATGTCCTTCTTGTTGATTCCGAGGTGTTCAAGTAAGCCTGTCATTGAACGCGCCCGTGCTTCGGCAAGCTGGCGTGGAATACCGATGATTTCGTTCTGACGCAGGTACATGTAGACGGTGTACCCGGCCGGAAAGGCGCGACGGGAATTGATGCGCCAGTCGGCAAGGCGCTTCACCTCTGCACCGGATAGCGTGGCTGAGCCGGGCTCGAATACAGCGCTGTACTCCAGATAGGGCGGTCGGCATGCATTGGCCGACGTAGCCGTGAACAACAGTACTCCGATCGCGATGAAGTGCTTCATCATGGCCTCCAGTCCGACGCCACGCACAGCTCCGGCAAATACCATGATGTATCGAACTCTTGTTCGCGCGTCCCTAAGGCAATCCTTAAAGTTGCCCTTCTTCCGCACGCGGACGCCGGTACAATTTGCGCCGCATGTTCCTGGTCGCCGCGCGAGGTCAGCACATGCATCGCTTCGCGTCACGGCGCTCTCCCAACGACTCAATGACTGCAATGCAGGAAATGAACACAAGCGCGCGCTGGCGCCGCATCGCACTAGCGCTATTCGGCGCCGTCCTTCTCGCCGACGCCATCGCCTTGATGGCCATGGGCCTGTTCAACTTCGGCATCGTCCTGCCAGGCTGCATCGGCGCGTCATTCCTGCTCCTTGCATGGCAGTGGCCCCGCGTAGCCCACTGGCGAGCAGCCAGCCATAGGCGCCAGCAACTATGGCAAGCAGCATGGATCGCGTTCGCAGTGTGGCTGGGGACAGTGGCCGTCTTCTTCTACAACGTTCACCGTAGCACCGAAGCCACCATCCGGGGAGGCTCCGTAAAAGCCGTCGTCATCCTCGGCTCCGGCACGCCGAACTGCGTCGCTTCGCCAACGTTAATTGCGCGGCTTGATCAGGGCTTGAAGCAGGCTCAGCTGTGGCCGCAGGCGAAGGTCACGGTTAGTGGCGGACAGGATTTCGGGCTGCGATGCCGAGAGGCGGACATCATGGCTGACTATCTGACTGCCCGCGGTGTCGCAGCAAACAGGGTCATCCGGGAAGGGCGAAGTACCAGCACGGAGGAGAACCTGGTGTTCAGCCGGCGCTTGCTTGAAGAGCAGGGCGTCGCCGTCACCGATCCCATTGTGGTGGTGACCAGCGATTTCCATGTACGGCGGGCGGTGCGGATTGCCCGGAAGGCAGGATTCGGGGAAGTCGCCGGCGTCGGAGCTGAAACGCCGCTCTACCTTCGATATAACGCCTGGCTCCGTGAGTACTTTGCGGCGATTAGCGGATGGGTGTTGAAGGAGTATTGAGGCGGGTCGTCATCCAGGGCGGCGAAACCTCAGCGAGGCTAAACTCCTCCAGCGTTGCGTCCAATACCATTTGCGGGAATCTCACAATGTCAGTGCCTTTCATCGTAGCAGCAGCCCAATCCGTTTCCGTTGCCGGCGACGTGCAGGCGAACGTTGATCGGCATCTGGTGTTTCTGCGCGAAGCCGCCGTGAGAGGTTCACACATGGTCGTCTTTCCAGAGCTTTCATTGACCGGGTACGAATGGACTGTCGCGAACGAGTTGGCGTTCCATGATGACGATGCGCGTCTGGCGCCGCTCAGGGATGAGTGCGTTCGACGAGGGGTGACCGCTGTCGTCGGCGCGCCGTTGCGGTTCAACGATGTCGTCCGGATCGGCGCCCTGGCATTGGGTCCGGACGGGACAGTTTCTTGTTATACGAAGCAATATTTGCATCCGGGAGAGGATTCGGTCTTCGTCCCGGGGTCAGGAGGACGGCCGATACCCGTCGACGGGATGACCGTCGCCCTGGCGATCTGCGCGGATACTGGGCATCCCGAGCATGCGGTGCAGGCTGCCTCCACCGGCGCGAGCCTGTACGCCGCTGGCGTGCTGATCACCGCGAGCGGCTACGACGCGGATACAGCCTTGCTTCAAGGATATGCGGCGCAGCACCGATTTGCCGTGCTGATGGCGAACCACGGCGGGGACACGGGCGGATGGTCACCGATCGGGAAAAGCGCGTTCTGGGACGAGGACGGGCGGTGTGTCGTCGCCGCGGAGGGCACGGGCGCGGCGTTGGTGATGGTGAGCCGGTTGGAAACTGGTTGGTGCGGTGAAGTCGTGACGTTGCGCTAGGCCAGAGGGATACCAAACTCGCTACCTTACTCAAAATCCCGGATAGCTCTATAAGGGCTGACCTGTAGGTGGCTTGAGGTCCAGGTAGCAATGCTGCCGACAATCCATTGTGGTAGTAGCCAGCGATTTCCATGTAAGCGGGGCGGTGCGGATTGCCCGGAAGGCAGGATTCGGGGAGGTCGCCGGAGTCGGGGCTGGAACGCCGCTCTATCTTCGGTATAACGCCTGGCTCCGACAGCGGCGCCGAAATGTCTGTGGCGAAAATGCCTTAGCCCCCTTTTGGGGGGCGTCAATCAGGCCGGAATGGCACATAGTCGCCCACATGCCCACGAGTCGAGCGGGGCATGATCACGACGTGCCGCTTTCGGCACACGCCGGCCCGGCTCCGCGCGGTGAGCACGGGACTAGAGTGCGTGCTGCTTGTCGGGTTCGCTGACCTCGACTAGCCTGCTATCGATGTCGATTCTTCGCTGCGCTGCGATACCCATTTGATGCCAGAACGCTCGACCACCCGATATGGCAAGGCGCTGCAGCGCCTGCACCAGGTCTTTTCCCCGTTGAACCTGGCGGCGGCGGCGTGGCTGATTGCAACATGGGCGTTCGCGGCGTTTCAGCTCGTGAGCGAGCGGGACCGCTTGCTGCACGACGCCGCGGAGCGTACCCAGGCGCAGGCCCAGGCGTTCGGCGCGTACTCGAAATCCAGCATCCTGCGGCTGTCTGAGTTCCTCCTCGACCTGCGGGCCAGTTGGCTGGTCGGCCAGCCGGGATTCATCGACATGGTGCGTGAGCGGGAGAACCTGGTGGTGGACCTGTCGTTCCAGGTGTCGGTGATCGACAAGCATGGCCTGCTCATCTACTCGTCCATCGCCCCGCCCGCGCCCGGCCAGAAGGTCGACCTGAGCGAGCGCGAGCATTTCCGGGTCCATCAGAACGCGGGCGGGCGCGACATGCTGTTCATCAGCGACCCGGTGAAGGGCAAGGTCTCGCGCAAATGGTCGATCCAGTTCACGCGCCCCATCCTGCGCGCGGGCAGCTTCGACGGGGTCATCGTGGTCTCAGTCAGTCCGGAGCAGTTCGCCAGCTTTGCGCAGTCGTTCACAAACCGCGATGGCGAAGTGGCGTCGGTCATCAAGACTTCCGGCCAGGTCATTGCGCGCGTGCCGGCCATGGAGGGCACGCTGGCCAGGGCGGTCAGCAACAGGCCGTACCTCGCCAGCGGGTCGCCCCAGTCTGGTAGTTATCGGGCGGTGTCGGGCTCCGAAGGCGTGGAGCGGGTCTTCGGCTATTACCGCTTGCCGGAGTTCGGGCTCAATTTCGTGGTGGGCGAGTCGGTCGGCCTGGTGCTGGCGCCCTACGAGGTCTATCGCCGCGTTGCCCTGGCCGGTGCCATTGCTTCCACGCTGCTGCTTGGCCTGTTGTACTACAGCCTGCGCCGCTCCATGGGGGAGCGACAGCGCCATATGGAGGAGATGCGGCTGGCTTCGCTGGTCTATTCGTCCAGCAGCGAGGCCATGGTGGTGACGTCGCTCGATGGCACCATCATCGACGTGAATCCGGCCTTTGCCGCCGCCACTGGCTATACAACCAAGGAGGTCAGGGGCCGCCCGGGCTATATCGTCAGCGGGGCAGGCAATGCGGCAGGGCTGGTCGAGCGCCTGCGGACCACCGTGGCAGCCAAGGGCAGATGGAGCGGCGAATTCTCGATTCGCCGCAAGGACGGCAGCGAGTTTCCCGCCTACCTGACCGTGGATACCTACCTGGCCCACGCGTATGGCGAGCGCCGCCGCGTTGCGCTGATCCATGACATGACCGAGAAACGCCAGGCGGAGGAAGTCATCCGGCACCAGGCGAATTTCGATGCGCTCACGGATCTGCCCAACCGCCGCCTGTTCTTCGACCGGCTGAGGCAGGAGATCGAGCGTTCGCGCGGCACGCAGGATGTGCTGGCGCTGCTGTTCATCGACCTGGATCGCTTCAAGGAGGTGAACGATACCCTCGGCCACGACCAGGGCGACCTGTTGCTGCTGGAGGCGGCGCGGCGCATTGCGGCATCGGTGCGCGCGTCGGATACCGTGGCGCGGCTGGCCGGCGACGAGTTCACCGTGATCCTGCCCGCGGTGGGCGATGCCGGCGTTGCCGGGGACATTGCCGAGGCCATCCTGGAGCGGATTGCCGCGCCTTACCGCCTGGCCGGCGAGCTGGTGGTGGTGTCGGCCAGCATCGGCGTGGCGACCTGGCCCAAGGACGCCGACAACGCCGAGGACCTGCTGGTGTGCGCCGACCAGGCGATGTTTGCCGCCAAGGAGGAGGGCCGCAATCGCTGGAAGGTCTTCACCCAGGCGCTGCTGCAGGCGGAGAGGGAGCGCCTGCGCATCACGCAGGACCTGCGCACGGCGCTGGCGTCCGGGCAGTTCGCGCTGCACTACCAGCCCATTGTCAATCTGCGCACGGGCAAGGTCTGCAAGGCCGAGGCCCTGATCCGCTGGGACCATCCGGTGCGCGGGCCGATCCACCCGGCCGATTTCATTGCCGTTGCGGAGGAATCCGGCCTCATCATCGACATCGGCCGCTGGGTGCTGACCGAAGCGCTGGACCAGCTTGCACGCTGGCAGGTGGTGCTGGGCAAGGGCTTCCAGATCTCGGTCAACAAATCACCAGTGGAGTTCTGCGCGCCTGCGAGCGGGCCCGAGTCCTGGTCCAGCATGATCGAGCGCAGGAACGTGCCGGTGGGCAGCCTCGTCATCGAGATCACCGAAGGCTCGCTGATGGAGCAGAACGCCGATGTCATGGACCAGCTCTCCCGCTTCCAGGCGGCCGGCATCGAGATCGCGCTCGACGACTTCGGCACCGGCTACTCGTCCTTGTCGTACCTGCGGCGCCTGGACATTGACTACATCAAGATCGACCAGTCCTTCGTCCGCTCGCTGACGCGGGGCCCGGACGACGTGGCCTTGTGCCGCGCCATCATCAGCATGGCGCATGCGCTGCGCATCCGCGTGATTGCCGAGGGCGTCGAGACCGAGTCGCAGCGCGACATCCTGCTGGCTGCCGGCTGCGACTACGGGCAAGGCCACTTCTTCTGTCCGCCGGTGGAGGCCAGCGCGTTCGAGGCCTATGTGAGCGCCGTGACTTGAATGCCACCGCACCAGGATGCAAACGGCGCGAGACCAGTTGGCTCGCGCCGTTTGCTTTTCAGCGCTGCTCAACCATTGGGTGGGTAAGCAGGCTCTCCCTCGTCAGACCAATGCCTGCAGGCGGTCGGCGGTGTCGACCAGCTGTTGCTTGAGCGGCAAAAGCAGGGCGTGGAGGCCGATGCCTTGGGGGATGGTGTCGCTCTGCAGCTCCAGCAAGGTCAGGAAGGACTGAAGGCCGGCGCTGACGCGCAGGATGTCGTCAGTGGCTTCGAGGATGCGGAATGCCTCCGTACCAGGATGCAAACGGCGCGAGACCAGTTGGCCCGCGCCGTTTGCTTTTCAGCGCTGCTCATCCGTTGGGCTGGTAAGCAGGCTCTCCTATGCGACGCCTCCAGCGATTCCAGAGGCAAAAAAAGCCGCGCTCTCTTGCGAGAACGCGGCTTTTCAAATGGCCGGTGGCGAATCAGGGCAGTCTCACAAAGACCTTCCCAATCTCACTCACCAACAGCTCACACATCAATATTCCGCGCCACCAACGCATTGCTCTCAATAAAGTTCCTACGCGGCTCCACCTCATCCCCCATCAGCGTGGTAAAGATCTGATCCGCCGCAATAGCATCCTCAATCTGCACCTTCAGCAGTCGCCGCTGCGTAACGTCGAGGGTGGTCTCAAACAGCTGCTCAGGGTTCATCTCACCAAGCCCCTTATACCGCTGACGAGAAACCCCACGCTCAGCCTCAGCCAGCAGCCATTGCATGGCCCCGTGGAAGTCGTTAACAGTCTGATCGCGCAGCTTTTCGCCTTCACCCCGCTGCACCTTAGTCCCTTCCGGCGTCAGCCCCTGGAAAGTCTTAGCAGCATTGGAGAGCGCAGCATAGTCAGCACCATGAACAAAATCCGCATCCAAATGCGACAACCGCACGTTCCCATGATGCCGACGTGCAATCATCAACCGATGCTTATCCGTCTTCTCATCAAACTGCGCATACACGTCAGCGGTACCGTCGTCATTCACGGCAGCCCCAATCAACGTCTTGGCATGCATCTCAGCCAACTTAGCCTTCAGCGCCACAGCAGACGCCTCAGCAGCAGCCGCGCTATCCAGATCCAGCGCCACCCCATCAGCAATCGCACGCAGGGCATCGGTATCAACAACACGTGACAGGCGAGAAATCACCCCCTCAGTCAGCTGATACTGCCGCGCCAACTCAGTCAGCGCATCCCCATTGATCTCCGACCCATCCGGCCGCACCAGCACAGCCTTCTCCATCGCCAGCTTCAGCAGGTAGGCATTGAGCTCGACATCGTCCTTGATATACCGCTCTTCCTTGCCGTGCTTGATCTTGTACAGCGGCGGCTGCGCGATATAGACATAGCCGCGCTCGATGATGTCTGGCATCTGGCGGTAGAAGAACGTCAGCAGCAGGGTGCGGATGTGCGAGCCGTCCACGTCCGCGTCAGTCATGATGATGATGCGGTGGTAGCGCAGCTTGTCCAGGTTGTAGTCGTCCTTGCCGATGCCGGTGCCCAGTGCGGTGATCAGGGTCAGCACTTCCTGGCTGGACAGCATCTTGTCGAAGCGGGCGCGCTCTACGTTCAGGATCTTGCCCTTCAGCGGCAGGATGGCCTGGAACTTACGGTCGCGGCCTTGCTTGGCGGAGCCGCCTGCGGAGTCGCCCTCCACCAGGAAGAGTTCTGACAGGGCGGGGTCTTTTTCCTGGCAGTCGGCCAGCTTGCCGGGCAGGCCCATGCCGTCCATCAGGCCCTTGCGGCGGGTCATTTCCCGGGCCTTGCGGGCGGCTTCGCGGGCGCGGGCGGCGTCTACGATCTTGCCGCAGATGATCTTGGCGTCGCCTGGGGTTTCCAGCAGGAAGTCGTTCAGGGCCTTGCCGACGAGTTCTTCCACGGGCAGGCGCACTTCGGAAGAGACCAGCTTGTCCTTGGTCTGCGAGCTGAACTTGGGCTCGGGCACCTTGACGGAGAGCACGCAGGACAGGCCTTCGCGCATGTCATCGCCGGTGGTTTCCACCTTGGCTTTCTTGGCGACTTCGTTCTCTTCGATGTACTTGTTGATGACGCGGGTCATCGCGGCGCGCAGGCCGGTCAGGTGGGTGCCGCCATCCCGCTGCGGGATGTTGTTGGTGAAGCAGAGCACCTGCTCGTTGTAGCCGTCGTTCCACTGCATGGCCACTTCCACGGCGATACCGTCTTTTTCGGTGTTGGCGTAGAAGATGGTGGGGTGCAGCACGCTCTTGGAGCGGTTGATGTACTCGACAAAACCCTTCACGCCGCCGGAGAAGGCAAAGTCTTCTTCCTTGCCGGTGCGCTGGTCGACCAGCTTGATGTGCACGCCGTTGTTCAGGAACGAGAGCTCGCGGATGCGCTTGGAGAGGATCTCGTAGTGGAACTCGACGTTGGTGAAGATCTCTTCGTCGGCCAGGAAGTGCACTTCAGTGCCGCGCTTGTCGGTGGCGCCGATGATCTTCATCGGGGAGACTTCAACGGGCTGGCCGTCCGGGCCGGTCACGGTCTCGACGATGCGGTTCTGTACGTCGCCCTTGGCGAATTCGATCAGGTGAACCTGGCCGTCGCGGCGCACGGTCAGGCGCAGCCACTTTGACAGGGCGTTCACGCAGGACACGCCCACGCCGTGCAGGCCGCCGGACACCTTGTAGCTGTTCTGGTTGAACTTGCCGCCGGCGTGCAGCTCGGTCATGGCGATTTCTGCCGCGCTGCGCTTGGGTTCGTGCTTGTCGTCGAACTTGACCAGGGGCGGGATGCCGCGGCCGTTGTCGACGATGGAGATCGAGTTGTCGCTGTGGATGGTGACCTGGATCTCGGTGCAGTAGCCGGCCAGCGCTTCGTCGATGGAGTTGTCCAGCACCTCGAAGACAAGGTGGTGCAGGCCGGTGCCGTCGGAGGTATCACCGATATACATGCCCGGGCGCTTGCGTACCGCCTCCAGGCCTTCCAGGATCTGGATCGAAGAGGCTCCGTAGGTGTTTTCCTGCTGCGGGTTCTGCTGTTCGGTCATGTCTTTCTACTCACGGCAATGGCGGAATTCGGGCCGGGCCGGCATAGCGGCGGGGCGCGAAAAGGTCCGCATGGCGGGTTACTAAAAACGGCAAAAGGGGCGGATCGTCGTTTCGATCCTGCCCCCGCTGCGGGATGGTCATCCCCAGGACTTCCCGGCCTGGGCCAGGTGTCGTTGCGTGCCGTTTGCTGCTCCGGTTCTTGTCTGGTCTGGTCCTGTTACCGGATCATCAGATGCGCATCGGCATGACGACGTACTTGAAGTTGTCGTCTTCCGGCACGGTAATCAGCGCACTCGAATTCGAGTCGCCGAGGCTGACCTGCACCTGCTCGCTCTTCAGGTTGGCAAGCACGTCAAGCAGGTAGGTCACGTTGAAGCCGATATCGAGCGCGTCGCCCGAGTAATCGAGTTCCAGCTCTTCCTGCGCCTCTTCCTGGTCGGCGTTGGTGGAGCTGATCTTGAGCATGTGCGTGTCGAGGATGCAGCGCACGCCCTTGAATTTGTCGGTCGTCAGGATCGCGGTGCGCTGCAGCGCCTGCTGCAGCCGCACGCGGTCAATGGCGAAGGCGTTCTTGTAGCCCTTGGGAATCACGCGCTGGAAGTCGGGGAACTTGCCTTCAACCAGCTTGGAGATCAGTTCGATATTGGCGAACGTGAACTTGACCTGGTTGGCGGCCAGCTGCACCTGCACCGGATCGTCGTTGTCTTCCAGCAAGCGCTGCAGTTCCAGGATGGTCTTGCGCGGGATGATGACTTCCTGGCGCGCGCCCACGCCGACGGCTTCGGTCTCAAGCTCAACGCCGCAGTAGGCCAGGCGGTGGCCGTCGGTGGCGACTGCCATGACCTTCTTGCCTTCCACCACCAGCAGCATGCCGTTCAGGTAGTAGCGGATGTCCTGCTGCGCCATGGCGAAGTGGACCATCGCCAGCAGGTGCTTGAAGGTCTTCTGCGGCAGGCTGACGCTGGCGTTGAATTCGCTGGCTTCGGCAACGGTCGGGAATTCCTCTGCGGCCAGCGTCTGCAGTGCGAAGCGGCTCTTGCCGGATTGCACGGTCATGCGCTTGTCGTTGAGCGACAGGGCCACGTCGCCGTCAGGCATGGCGCGCAGGATGTCCAGCAGCTTGCGCGCGGCCACGGTGGTGGCAACGCTGTCGCTGCCAACGCCGCATTCGGCGTGCGTGGTGATCTGGATCTCGATGTCGGTCGAGAGGAAGGATACGTTGGACCCGGACTTGCGAATCAGCAGATTGGCCAGGATCGGGAGGGTGTGGCGGCGCTCCACGATGCCGCTCACGATTTGCAGCGGACGCAGCAGGTTGTCTCGCGAGGTTTTGACCAATTGCATTGAATTTATCCTTCGTCGTTTGTAATCGGCGACCGCAGAACGCAAACAACTCCAAATTCACTTAGGAATCAAGGAGTTAATGTGCCATTGTACCAAGGATAAGCCGCTGCGGTGAAGCGGGGCGGGACCGGCCGGCGGGCCAGCTGTGCACAAAAAGCCACGCTGGCGCAAACCGCACTTGCCATCCCGTCCCGACTCACCGCAAAGCCTTATCAGTGGCCATTTTCCGGACACTTGCCCCGGCGACGCTGACGTTAATTCCCCAGGCGCCACGGGATGTCCGTGGCGCGCACCCTACAGTATGCCAGCCCCGAGGGGCCGACCCTTCAAAACGCCTTCCCGGGGGTACCCCGGCATCGGCCATGCATCAGCCCTTGAGCGTTTGCTCCAGCACGTGCAGCTCGTGGTTCAGCTGCGCGTCCTTGCTGCGTTCGTCGGCGATCTTGCGCACGGCGTGCAGCACGGTGGTGTGGTCGCGGCCGCCAAAGAGCTCGCCGATTTCGGGCAGGCTCTTCTGCGTCAGCTCCTTGGCCAGGTACATCGCAATCTGGCGCGGCCGTGCAATATTGGCAGGCCGCTTTTTCGAGTACATGTCAGCGACCTTGATGTTGTAGAAATCCGCGCAGGTCTTCTGGATGTTCTCTACAGAGATCTGGCGGTTCTGCACGGTCAGCAGGTCCTTGAGCGCTTCGCGCGTCACCTCGATGGTGATGTCCTTGCCGTGGAAGTTGCTGAACGCCAGGATCTTGCGCAGCGCGCCTTCCAGCTCACGCACGTTTGAGCGCAGGTGCTTGGCGACAAAGAACGCGACCTCTTCGGGCACGTTGACGCTTTCCGCGGCGGCCTTCTTCATCAGAATGGCCACGCGCATTTCCAGCTCGGGCGGCTCGATGGCCACGGTCAGGCCCGAGTCAAAGCGCGAGATCAGGCGGTCGTCGATGCCGCTGATTTCCTTGGGGTAGGTATCGCTGGTGATGATCACCTGCGCCCGGTTGGCAATCAGGGCCTCGAAGGCGTAGAAGAACTCTTCCTGCGTGCGGTTCTTGCCGGAGAAGAACTGGATATCGTCGATCAGCAGCAGGTCCAGCGAGTGGTAGTAGCGCTTGAACTCGTCGAACGCCTTGCGCTGGTACGCCTTGACCACGTCAGAGACGTACTGCTCGGCGTGGATGTAGCGGATGCGCGCGCGCGGGTTCTCCAGCAGCATGTAGTTGCCGATCGCGTGGATCAGGTGAGTCTTGCCCAGGCCCACGCCGCCATAGAGATACAACGGGTTGTACGACTTGCCCGGGTTGTTGGCCACCTGGATGGCCGCGGCGCGCGCCAGCTGGTTGGCTTTACCAGTGACGAAGTTGTCAAAGGTCAGGATCGGGTTCAGGCGCGAGCGCTCATGCACCGTGTCGCTGGGCTGGTGGCCGGGCATCGGCGTGGCGCCGCCCATATGCTGGTGAGACTGATGGGACGGGTGCGGTTGCTGGGGTTGCTGCGGCTGCACGCGGTAGGAGCGGGCGCTGGCCTCGGCGGGGTCCATGTGGACCACGTCGATCTCACCCATGTCGGCGCCGTGCTGCGGGTGAAGCTGGCCGGGGTGCTGGCCGCCCATGCCCGGGGCCTGGGCGCGCGCGCCGGCCGGGACCGGGGCTGCTGACGGCATGCCGGCCGGGTTCCCATACTGCGGCTGGCCCATGCCGTAAGCGGCTGGGGTGGGGTACTCGCCATAGCCGGGCTGGCCGGGCATGGCAAACGGGGCCTGGCCGCCCATCGGCTGGGCGCCGGGATAGCCGGCCATGCCCGTACCCGGTGCTGCGTGGCCGTCCATGCCGCCCGGGCCCATGCCGGGCTGGGCCGGCTGCATATAGGCAGCGGCACGGCCCGACGCGGCGGGATCCAGCACGAACTGGACGCTGACCTGCGCTTCCCAGTACTCGCAGGCCAGTGCGGTGATGCGCCCCGAAAACTGGCTCTTGACCCAGTCCAGCTTGAAACGGTTGGGCGCGGCAATGCGCAGCGCGTGCGTTTCTTCATCGAACGCAACGGGCGCCAGCGGCTTGATCCACGTTTTGAACTGTTGCGGCGTCAGCTCGCGCTCTAGTTGCGCTGCTGCCGCCTGCCAGAAATCTTGCATTGTTTGTGTTTTGGTAATCGTACCCGGCCGCAATTCAGCGGTTCCCCCGGCACGCCACAAGCAGCATCTACGCCGTGCGATCCGGGCCATCCTTACCGTATTAGGAATCAATTCCGTTCGGTGAGGCCTCCGCGGCATGCCAATGCAGCCGCCAGCGAGCCTTCAGGCTCGCCGCACTGGCGTGCGTTCAGTCATGCGTTGCCGCGGTGGGGGCCCGGGTTGCGCCTGCGCCACGCAGCCCGTGTTGTGTTTGGACCCGGATTGTACCCCCGCCCCTGAGTTATCCACAAAGGATAAGTCTGTGGACAACTTGTGCAAATGCAGTGGATTTGTGTGCACAACCCTTGCTGTGATGCGGCTTTCCGGGGTGTGGAAACGGGCAAAATCTCAGGCAAAACAGGGACTTCGCCTGTGGATGACTGCGGTAGAGGTGGCCCTCGGGGCACATGCAGTTACCCACCGGCTGTTGTGGACAATGGCGCACCACGGGCCGCTGGGCGGTGTGGCAATTGTGCCCTTGCACACAGACTTGTGCCTTGACAGCGCCGGAGAAAATCGTTTAAATGGCGGGTTCTGCGATGCGGCAGGGGATCACGTATGCGCATCGCCGGGTCTGGCCTGTTCGTGCCGTCCGCGCCCACAGGCCACCCCGCCTGCAGCGCGCGCCATTCGGCCGGCAGCAAAGACAGAACCAGAATCGTCGGATACGCCGCGGCAGTTTCTTGCTTGCGGCAGCCCCATGCGAACCATACGCGGCGGCCACGGCACCCCGGCACCGGCCGGAGTCGGGCGAGCCAAGATCAACCAGAGAGTGCAACATGAAACGTACCTACCAACCTTCCGTTACCCGCCGCAAGCGTACCCACGGTTTCCGCGTGCGCATGAAGACCCGCGGCGGCCGTGCCGTCATCAACGCACGCCGCGCCAAGGGCCGCAAGCGCCTGGCCATCTGAGGCCCGGGCGACCGGCCTGACGGCGCGCCCGGCGCCGGCTGCAGCGTACCGCAGCCGTGCCGCGCAGCCGTCAATGCCCACCGCCTCGGCTTCAGGTCGGCCGGCCGCTTGCCGCAGGGCGCCGCTTTTGCGCCAGCAGTAGTATCCGCCAGCGCTTACCAGTGTCACCCAGCGTGTCAGCCCATGCCTTCCCCAAAGCCGCGAGGCTAACAAAGACGGATGAGTTTTCATCCGTTTTTGCTTTGCGGCCCCGGCGGCGCAGCCCGCATTTCGTGCTCTACGTGCGCGCCAATGACCGTCCGGAAGGCCGGCTTGGCGTGGTGGTCGGCAAGAAGTTCGCGCCGCGCGCGGCTGAGCGCAACCTGGTGAAGCGCATGGCGCGCGAGCTGTTCCGCCAACGCCGTGAGCACCTGGCGGGGCGCGACGTGCTGCTGCGCCTGCAAGCCAAATTTCCGCGCGCGGAATTTGCGACGCGCGCGGCGGTCCGAAGGGCATGCGCGGCGGAAATCGCCAGCCTGCTCGACGTAGCGGCCAAGCCACTGCCGCCACCCGCACCGCCTGCCTCGCCCTCGGCACCGCCACCCGCGGCGCCACCGGCGAGCCCCTCGCAAAGCCAGCCACCAGGCCTTCCGGCCTGAACCGCCTGCCATGAAGCGAATCCTGCTAGCCCTGTTGCGTATCTACAAGATCGCCCTGAGTCCTTACCTGGGCTCGCAGTGCCGCTTCCTGCCGACCTGTTCCGACTACGCCCGCGACGCCGTCATCCATTACGGCGCCGCGCGCGGCAGCTGGATGGCCGCCTGCCGGCTGTGCCGCTGCCATCCTTTCGCCCAAGGCGGGTATGATCCCGTGCCGGGCACGCAAGCTGACGACACTGCCAGGCCGGACACCCACGCGGGCCGTTCCGTCCATGCCGCCGCAGGCCATGCGCCTGTTGCGATCCGTCTGCCCAGACCCTGATTTCTCCGACCACAGCCAGACATGGATATCAAACGCACCATCCTCTGGGTCATCTTCTCGATGGCCCTCGTGCTGCTCTACGACAACTGGCAGCGCTCCCAAGGCCATGCGTCGATGTTCTTCCCGAGCACGACGCAACAGGCCGCTTCGGCGCCCGCCGCCAGCGGCGCTGCCGCCCAGGGCGACGTGCCCAAGGCCAACGTGGCGCCAGGCGCAGCGGGTACCGCTGCTGCCCCGGCCGCTCCGCAGGCCGCGGCCCAGCCCGCCGGCGAGAAGATCGTGGTGACCACCGACACGGTGCGCGCCGAGATCGACACCGCCGGCGGCATCGTGTCGCGCCTGGAGCTGCTCAAGGAGCATGAGAAGGACGGCAAGCCGGTGGTGCTGTTCGAGCGCGACAACGTGCGCACCTACATGGCACGCTCGGGCCTGATCGGCGGCGACCTGCCCAACCACACCACGGTGTTCACCGCCGCCCCGGGCCCGCGCACGCTGGATGGCGCCGAGCAGCTGGAAGTGGCGCTGACCGCTGAGAAGAACGGCGTGAAGCTGGTCAAGACCTATGTGTTCCACAAGGGCACCTATGTGGTCGACACCAAGTTCGCGGTGACCAACGCGGGTGCCGCGCCGGTCTCGCCGACGCTGTACCTGGAACTGGCGCGCGACGGCAGCAAGGTCGAGCAGTCGCAGTTCTACAGCACCTTCACCGGCCCGGCCATCTACAGCGACGCCGACAAATACCACAAGATCAGCTTTGAAGACGTGGCCAAGGGCAAGGCCAGCGTGCCGGCCGCAGCCAACAATGGCTGGGTGGCGATGGTGCAGCACTACTTTGCCTCGGCCTGGATCCCGCAGACCGGCAAGGAGCACAGCTTCTACGTCCAGCAGATCGACCCGAACCTGTACCGCGTGGGCGTGCAGCAGCCGCTGGGTGAAGTGGCCCCGGGCGCCACGGTGACGACCGATGCGCGCCTGTTCGCCGGCCCGCAGGAAGAGCACATGCTCGAGAAGATCGCCCCGGGCCTGGAGCTGGTGAAGGACTATGGCTGGCTCACCATCCTGGCCAAGCCGCTGTTCTGGCTGCTGGAGAAGCTGCACGGCTTCCTGGGCAACTGGGGCTGGTCGATCATCGCGCTGACGGTGCTGATCAAGCTGGTGTTCTTCCCGCTGTCGGCGGCAAGCTACAAGTCCATGGGCAAGATGAAGGACCTGCAGCCGCGCATGACGTCGATCCGCGAGCGTTACAAGAACGACCCGCAGAAGATGAACCAGGAGATGATGGGGCTGTACAAGACCGAGAAGGTCAACCCGCTCGGCGGCTGCCTGCCCATCGTGATCCAGATCCCGGTGTTCATTGCGCTGTACTGGGTGCTGCTGTCGTCGGTGGAAATGCGCGGCGCGCCGTGGCTGGGCTGGATCCATGACCTGTCGGTGCCGGATCCGTTCTACATCCTGCCGATCGTGATGGCCGTGTCGATGTTCGTGCAGACCAAGCTGAACCCGACCCCGCCGGACCCCGTGCAGGCCAAGGTCATGATGATCATGCCGCTGGTGTTCTCGGTGATGTTCTTCTTCTTCCCGGCCGGCCTGGTGCTGTACTGGGTGGTGAACAACATTCTGTCGATTGCGCAGCAATGGCAGATCAACCGCATGCTCGGCAAGGGCAAGGCGGTGGTGGTGGCCAAGAGCTGAAGCTGTTGCAGGTTGCGGTAAGCGAAAAGCCCGGCAGTGATGCCGGGCTTTTTGTTTGATGGATCGGGGCGCTGACAGCCATCACCCCTCGTTGATCGCCGCCCGCCTATAGCGCAACCATGTCGAAATCCGCTTTCGCCATGCCGCAGTCCGGGCAGCTCCACTCCAGCGGGACCGCGCCCCACGGTGTGCCGGGCGCGATCCCGTGCTCGGGCATGCCGAGCGCTTCTTCATAAACGAATCCACAGATACGGCACTGCCAGATGGTCATGCGGCCCCCCGCAGCGAGGGCGCACGGGTAGAGACGCCGGCGGCGCGCGCGGTGTCTTCGATCTCTTCGACCAGCGGGGCGATGCGCGCCAGCTCGGCGCGGTTGTCGTCGTCCCACGGATGGAAGCCCGGGCGGAAGTAGCTGAGCCATTCCGGGATCATCTTGGGCAGCACGGCGGGCGAGGCCCACAGGAAGCGCAGCACGCTGCCAAACCCGGTCAGCTTGTTGCGG
This sequence comes from Cupriavidus sp. GW821-FHT07C08, assembly GCF_059419025.1. Taxonomy (NCBI): domain Bacteria; kingdom Pseudomonadati; phylum Pseudomonadota; class Betaproteobacteria; order Burkholderiales; family Burkholderiaceae; genus Cupriavidus; species Cupriavidus sp. GW821-FHT07C08. The sequence goes on from NZ_JBWKQZ010000013.1 coordinate 74,559, forward strand.
CAGCCCTTGTCGCCCATCACCAGCGCGATGTGGAACACAAACACCATGGCCCAGAACGTCACGGTGGTGGTCAGCATGGTGAAGGTGCGCAGGAAGTAGCGGTAGGGGCCGGGCTTCATCACCGTGTTCCAGACATCGTAGGCCACGGCCTTGTGCTCGGTTTCTTCCAGCGCGTGCCAGGTCCACACCTGCCGGTAGCCGGTCTCAGAGGCCGCGCCCATGTGGCGCTGGTCCTGCAGCAGGCCGCCGGCCAGCATCGCGGTGTAGTGCTCCAGCGCGATGGTGTGGGCCAGCTGCCAGGACTTGGGCAGGATCTTGCGCAGCACGTCCAGCAGCTTCCACACCGTGCGGTCCAGCGCCGCGGCGGGCAGGCCGGCGTCTTCCATCAGCCGGTTGTAGAGGATGTGCTCGCGCGTGTGCATCGCTTCCTGGCCGATAAAGCCGGCGATGGCGCGGCTCAGTTCGGGGTCTTTCACCTGGTCGCGGTAGTTGCGCACGCTGTCCATGAAGAAGCGCTCCCCGGCGGGGAAGAAGATCGACAGCGCGTTGATGAAATGGGTGACGTGACGGCCCCGTTCGTGCCAGTCGCTGATGCGTTCTGGCGGCAGGTGGGGATGCACGTCGCGGCGGACTGGCATCATGGCGGTCTCCTTGGGTGAAGGCCGGCGCGTGTTGCGCCGGTGGGAATTCATTGGGCTGCCAGGAACGGCAGCAGGTCTGCGGCCACGCGTTGCGGGTCTTCTTCCATCGGCACGTGGCCGAGCCCCGCATAGCGGCGCAGCTGCGCGCCGGGGATGCGCTCGGCGAAGGCCTGCGCGTGCGCGGGCGGGATCCAGCGGTCGCGCTCGCCCCACAGCACCAGCGTGGGCGCGCGCACGCTGCCGAGCAGGTGGGTGTCAAGCTGGGCAAAGTCGAGCTTGGGCACCATCTTGCCGACGGCCTCGCGGCTGCCTTGGGCGTAGAAGAAATCGACGTAGCGGCGGAAGGTGGACTCCGGCACGCGCGAGGCATCGCCATAGACGTCGCGCGTGGCGGCGCGGATGATGAACTCGGGCAGCATCCACGGTGCCGACCAGCGCACCGGCGCATGGCGGAACAGGTCGATGTAGATCGGCAGCCGCATCGGGAAGCCGGCGGCGTCGATCAGCACCAGCTTGTCGACCGCATCGGGCCGGCGCACCGCCAAGTCCCACGCGATCAGCCCGCCCAGCGAGTTGCCGATGATGCTGGCGCGGCGCACGTTCACCGCGGCCAGGAAGGCATCGATGAATTCGCGGTAGCGGTGCACGTCCATGGTTTCGATGCGGCCGCGCGCATCGCGCAGCGGCCCGGTCAGCCCGAACGGGGCGAGGTCCAGCCGCAGCACGCGATAGCGCTGCGCCAGCGCCGGCACGATCCCTTGCCACGTATGCAGCGAAGCGCCGAAGCCGTGGATCAGCACCAGGATCTCGCCGTCGGCGGGGCCTTCGTCGGTGTAGTGCACCATCGCATCCAGCACGCGCACCCAGCGCGAGGCCGGCAGCGCATGGCGCTGCGCCAGCGTGGCGCGCGACAGGCTGAACAACCCGACGCGGCCTTGCCCGAACCAGCGCGTCAGCGCCCCCGGTGGCGCCAGCAGCGCAGCATCCTGTTCGATCGCAAGCCGGTTCACGGGCGCTCTCCCTGGCCGATCGAGACCGGTGCCGCAGCGGGGCCCAGATCGCGCTTGCGGCGCGTCTCGCGCACCACCAGCGACTGGTAGGCAGCCGGCAGCAGCCGCGCCATGGCATCGGCGGCGTAGGCGTCGGGTCCGATCAGCACGCGCCGGCGATCGCGGCGCACGCCTTCCAGGATCACGCGCGCGGCCTTGTCGGGCGAGGTGATGAAGAATTTCTCGAACTCATCCTTGCCGTGCTGCGCGTCGCGCACCAGGAAGCCGTTGACGCTGGATGACACGCGGCTGGCCTGGGCGATATTGGTCTTGATGCCGCCCGGGTGCACGGTGGTGGCCGACACGCCGCAGTCCATCAGGTCCAGCTCCTGCCGCAGCGATTCGGTGAAGCCGCGCACCGCGTACTTGCTGGCGTTGTAGGCGCCCATGCCGGGCTGGGCAAAGATGCCGAAGATGCTCGACGTGTTGACCACGTGGCCGTCGCCGCTGGCCTTCAGGTATGGCAGGAAGGCCTTGGTGCCGTACACCACGCCCCAGAAGTTGATGCCCATGATCCATTCCAGGTCGTCGTAGCTCATGCCCTCGACGGTGCTGGACAGCGCCACGCCGGCGTTGTTGAAGATCAGGTTGATGCGGCCATGCGCCTCGGCGGCCGCGGCGGCCCACGCGTAGACCGCGGCGCGGTCGGCCACGTCCACGGTGTGCTGCGTGATGCGGGCCTGCGGTGCGGCGGCGATGGCCTGGGCCACGGTCTGCGCCAGCCCGGCCTCGTTGCGGTCTGACAGCGCCAGGTGGCAGCCCTGCCGTGCCAGCGCCACCGCCAGCGCGCGGCCGATGCCCGAGCCGGCGCCGGTGATGGCGGCAACCTTGTTGCGGAAGTCCTTCATGTCCGGTCTCCTTCCGGTGATGTCGTTCTTTTGGGGGTGAATCGGGGGGAATGCGTGTGCGTCAGGCACCGGCGACCGTGGCGATATCGGCCGACCCGGGCTGCATTGCGGCCTCGTCCGGCAATGCGCGCCGCACCGGGTACAGGTCGTAGTCGGTCATGCGGAAGCTGGCCGTGGCGCGGCGGAACTGCCAGGTGAAGCCCGGCCACAGCGTGGTGTTGCGGCCGCTGCGCGGGTCGATGTACCAGCTGGCGCAGCCGCCTGCGGACCAGATCGCATGGCCCAGCCGCGCCTGCAGCCGTTCGTTGAAGCGGCGCTGCACCGGCTCGCGCACGTCCACCGCCTGCACGCCTTCGCGGCGCATCTGCTGCAGGGCGTCCGCGATGTAGGCCACCTGCGACTCGATCATGAACACCATCGAGCTGTGGCCCAGGCCGGTATTGGGGCCGACCACGAAGAACAGGTTGGGGAAGCCCGCCACGGTGGTGCCCAGGTAGGCCTGCGCGCCGTCGCGCCAGGCATCGACCAGGTCCACGCCGTCAAGGCCGGAGATCACGCCGCGCGGCAGCGGATCGGTGGCATGGAAGCCGGTGCCCAGGATGATGCAGTCGGCGGGCCGGCGGGTGCCGTCGCGCAGCACCACCGCGTCGCGCTCCACGCGGGCGATGCCGGTGGTGACCACGTCCACGTTGTCGCGCGTCAGCGCCGGGTAGTAGTCGTTGGAGATCAGCACGCGCTTGCAGCCGATGGTGTAGTCCGGCGTCAGCGTTGCGCGCAAGGCGGGGTCGCGCACCTGCCTGGCCAGATGGCGGCGCGCAACGCGCTCCACCACCTTCATGATCTTCGGATGCAGCACAAAGCCCAGCACGCGCGATTCCAGCATCCAGTAGATGCCGGTGCGCACCAGCGTCTGCGTGAACGGCAGGCGGCGGAACAGCCAGCGCTCGGTCGCGCTGACCTCGCGGTCCGGCTTGGGCATGATCCACGGCGGGGTGCGCTGGTACAGGTCCAGCTGCGCCACCTGCGGCGCGATCTGCGGCACGAACTGGATTGCGCTGGCGCCGGTGCCGATCACGGCCACGCGCTTGCCGGCGAGCGCATAGGCGTGGTTCCAGTGCTGGGAGTGAAAGCATTCGCCCTCGAACGAGTCCAGCCCCGGGATATTGGGGGTCGAAGGCCGGCTCAGCCCGCCCATGCCGGAGACCAGCACGCGTGCCCGCACCACCTTGCCGTCGGCCATCTCCAGGCGCCACACCTGCGCGGCCTCGTCCCAGGCGGCGTGGCGCAGTTCATGGTGCAGCCGCAGGTGCGGGCGCAGGCCGAAGCGGTCGGTGCAGCCTTCCAGGTAGGCGCGGATCTCCGGCTGGGTCGAGAACATGCGCGACCAGTCCGGGTTCGGCGCGAATGAAAAGGAATACAGGTGCGACTGCACATCGCAGGCGCAGCCCGGGTAATGGTTGTCGCGCCAGGTGCCGCCGACGGAGCCGGCTTTCTCGAAGATCAGGAAGTTGCGCTCGCCGCGCTCGCGCAGCCGTATCGCCATGCCGAGGCCGGCAAAGCCACTGCCGATGATGGCAATGTCTGTGTGCTCAAGGGCAGGGGATGCCTGCTGCGGCAGCTCCGCGGGTGCATTCATGGGCGCTCCTCACCGTTATTACAGTGTTTATTGTGACATTGATGGATGTCATCGTAGGAAGCGCAGGGCAGGTGGTCAATGCCGTGAGTTGAAGGATCGTTCTAATTTTTGGGGATTTCCAGCGGCGTTTGGCGCACATGAAACAAGGCGATGCCACCCTGCAGGCGCTTGTGCTGTGGAATTCAGTCCTGCGTTTGAAACCGGGAGATTTTTTTCAGGCTTCGCGGATCACGAAGGCGTGGCCGCAACATTCAGGCGCTAGGCGGCCTGTCCCTTGCGCCGCCAGCCGTGTGGCGTTTCACCGGTCCAGCGCTTGAAGGCGTGGGTGAAGGCACTCTGCTCGGAATAGCCGAGCCGCATCGCGCACTGCGCCAGGCTGATGCCGGGATCGGCAAGATACTGTTCCGCCAGCGCGCGCCGCACGTTATCCACAAGTTGTGAATAACTGATGCCCTGCGCCTGCAGCCGCCGCTGCAGGGTGCGCACAGGCATGCCCAGGTGCGCGGCCACGTCGGCAATCGGCAGTTCGCCCTGCGGCAGCCGCCCGCTGATATAGGCACGCGCCTGCGCCAAGGCGTCGGCCCCGGCCGGCACGATCTGCTGCAGCTGGGTATCGGCGATGCGCGTCATCTGCGCCTGCATGCCCGCGTCGGCCTGCAGCGACGGCAGGTCCAGCAAGGCCCGTTCGATATGCATGGCATGGCGCGCGGCGTTGAAGACCACGGGGCAGCCGAACACCTCGGCATGCAGGCGGGTGTCAGCCGGCGCGGGATGCGGGAATTCCACCTGCGTGGCCACGTGCTGCTCACCGATCAGCCAGCGCGCGAATACTACCCAGGTTGCCATGTGCAGCTCATGCGCATGGCGCGACAGCGGGCCATGGCGGGCTTCCCAGGTCATGCAGGCGGCCTGCGGCGTTTCAATCAGGCGGGTGCCGCCGATATCGTTGGCCAGCACCTCATAGCGGATGCCTTGCAGGATGGCGTCGCGCACGGTGGGCGTGGTCAGCACCACGTAGCCCATCTCGGCATAGTGGCGCGGCGCGAAGGCGGCGCCGGCGCGCAGGCCGACATCGGGATCGCCGGTGACCTGCTCCAGCCAGTCGAGCAGGGCCAGGTAGGCGGCGCCGGGAATGCGCGTGGCAGTCTGCGCACCGGTGGCGTGCAGCAGCTCGGGCGGCACGCCGACGGCGCGCAGCTGTTCGGCCGGGGCAATGCCCTGGCGCGCGCCGTGGTCGAGCACGGCGCGGAGGTAGGCGAGCGAGACGGTGCCCAATGCGGTGCCCGCTTGCGTACCACTGGCACCGCCGTCGGGCTGGTTGGCGCGTGGCATCAAATCACCTGTCGTGCGGGATCAAGACCGGGCACCGATCTTTATCCATACTCCGGGTAGCGTCAATGCGGGCCTGCCCCGCCTGAATACAAGAGACCGACGCAAGGAGACAACATGCCCCCCAACTATCCACACCGCCGTGCGGATGCCGATGCCGAGGCGCTGCACGCGCTGACGCGGCGCGGCTTCCTGAAAGTCGGCCTCGGCTTCTCGGCCGCGCTGGCCTGTACCACGCTGGTGCCGTCGCTGGCCGGCTGCTCGTCGGCCAATTCCGCGCCGCAGGCCGGCATGACCTGGCTGCGACCGGAAGACGTGGCGATGTTGCGCGCGCTGCTGCCGGCCATCGTCACCGAGCTGGCCGAAGCCCCGCCGCCGCGGCGCGCGACCCTGGAGCAGGACGCGCTGCGCAATATCGACGCGACCTGCGCCGCGATGGGCGCGGGGGCGCAAGCCGAGCTGCGCAAGCTGTTCGGCCTGCTTGCCAGCATGCCGCTGCGCTGGGCGCTGACCGGCATCCGCCAGGACTGGAGCGCGGCCACGCCGGCGCAGGTGCAGGCCTTCCTGGCGCGCTGGCGCGCCAGCCGCCTGGCCACGCTCAATGCCGGCGCGGTGGTGCTGGTCAAGCTCATCAGCGTGAGCTACTACGTGTTGCCGGCCGCGTGGGCGGGCAGCGGCTATCCCGGCCCGAACGCGGCCGTCTACAAGGCGCTGCACGCCTGATCCCCGACATGGCCATCGACAATCTCTACGACGCCGGCATCGCCGCCGGCTGGAAGGTGCTGGACGCTGCCACCTTCACCACCACGCGCACGCTGGATGCCGACGTCGTCATCGTCGGCAGCGGCGCGGGCGGCGGCATCAGCGCCGAGGCGCTCAGCCGCGCGGGCCTGCGCGTGGTGCTGCTGGAAGAGGGCGCGCTGCGCACCTCGGACAACTTCCGCGACATGGACGAGAACCGCGCCTATCGCGAGCTGTACCAGGAGGCCGCGGCCCGCACCACGGCCGACGGCGCCATCGCCATCCTGCAGGGGCGCTCCGTCGGCGGCAGCACCACGGTCAACTGGTCGTCGAGCTTCCGCACGCCGCCGCAGACGCTGGCGCACTGGGCCACGCATCACGCCGTCACCGGCCACAGCGAGGCCGACATGGCGCCGTGGTTCAAGCAGGTGGAAGAGCGCCTGGGCATCGCGCCATGGGCGATGGCGCCCAATCCCAACAACGACGTGCTCAAGCGCGGCTGCGAAACGCTGGGCTGGGAATGGCACGTGATCCCGCGCAATGTGAAGGGCTGCTGGAACTCCGGCTATTGCGGGCTGGGCTGCCCGGTCAATGCCAAGCAGTCGATGCTGGTGTCGACCATTCCCGCGGCACTGGCCAGCGGCGCGACGCTGGTACACCGCGTGCGCGTGCGCACGCTGGACCATGACGGCAAGCGCGTGCAGTCGGTCACCGGCGAGGCGCTGGGCGCGGACGGCTATACGCCCACCGGCGTCGGCGTGATCGTGCGGGCCAAACACTTCATCGCCGCCGGCGGCGCCATCAACACGCCGGCGCTGCTGCTGCGCTCGCGCGTGCCGGACCCGCATGAGCGGCTGGGATTGCGCACATTTATCCATCCGGTGAATATCAGCATTGCAAAAATGCCGGAGCGCATTGATCCCTATTATGGCGCACCGCAGTCGATCGCTTCCGACCACTTCCAGTGGAAGGATGGCGCGACCGGACCGATGGGCTACAAGCTGGAGGTGCCGCCGCTGTTCCCCGGCATCAGCGCGGGCGTGGTCAACGGCGTGGGCGAGGCGCTGCGCCGCGACATGGCGCAACTGCCCCATACCAACGCCATGCTGGCACTGCTGCGCGACGGCTTCGTGCCAGAGAGCGCGGGCGGGCGCGTGCGGCTGGCGGCCGACGGCAGCCCGCTGCTGGACTATCAGATGAGCGACTACGCCTGGGACGGCGTGCGGCGCGCGTGGCTGAGCATGGCGCAGGCGCAGTTCGCCGCCGGTGCGGAGCGCGTGCGGCCCGCCCACCTGGACGCCGCCGAGTACCGCAGCTGGCCGGAGGCGCGTGACGCCATCGCGCAACTGCCGCTCAAGCCGTTCCGCACCGCGCTGTTCACCGCGCACCTGATGGGCGGCTGCGGCATGAGCGACGATGCGCGCGGCGGCGTGGTGGACAGCCATGGCAACCACCACCAGCTGGCCAACCTGTCGGTGTTCGACGGCTCGGTGTTCCCGACCAGCGTGGGGGCCAATCCCCAATTGTCAGTGTTCGCGCTGACGGCACAGAATGCGGATGCGCTGGCACGGAGCCTCACGTCATGAGGTATTGGCCGCGCAAGCCTGCAATGTCCTGCATTGCAGGCATCCGGCATGCCTGCTCCATGCAGGCGGCGGGCGACATTGTTGTGCGATTCCCCACACCAGTGGCGCAATTAGAATGCCCACTCCAATTCAGGTCTTGTGAAACGCTCGAAGTGGTGGATAGGCTTCGTACAGCTGTTTCAAGCATCCGTATGCCGTCAGAGCAGGGAGCGGAACAGCGTAGCAAATTGCTAAGGGGTTTAAGGCAGCAACGAAGAGAGACGCCCCCATGAAGACCGGCAAAAGCTCGGCAGGAGACACCAAGGCCCGGATTCTCGACGCCACGGAAAAGTTGTTTACCGAGGTCGGCTATGAAGCCACCTCGCTCAGGCAGGTCACGTCGCGCGCCATCGTCAACCTGGCCGCCGTGAACTACCACTTCCGCAGCAAAGACATCATGATGCACGCCGTGCTGAGCCGGCGGCTGGATCCGCTCAACGCGCGGCGCCTGGCGCTGCTAGATGCATGCGAAGCGCGCTGGCCCGGCAACAGCATCCGCTGCGAGCACGTGATGGGTGCGCTGTTCGTGCCCGCGCTGCAGATGGCACGCGACCCGTCGGTGGGCGGGCCATCGTTCCTGCGGCTGCTCGGGCGCGTGTATTCGGATACCTCACCGTTTATCCAGCAATACCTGCTGGAGCACTACGCTCCGGTGTACGGGCGCTTCTTCGACGCCTTCTCGCGCGCCATTCCGGGGCTGCCGCGGCATGAGCTCGGCTGGCGCCTGCAGTTTGCGCTCAAGGCGCTGGCCGGCGTGCTGGCCGGCGAAGAGCTCACCAGCCTGCTGCCGGTGTTCACGCAGGGCCGGCAGATGAGCGATGCGCACGTGCTGGCCCAGCTCACCGCCATGGTGGAAGCCGTGCTGAACGTGGCGCACCCCAGCGCGGATGAGTTCTCGGCCCTGCAGTCAGTGTTCGAGCTCGGCGAGCAGCAGCAGGCCGAGCAGCGCGCCAGCAGGCTGGCCGCAGCGCAGTCTGCCGATGAACTGAGTGCCAGTTGCGCCGCGATGACGGCAACCATGGGCGATGCGGCCAGCCAGACCGCCGCCGCCCTCGGCAAGGCCCGCATCAGCGCACGCACCGTGCGCAATGAGGGCACCAAACGCTCAGCCGTGACCAGCATGCCGGTCCGCGCGCGCGAGCAAACCGTGAGCTTCCCCAGCAACCCGCTGGATGACTGGATGCGAATGCGCACCAGGACATAGCGGCGCGCGCCGCGCCCGGTTACCGCCGGGCCGGCGCCACCGCCCTCACGCAAAACCTGAACCGTCGATCCACCCAGCGAGGCCACGCACAGGCCCCGCGGACCCCGTGCGCCTCATCGGATTTTCCAAGGGCGCGGCGGTGGCCCCGTTCGCGCCTGCGCTGCCCGCGCTCCGCCCCTGGCGGACATCTTGAGGAGGAAGCTGCCATGTCGATCCAACCGCTTTACCTTGCCGCCGTCGCCGGTGCCGTCATCGGACTGCTGGCTGCGCCACTGGCCATGCCCCCCGTGGCCATGGCCCAGACGGCCACCACCACCGCCGTTGCGGGCACGGGCTATGACGGCCAGACATCCGCACAGCAAGCCGCACTGTTCTCGCGCCAGGTCGCCAGCGGCGAACTCGCGCGGCTGTCCGATGAGCAGGTGCTGGCCGTGTTCCAGGCGCTGCAGCCCGATGCGCTGCTGAAATGGGCCCGCGCCGAGATGAACCGCTATCCCGAGTACGAGTACTGGATGTCGCGCCAGGAACGGCTCAACAACCAGTGGCAGGACCAGCCCGCGAGGATGCAGATCCGCTACCGCCATCAGCCGCGCCAGCTCTATGCGAAGTGGTTGCCCGGCGGCGCGCAGTCGGGCCAGGAAATCATCTACGACGAAACCCGCCGCAAGGACGAGATGTACGGCCACCTGGGCGGCGTGCTGGGCTTCACCTCGATGTGGATCGGACTGGACGGCACGCTGGCGCGTTCGCAGTCCAACCACACCGTGCGCGACCTGGGCTTCCAGTTCGTGCTGTCGATGCTGGAGCGCGACGCGAAGTCCCTGCGTGCCGCCGGCCTGTCCGAGAAATACAGCAAGGCCGAGATCGTGCAGGAGCAGGGCGTGCGCATGGTGGCGCTGACCTGGGACCTGCCGGCCGGCGCGCCGCAGTACTACGCCAAGAAGGTGCAGCTGATGCTGGACCTGAAGCATCCGTATATCCGTGTGGAAACCGCCTGGGATGCCGACGGCAACATGGTCGAGAAGATCGTGTTCGACAAGCTGGTGCGCAAGACCTTCGAGGCCTCGGCATTCGATCCGGCCAATCCTGACTATCGCTTCTGAAATGTGGCAAAGCGGCGCGCACCGTGCGTTTGAATCGCTGGCCGCGCCGCCTGCCGCGCAATCCGTGCAACACCCGCATTCCACAGCCACATGCGGCATGCACGCCAGGCGCGCCTGTTTGGAACGGCCGCTCTATTGACGCAAAAACACGCGAGCGGCGAGAGTCGCCGCACCCGGGAGGGATCCAGCCGCAGAGCCGGACACCAGATCCAGAACCAGGGGTCGCCAAAAAAATCAGGAGACAGGCAATGACCATGTCGATGCTTCGACGCAGCACTTTGGTTTTGACAGGGGTGAGCCTTGCCGCGGTGCTGGCCGGCTGCGGTGGCGGCGGCGATGAAGAGGCGCCGCGCGCCAGCACGCAGGCGCCGCCGCAATGCGCGAACACGGGCACGTGCCCCACGCAGGGACCGGTCACCATCGGCGGCCCGCCGGGGTCGTTGTGCCCGGCGGCACTGGACTACAGCACCACCTTCACCGGCGGCTCCGGCGCGGGCGAACTGGTGAAGCTGCGCTTCGACACCGCAGCCCGCACCTACCAGCTGGAGATCATCGAGTCGCCGGTGCCCAAGCAACCCGGCAGCGTCAGCCCGACGCGCGCGGGCGTGACCTTTACCGGCACCTTCGCCAACATGACCTCGCTGCCGACCGCCGAGCAGAACCGCTGCGCGGTCGCGCTGCAGACAGCGACGGCGTCTGACGGCACCTCGCAGGCCAATATCGACAGCGCCAAGCCGCCGGTGATCTTCCTGGGCAACGGCGTTGCCGGCGGCGGCATCCCGGGTGCCACCATCTCCTATCCGGGCGTGCTCGGGCTGGGCGCGATCCCGGCCACCACTTTCCCGTTCTACCCGGTGCTGGCATTCGCGCAGACCGAGACCGACTTCACCAGGGTGGCCGGCAGCTACAACCTGCTGGGCTACCACCAGGTGCCGTCCGGCGGCTCGCTGACTTCGTCGAGCCACTTCACGCCTGCGACCGCGCAGACCACCGAGACGCTGAATGCCGACGGCAGCTGCACCGTCGCGGCCGGCAGCTGCCTCAGCACTGGCAACAGCTGGAAGCTGCGCAGCGCCGACGGTGCCTTTGAAAGCAGCAATGCCGATGGCAGTCGCCGTTACCCGTCGTTCCAGAGTGCGGCCATCACCAACAACAACGCCAGCCGCGCCAAGGGGCTGATGGTGGTGGGCAAGCTCAACGGTGCGCTGGTGCCACTGCTGGTGCGCACCGGCTACGCGCAGATCTCGCTGCTGCCGCTGACGGTCAATGTCGACGACGAATCGGGGCTCGCACTGATGGCGCCGGCGAAGTCGCTGGCCAGCGGCCAGCTTGACGGCGGCTATATCGGCTCGGGCAGCGATTTTGTCTACACCGCCTCGCTGGTCAAGGGCGCGCGCGTGGAGCTGCTGGACCCGATGACGATGAACCAGACCGGCGCCTTCCAGCTCGACTTCACGCAGAACGCACCGGGCATGATCGCCACCACCGACAACAGCGGCACCACCGGTGCGCTGATCGCCAGCGGGCGCGTGTTCAGCCACCTGTCTGGCACCGGCAGCGCCAGCCCGACCTTCCGCGTCGGCGTGCTGGCAGCACCCTGAGTCCACCAAAGAAGACACAAGACCGAGGAGACAACGCCATGCAACCCAATCGAATGATCCTGCCGCGGGCCTCGCGCCCATCCACGGTGCCGGCGCGTGCGCTGGCCGTAGCCGCCACTGCCATGCTCGCCGCGTGTGGCGGCGGCGGCGGCGATGACGCGCCGTCCACGCCGGCCGCGGTGCAGACGCGGCTGTGCCCGGCATCGCTCGACTACAGCACCACCTTCACCGGCGGCACCGGCTCCGGCGAGCTGGTGAAGGTGCAGATCGACACCACCAAAAAGACCTGGCAGGTGACCTTCCTGGATTCTTCCGTGCCGCGCCAGACCGGCACCGTGCAGCCCACGCGCAGCGACCCTACCAACGGGCAGAACGTGATGCGCGGCGCGCTGAAGGCAGAGACGGGGTTGCCGACCGAGAAGCTCAACCAGTGCGCGTTCGAGCTGACCGGGGCCAGCCTCGATCCGAACCGCCCGGCCAAGCTCTTCGTCGGCGAAGGCGTGGTGGGCGGCACCATCCCCGGCGCGCGCATCCAGTTCAACGGCGTGCTGGGCGCCGGCGCGGTGCCGGACACCACCTTCCCGTACTTCCAGTTCATCGGCTTCGCGCAGACGGAGACCGACCTGTCGAAGATCGCCGGGCAATACAACGGCACGGGCTTCCACGAGGTGCCGTCCAAGCAGTTCAAGACAGTGGCGCAGGATTACCGCATGGCGCTGGCCGCGGACGGTTCATTCACCGTCTGCGACAACGCCACCAACACCTGCGAGCGCAAGGGCAACAACTTCGTGCCGCAGGCCAATGGCGCGCTGCTGTCGACCAACTACAAGGCCGAGAGCCAGCCGCCCACGCTGGGCAACACGCTGGGCAAGGCCTACCTGATCGTGGGCAAGCTGCGCGGCCAGCTGGTGCCGGTCATGATCCGCGTGGGCTATGCCAATGACTCGCTCGCCAACGGCCCGCTTGGTGCCGATGACGAGATCGGCATCGGCATGATGGCGCCGGCGGTGGCGGTCACCGAGGGCGCGGTCAACGGCGAATACGTCGGCGTCGACAGCAACTTCAACTACCGCGTGACCGCGCTGGTCGGAGCCGCCGCAACCATGATGGATCCGTTCCGGCCGTCCGATGCGTCGCTGGCGATTCCCTACCGGCTGGACTACTCGCAGCAGGTGCCGGGCGTGGTCCGCACCTCGCGGCGCGAGGCGCCCGCGGGTTCGGCGCCGACCGGCAAGCTGATGTTCACCGGCGGCGTGTTCGGCTTCCTGGAACAGCGCGACAGCGGCCCGTACTTCACCGTCGGCGCATTCGTGCAGTAAGCACGCTACCAGGCCCGGGCCATCGCAGCCCGGGCCACTGCACCACGACTCGACCAAACAGAGACATCCACTGCCGGGGGACACAAGATGGAAACCATACGCCTCACGCTCACGCTGATGCTGGCCGCGCTGGCCAGCTTCGCCCTGCCTGCCCATGCCCAGAAGAAGGGCGACAACGTGGTATCCGCCGGCTGGTTCTATATCCAGACCCATGGCCAGAGCGGCCCGCTGACCACCACCTTGCTCGACGTGCCGATCAACTACCCGCTGGGCCTGCCGTCCAGCTTCACCGCGCCGGGCAGCAGCCTCTCGTCGTCCAATGCCAACACGCTGGGGCTGACCTTCAGCCACTTCGTCACCGACCATATCGCGGTCACCGCGGTTGGCGGCATCCCGCCGGAGTTCAAGCTCTACGGCCACGGCGAACTGATTCCGCCGGGCCCGGCCGGCGCGCTCGGCCGCCAGAGCCTGGGCGACCCCGCGCTGAACCCCATCATCACCAAGGCGCGGCAGTGGAGCCCGGCGGCGATGGTGCAGTACCACTTCCTGGATCCGGGCACGCGTTTCCGCCCGTTCCTGGGGCTGGGGGTGTCGTACAACTTCTTTACCAACATCGAGGTCAATCCGGCGTTTGCGAGTTCGGTCAACAACAACCTCGGCGCGATCCTGGCGGCGGGGGCGGGCATCCCGGGGCCGACGTCGGTGAGTGCGGATGCGTCGTCGTCATGGGCGCCGGTGTTCAATATCGGCGGCACCTATAACTTTGACGAGCATTGGGGCGTGACGGCGGCGGTGACTTATATCCCGCTGAAATCGACGTCGTCGATGACGATCAAGGCGTCCGACGGGACGGTGTTGTCGACGTCGAAGACCAAGCTGGAGCCGAATCCGCTGGTGTTCTTTTTGGCGGCGTCGTACAAGTTCTGACGCTGAAAGAAAAAAAACGACGCGCCTGAGCGCGTCGTTTTTTATTGCTGCAACGGCAAGCGGCAACCCTTACTGCGTCACCGTCCCCTGTTGCGCAGGCGTTCCCTGCTGTGCCACCGGACTGCTCTCCTGCAAGCCACCGCCCAGCGACCGGTACAGGTCGATCGCGTTGTTCAGCCGCAGTTGCCGCGCCTGGATTAGCGCCTGCTCGGCGGTGAACAGCTGGCGCTGCGCATCAAGCTCGTCCAGGTAGCTGGCAATCCCGCTGCGGAAGCGCACGCGCGCCAGTTCGTAGCGCGCGGCTTCGGCATTGCGCACTTCTTCCTGGCCGGCCACCTGGTCTTCCAGCGTGCCGCGCGCCACCAGCGCATCGGCCACTTCCGCGAAGGCCGTCTGGATGGTCTTCTCGTAGTTGGCCACCTGGATGTTCTTGCGCACATTGGCCAGGTCCAGGTTGGACTTGTTGCGGCCATAGTCGAAGATCGGCAGCGTCAGTTGCGGCGCGAACGACCACGCCTTGGTGCCGGCATCGAACAGGTTCGAGAACGTCGGGCTGATCGTGCCAATGCTGGTGGTCAGCGTGATGCGCGGGAAGAACGCCGCGCGTGCCGCGCCGATATTCGCGTTGGCCGACAGCAACTGCTGTTCGGCCTGGCGGATGTCCGGGCGTTGCTCCAGCAGGTCCGAAGGCAGGCCCGCGGGAATATCGCTGATGATGCGCTCGTCGGACAGGCGCATCGGCTCGGGCAGGTTCTCGATGCTGCCGATGGGCTTGCCCACCAGCACTTCGAGCGCGTTCTGCGCCTGCGCGCGCTGGCGTGCGAGCTGCGCGGCGGCGACACGCGCCTGGGCCACCAGCGACTCGTTGTCGCGCAGGTCCAGGGCGGACGTGGCGCCGACATCGAAGCGCTGCTTGGCGAGCCCATAGGTGCTCTCGCGCGCCTTGAGTGTGTCCCGTGCAATCTCGTATTGCTCGGCGAAGGAACGCTCGGACAGGTAGGCCTTGGCCACTTCCGACACCAGCGAGATATACGCCGAACGATGCGCCTCTTCGGTGGAGAAGTACTGCGCCAGCGCCGCGTTCGACAGGCTGCGCACGCGGCCGAAGAAGTCCAGCTCGTAGGACGAGATGCCGAGGCTGGCCGAGTAGACTTGCGATACCGCAGGCTGGCCCAGAACCGATACCCCCGTGGCAGCGTTGGTGCTGGCACGGGTATAGCCAGCATTCGCGTTCACCGTCGGCAGCAGGTCGGCGCGCTGCACCTGGTACTGCGCGCGCGCTTCCTCGATGCGCAGCGCGGCGGTGCGCAGGTCGCGGTTGTTTTCCAGCGAGGTCGCGATCAGCGACTGCAGGCGCGGGTCGCGGAAGAACTCGCGCCAGCCGATGTCGACAGCGCGGCGGGTCTCGCCGCTCTTGGCCTCGGCGGTGGCATAGCCCTCGGGCGCCACCGGGAAGCTGTCTGCCACCGGCGGGGCAGGGCGATCATAGTGGGGCGCGAGCGTGCACCCCGTCAGCACGCCGGCCACCAGCAGCAGTGTGGTCAGTGTCTTGGTCATGTTCAGATTTCCTCTTTCGGCTCGTGCCACTTCTGGTCCAGCATGCGCTGGCGCGCACTGCCCTTGAAGCGCTTGCGCACCACGACGAAGAAGACCGGCACCAGGAAGATCGCCAGCACCGTGGCCGTGATCATCCCGCCCATCACGCCGGTACCGATGGCGCGCTGGCTGCCCGAGCCCGCGCCAGTGGCAATCGCCAGCGGCAGCACGCCCAGGATGAACGCCATCGACGTCATCAGGATCGGTCGGAAACGCAGGTGCACCGCTTCCAGCGTGGCTTCGATCAGGCCCTTGCCCTGCGCCTGCAGGTCCTTGGCGAATTCCACGATCAGGATGGCGTTCTTCGCCGACAAGCCGATCGTCGCGATCAGGCCCACCTTGAAGTACACGTCGTTGGGCATGCCGCGCAGCGTCACGCCAAGCAGCGCACCGAGCACGCCCAGCGGCACCACCAGCAGCACCGAGAACGGGATCGACCAGCTTTCATACAGCGCGGCCAGGCACAGGAACACGATGATCAGCGACAGCGTGTACAGGATCGGTTCCTGCGAGCCGGCCAGGCGTTCTTCATAAGACTGGCCGGACCACTCGAAGCCGAAGCCCGGCGGCAGCTTGGCGAAGTTCTCTTCCATCACGCGCATGGCCTCACCGGTACTGCGGCCCGGCGCGGCCTGGCCCGCCAGCTTCACCGCCGGCATGCCGTTGTAGCGCTCCAGGCGCGGCGAGCCCATCACCCACTTGGACGTCGCGAACGCGGCAAACGCCACCATGTCGCCGTTGCTGTTGCGCACGCGCAGCTTGGTCAGGTCGTCCGGCAGGCGGCGGTCTGAGCCTTCTGCCTGCACGATCACCTTGCGCACCCGGCCTTCATAGATGAAGTCGTTGACGTAGTTCGAGCCGAACGCAATCGACAGCGTCGAGTTGATGCTGGCCACGGTAACGCCGAGCGCCTTGGCCTTCTCGCGGTCGATGTCGATCTGCAGCTGCGGCGCGTCTTCCTGGCCTTCCGGGCGCACGCCCATCAGCACCGGGCTCTTGGCCGCCATGCCGAGCATCATGTTGCGCGCTTCCATCAGCTTGGCGTGGCCCTGGCCGGTGCGGTCCTGCAGGCGGAAGTCAAAGCCCGAGGAGTTGCCCAGCTCGGAAATCGCCGGCGGGTTGAGCGGGAAGATGATCGCGTCCTTGATGAACGACAGCGCGCCGAAGGCACGGCCGACCAGCGCTTGCGCGGTCTCGCCGGCGCCGGTGCGTTCCTTCCAGTCCTTCAGGCGCACGAACGCGATACCGCCGTTCTGGCCGCGGCCGAAGAAGGAGAAGCCCGCCACCGTGATCATCTGGTCCACCACCTTGCTTTCCTTCTGCAGGTAGTAGTCCTCGATCTGCTTGAGCACGCCGATGGTACGGTCCTGGGTGGCGCCATTGGGCAGCTGCACCACGGTGATCATGTAGCCCTGGTCTTCGTCGGGCAGGAACGACGACGGCAGGCGCTTGAACAGCACCACAACGCCGACGATGATGACCGCGTAGATGATCAGGTAGCGGCCGGTGCGCTTGAGAATGCGCGCCACCACGCCCTGGTAGCTGGTCGACGCGCGCGCGAAGGTGCGGTTGAACCAGCCGAAGAAGCCCGTCTTCTCATGATGGTGGCCGGCTTCGACGGGCTTGAGCAGCGTCGCGCACAGCGCCGGGGTCAGCGTCAGCGCCAGCAGCGCCGAGAACGCCATCGACGAGATCAGCGACAGCGAGAACTGGCGGTAGATGTTGCCCACCGAGCCCGAGAAGAACGCCATCGGGATGAACACCGCTGTCAGCACCAGCGTGATGCCGATGATGGCGCCGGTGATCTGGCCCATGGCCTTGCGCGTGGCTTCACGTGGCGAGAGTCCTTCCTCGCTCATGATCCGCTCGACGTTCTCGACCACCACGATGGCATCGTCCACCAGGATACCGATGGCCAGCACCATGCCGAACATGGTCAGCACGTTGATCGAGAAGCCGAACGCCAGCAGCGCGCCGAACGTACCCAGCAGCGCGATCGGCACCACCAGCGTCGGGATCAGCGTGGCGCGGAAGTTCTGCAGGAACAGGTACATCACCAGGAACACCAGCACCACGGCTTCCAGCAGCGTCTTGATCACTTCCTCGATCGAGATCTTGACGAAGGCCGAGGTGTCGTAAGGCACCGAGTACTGGTAGTCCGCCGGGAAGGTCTTTGACAGCTCTTCCATCTTGGCGCGCACCGCGGTGGCCGTGGCCAGCGCGTTGCCGGTCGGGGCCAGCTTGATGGCGATGGCCGCCGACGGCTTGCCGTTGGTGCGGGCCAGCGTCGAGTAGTCGGCGCCGCCCAGCTCCACGCGGCCCACGTCCTTGATACGCACCGACGACCCGTCCGGGTTGGTGCGCAGCAGGATGTTGCCGAACTGCTCCGGCGTGGTCAGCCGGCTTTCGGTGGTGACGGTGGCGTTGAGCTCGGTGCCCTTGGGCGAGGGCGTGCCGCCCAGTTCGCCCACGGCGACCTGGATGTTCTGCTCGCCCACCGCGGCGGTGACGTCGGTCGGGGTCAGGTTGTAGCCGGTCAGCTTGGACGGGTCCAGCCAGATCCGCATGGCGTACTCGGTGCCGAACAGGTCGGCCTGGCCCACGCCCGGCACGCGGCGGATCGAGTCGATCACCTGCGCCGAGACATAGTTGCCGAGCTGGATCGCGTCAGCCGTGCCGGACTTGGACGACACGGTCAGGAACATCATGTAGTTGTTCCCGGCCTTGTCCACGCGCACGCCCTGCTGGCGCACTTCAGCCGGCAGGCGCGCTTCCACGCGCTTGAGGCGGTTCTGCACTTCGACCGAGTTCAGGTCGACGTTCGAACCCGGCGCGAAGGCGATGGTGATGCTCGCCAGGCCGGACGACTCGCTGGTGGAGTTGTAGTAGAGCAGGTTAGGGGCGCCGTTAAGCTCCTGCTCGATCACCGAGGTGACGGAATCCTCCAGCGTCTTGGCCGACGCACCCGGGTAGGTGGCGGTGACCGAGATCGTCGGCGGGGCGATGTTCGGATATTGCGCGATCGGCAACTGCAGGATCGCCAATATGCCGCCCAGCACGATGATCAGCGCGAGCACCCACGCGAACACCGGCCGGTCGATAAAAAACTTGGCCATAAATCTGGCTCCCTCTTGGTCTAGCGGTCTAGCCGTATTTGCCGTATTGGTTGGTACGGCAGGGTTCAGCCTTGCTTGGCGTCAGACTTGGCTTGCTGCTGGCTCTCGGCCTTGGGGGCCGAGGCCGGCGTCGCCGGGGCGGAGGCCGTCGCCGCTGCCGGTGCCGAGGCCTCGGCCGGCTTGAACGGCACGGCCCTGGCCGGCGCACCGACCTTGATCTTCTGCAGGCCCTCGACGATCACCTTCTCGCCGCCCTTCAGGCCTTCGGTCACCACCCAGCTGTCGCCAATGGCCTGCGGCGCCTTGACCGGCACCGCCGCGACATTGCCGTCCGTGCCCACCACCATCACGCTGGCACCCTGCGCGCCGCGGATCAGCGCCCGCTGCGGCACGGTCAGTGCGTTCTCATCCACGCCCTGCTCGATCTTCACGCGCACGAAGGTGCCCGAGAGCAGTTCGCGCTTCGGGTTGGGGAACTGCGCGCGCAGCGTGATCGCGCCGGTGGTCGGGTCCACGGTCATGTCAGAGAACAGCAGCTTGCCGGTCTGTTCGTACTCGCGGCCGTCTTCGACGTACAGGTGCACCTTGGCGCCGCCGTTCATGCCCTTGACCATGCCGGACTCGATGGCGCGGCGCAGGCGCGTGACTTCCGAGGCCGGCTGGGTGAAGGTGACCCACATCGGGTCGACCTGCTCCACCAGCGCCAGCTTGGTCGCCTCGCCCTTGCCCACCAGCGCGCCCTCGGTCACCAGCGCGCGGCCGGCACGGCCGCTGATCGGCGCGGTCACGGTGGTGTAGCCCAGGTTGATCTGGGCGGTGCGCACCGCCGCCTTGGCCGAGGCCACGTCGGCATTGGCCTGGCCGGCAGAGGCCACGGCGTCGTCGTACTCCTGCTTGCTGACCGCGTTGACGGCCACCAGGGGCTTGTAGCGCTCGGCCTTCAGGCGCGCCGACACGGCGTTGGCCTCGGCGCGCTGCAGCGCGGCCTGGGCCGAAGCCAGCGTGGCCTGGTAGGGCGCCGGGTCGATGCGGAACATCACCTGGCCGGCCTTCACTTCGCCGCCTTCGGTGTAGTTGCGCGACAGCACGATGCCTTCGACGCGAGCACGCACTTCGGCCGTGCGGATGCCTTCCAGGCGGCCCGGCAGTTCATTGACGACGGCGACCGGCGACGGCGTCACGGTCACCACACCCACTTCCGGCGGGGGCGGGGGGCCGCCTTCGGCCTTCTTGTCGCCACAGGCAACAAGCGCCACGGCAGACAGCGCCGCTAGTGCATAGGCTGCAACGCAACGGATACGTTGGGACTTCCTCATCGATAACCCCATGATGGCAATTTGAGATCTGCCGCATCGTCCCGACCTGTCATCCGACAAACGGAAACGACACAGCACGCCGCATGGTTTGCGGCGGACAAAAGCGTGATGCTAGCCACAAATCTCGGCGTCGCAATGTCAGATGCGACGAACGGTGACTTTTATGTAACGACTGGATTCATGCCCGGCTGGCCTGCGGCAGGGATTGCCAGCTGTACTGGGTATGTCACAGAAGGCGGCTGGCCGAATGCCGGGCAAGCGCGTATTATATATACATTCAAGCATGTATGTTAAGTTGATGTTGCAGAAGGGCCTTTCGGCGCACAACCGGCGCCGCGGGGCCGCGGCAATACGGATCCCAAGCCGGTCAAACCCAACCGGTCGGTCCGAATTGCGTCCTACCCGTTCGGAATCACGGCGCAAACCGCCGGCTCGGGTTAGGATGCGCGCCGTCGTGTCGGCTCGCAGGCTGCAAGCACATTGGCATGTGACGACAACGACCCGCTGGCGCATGCGCCGGCCCGTGCGGCTGCCTCAGCGGCCGCACCAGGGAGAACCAACAAGGCTGGCCATGACGGCTCCATCTCGTCATGCCGCCGGCACCAGAGACAAAAATGGTCAGACGTACCAAGGAAGAGGCGCTTGAAACGCGCCACCGGATTCTCGACGCGGCCGAAGCCGTGTTCCACGCCCGCGGCGTGGCACGCCCGTCGCTGGCCGACATCGCCGAGGCGGCGGGTGTTACGCGCGGCGCGATCTACTGGCACTTCAAGAACAAGAGCGATGTGTTCGCCGCCATGTGCGACCGCGTCAACCTGCCCGTGGAAGCGCTGTGCGACCCCGAGCGGCTAGCGCGCCAGGAAGACCCGCTGGGCGGCATCCGCGACATCTGCGCCTATGTGATGCGCCAGACCGTGGTCAACCCGCGCTGGCGCCGGGTGTTCGAGATCATCTTCCACAAGTGTGAAATGGTGCAGGACAACGGCGCCATCTTCGAGCGCCAGCGCCAGTCGCACCAGGACGGCCTGATCAAGATGCGCGAACACCTGCGCCTGGCCCTGGAGCGCGGCCAGCTGCCCGCCGACCTGGACCTGGACCTGGCCGTCAACGCCTTCCATGCCGCCATCGGCGGGGTGCTGGCGCACTGGCTGTTCTCGCCCCAGGACTTCGACCTCGACGCCAACGCCGAGCGCATGTCCGACGCCTTTATCGATACCCTGAAGTTCTCACCGGCGCTGCGCCACGGCTACGTGCCGCGCCCGATGGCGGCGCTGGACCGGGAACTGTCCACGCTGTGCCAGCAGGCCTGCCCGAACGCCCAACCGGGCGGGCTCGAAACCGGCGACCTGGTGCCCTGAGCGGCGCGCTTAGCCGCGCTTAGCCGCGCATGGCCTCGCGCCAGCGCGCCAGGAAGGCGCGCTTGCGCATCGCGTCCTGCGCGGCCAGCAGGCCCGGGCCGACGCTGATCGGCTTGAGCGCGTAGCCCAGCCGCTCCGACAAGGCCGCGGCGGTGTGCACGCTGTCGGTATCGGTGCGGATGGTGTAGAGCTGCGAGGTGGACTTGGCCAGCAGCGCCTGGCCCTCGCGCGAGAGCAGGTAGTCCAGCCACAGCCGCGCCGCATTGGGCCGCGGCGCGCGCCGGGCAATAAAGGCCACCCGCGACATCACCAGCGTGTAGTCGCGCGGGGCGATCACGTCGATGGCCGCGCCACGCTCCATCAGCGACAGCGCGTACGAACCCAGCAGGTTGTAGCCCAGCACCAGCTCGCCGCTGGCGATGCGCTCGATCATCTCGGCGGTGGACGCCGACAGCTGCACCCCGGCGCGGCCCAGCGCCTGCGCCAGGTACCAGAACTCACTGCCCATGCGCGCGTCCTGCTGCGCCAGCAGGTAGCCCACGCCCGAGCGCTCCACGTCATACGTCACTACCCTGCCATGCCAGCGCGGCGCGTGTTCCTGCAGCAGCCGCGCCAGCCCGCTGCGGCTGCGCGGCGGGCGCATGCCGGCCAGGTGGTGGCGGTTGTAGACGATCACCGCGGGCTCGAAGGTGGTGCCCCAGGCCTCGTCGCGCCACACCGCCCAGCCGGGCAGTCCGCCGCGCTCGGGCGAGGCGTAGCGCTGCGCATGGCCGTCGTTGACCAGCTTGATCTGCAGGTCCATGGCCGTGCTCCACAGCACGTCGGCGAAGGCCGCATCGGGCGCGGGCCGCTTGCCGCCCAGCGCCGCGGTCTCGGCCAGGAAGCGCTGGTTCAGCTCGATCGTGTTGAGATCCTGGTAGTGCACGCGGATGCCCGGGTAGCGCGCCTCGAACGCGGCGATCAGCGGCTGCGCCACTTTCAGGTCGGTCGATGCATAGACCGTGACCATGCCTTCGCGCATGGCGCCGGCAATGGTGGCGTCATACCCGGACGGATACCCCGGCGGCGGCGCCGGCGGCCTAGACTGGGCATGAAGGGGCCATGCGGCCGGCAAGGCGGCGCCGGCCAGCAGCGATGCGCCCAGCAGGCGGCGGCGCTGCCCCGAGGCAGGCGGCTCGCAAGCGCACGGCAGGGACGGCGGGGGTGGACGCGTGGGCACGGTGCTCGGAAACGGAAGAACTGCCTGTGGAAGGGAGCGGGCGCGCGGACAGCACGCGCCGGGACCAGCGGGGCGGGGGTATTATAGGCGCCCGCGGCGGGCACGCTCCATCGGTGCAGCCCCCTGTTGTCCGGACGTTTTCCGCCGCCGCAACCGAAATTTGGACCAAACCGGCAGAGGAGGAGACCGGCATGCGCATCCTGCTGGTGGAGGATGAAATCGAACTGGCACGCTGGGTCGCCCGCGCGCTGGAGCAGGGCGGCTTTGTGATCGAGCACGTCGCCGACGGGCTGCAGGCCGAGGCCCGCCTGCAGGCGGAGGAATACGATGCGGTGCTGCTCGACCTGCGCCTGCCCGGCAAGGACGGGCTGGCCGTGCTCAAGTCCATGCGCGGGCGCGACGACCGCACCCCGGTGCTGATCCTGACCGCCCAGGACACACTGGACGAACGCGTGCGCGGCCTGAACCTGGGCGCCGACGACTACCTGCCCAAGCCTTTTGCCATTGCCGAGCTGGAAGCGCGGCTGCTGGCGCTGATCCGCCGCAGCCGCGGGCGCGCGCACCCGCGCCTGCAATGCGGCACGCTGGTGTTCGACGGCGAGACCCGCAGCTTCACGCTGGACGGGGCCCCACTGGCGCTGACCCCGCGCGAATCGACCCTGCTGGGCGCGCTGCTCGCGCGCAGCGGCCAGCCGCTGACCAAGGCGCAGCTGCTCGACAAGGTGTTCTCACTCGACGCCGATGTCTCTCCCGACGCGATCGAGGTGCTGGTCTACCGGCTGCGCAAGAAGCTGGCCGGGCACGGCGTCACCATCGTCACGCTGCGCGGCTTCGGCTACTTGCTGGAGCCCGAGGCCGGGCGCTGACATGCGTTGGAGGATGGGTCCCCGCCATCCTGTGCTGCTGTGGCGCCGCGGCAGCCTGCGCCGGCAACTGCTGTTGCTGCTGGTGCCGGCGCTGGCGGCGATGATGGCGATCGACACCTGGCTCACCTACGGCACCCTGCGCGACGCCGCCAACACGGCTTATGACCGCTCGCTCTATGGCTCGATCCGCGCCATCGACAATGCCATCGGCATGGCCGGCGACAGCGTCCAGCTGACCCTGCCCGACGCCGCCATGGAGATGTTCGAGACCGCGGCGCAGACCCATGTGTTCTACCGCGTGTCGACCGAGCGCGCCGGCCAGGTCGAGACCGTCACCGGCTACGACGACCTGCCGCTGCCTGCCGGCACCCTCGTCAACAACCAGCCGCGCTTCTACGACGCCGAATACCGGGGCGAGGCCGTGCGCATTGCCGCCATGGCGCGGCCGGTGTACCGGCCCGACGCGCGCATGCGCGTGATCATCCAGGTGGCCGAGACCGCCGAGCCGCGCACCACGCTGATCGGCACGGTCTGGCGCAGCGCGCTGGCGCGCGACCTGCTGCTGATCCTGCTGAGCGCCGGCATCCTGGTGGGCGGCGTGACATACGTGCTGCGCCCGCTGGCGCGCGTGCGCGACGACGTGGAAGCGCGTTCGCCGGACGACCTGGCCCCGCTCACGTTCGAGCGCGTGCCCGCCGAGGTGCGCCCGCTGGTCGATGCGGTCAACCTGCATGTGTCGCGCTCCGCGGCGATGGCGCAGTCGCAGGCCCAGTTTATCGCCGACGCCGCGCACCAGCTGCGCACGCCGCTGGCCATCCTGAAGACCCAGGCCGAATACGCCCAGCGCCAGCTGCGCGCGCCCGATCCCGACGCCGCGCGCCAGGCCGCCGGCGAAGCCGTGGGCGGCATCGTCACCCAGCTGGAGCAGGCCGCGCGCCTGACCAACCAGCTGCTGGCGCTGGCGCGGGTACGCCAGCACCACGGCGAAGCCGCCCAGGAAGCCGATGGCATCGACATCATCGACGCCGTCACCGTGGCCGAGCAGGTGGCGCTGGACTACCTGCCGCTGGCGCGCGGCAAGCAGCAGGACTTCGGCTGGGAGCCGGTGCCGGGGCTGAAGCTGCCGGTGCGCGCCGACCCCGCGCTGCTGCGCGAGGCGCTGGCCAACCTGGTCCACAACGCGATCCAGTACTCGCCGCGCGGCAGCCGCATCACGCTGTCGGCCACGCGCGCCGACCAGACCGCCTGCCTGGTGGTGGAAGACGACGGACCGGGCATCCCCGCCGAAGAGCGCGAAAAAGTCTTCGCGCGCTTCTACCGGCGCGTGGGCAATGCGGAGCCGGGCTCCGGGCTGGGGCTGGCCATCTCGCGCGAGATGGCGGCGCGGTTTGGCGGCACGGTGGAACTCGGCGATGGGCTGCAGGGCACCGGCGTGCGCGCGGTGCTGAAGCTGCCCATCGGCGAATAAGGCCTAACCAAACAACTCTTCTGCCACCGTCGGATGCAGCTGCACGGTGGTTTCCAGGTGCGATTCGCGCACGCCCAGCCGCAACGCCACGGCCAGCGTCTGCACGATCTCGGGCGCGGCGTCGTCCATCAGGTGCGCACCCAGCACGCGACCGCTGCGCGCGTTCAGCACCAGCTTGAACATCGACTGGTGGGCCGTGCCGCCAAAGCGGTTTTCCAGCGAGACAAAGCGCTTGACCACGGTGCGGATGCGTTCGGGCTTGCCGGCGGCTTCGATCGCCTGGGCCTCGGTCAGGCCCACGGCGCCGATGGCGGGCTCGCAGAACACCGCGGTGGGCACGAAGTCGAAATCGGCGCGTTCGCCGCGCCGGCCGTACAGGCGGTCGGCCAGCCAGCGGCCCTGCGCGGTGGCCACCGGGGTCAGGTGCAGGCCGTCGATGGCGTCGCCGAGCGCGTAGATGCCGCGCACGTTGCTGCGGAACTGGCGGTCCACGCGGATGCCGCCCTTGTCGCCAAAGTCCACGCCAACCGCCTCCAGCCCGAAGCCCTGCACGTTGGAAATGCGCCCGATCGCCGCCAGCGCGGCCTGCGCGCGCACGGCCTCGGTCTGGCCGGGGCGGTCGGTGGGGCGGTAGCAGACTTCAACGGCGCCATTGGCCTGGCTCAGCAGGTGCACCCGGGCGTTCAGGTGCAGGCGCACGCCGCGCGCGGTCAGTGCATCGGCCAGGGACCGGGAGATGTCGTGGTCGAAGTGGGGCAGCAGCCGGTCGCCGGCAACGATCAGGTCTACCTTGACGCCGTAGCGCGACAGGATCGAGGCCTGCTCCACGCCGATGTAGCCGCCGCCGATGACCGCGATCGAACCCGGCACGGTCTGCCAGGTGAAGACGTCGTCGGAACTGGCGGCCAGTTCGCCGCCGGGGACTTCGAGCGCGCGCGGGCGCGCGCCGGTGGCAATCAGGATGCGGCGCGCGTGGATGGTCTCGTCACCGACGCGCACTTCGTCCTTGCCGGTGACCAGCGCATCGCCGCGCAGGATTTCCACGCCGGATTCGTGCAGGCGCTGGGTGTAGCCCGCGTTCAGCCGCGCGACTTCGGCGTTGACGCGGACGATGGCGTCGCGCCAGTCCTCATGCCCGCCCGTGTGCGACAGGCAGCCCGACAGGATCGCCGACCAGCCGGCGCCGTAGGACAGCATTTTCTTGGGCACGCAGCCGCGGTTGACGCAGGTGCCGCCGATGGCATCGCGCTCGACCAGGATCACGCGTGCGCCGTGCGCGGCGGCGCGCCGCGCGCAGGCCACGCCGCCCGAGCCGCCGCCGATCACCACCAGGTCTGCCTTGCGCACCTTGTCGTTGCGCCGCGTGCGGCCGTTGCGCACGCGCGGCACCTGCTCCACCGGCGGCGCCGCGCTGACCTCGCGGGCGCGCCGCGGTTCCTTGGCCCCGGCGGGGGTTGTCTGGCGCTTAGTCATTCATGCCTCCTGTCGCGGCACGCGGGCCGCATCGACAACAATCAGGCCAGCGCCAGCAAACAAAACACTAGGCAGCGGGCCGCAGTTCGGTATTCAGGATCGACGGCCATTCGCGCAGGAAAGTTTCCCCGTCGCGGCGGCCCAGCTCGTAGGCGTGCGTCATGGCATCGGGCCGGGTGTAGTCCCAGCTCGAGATCGGCACGCGCTGCGAGGGCTGCAGGTACAGGCGGCGCTGGCCGCCTTGCTCAAGCACGAAACGGCGCGGGCGCGGATACAGCCTTGTCACCAGCACCAGCACATTGCCCGGGGTGGCATCGAGCGCGTCCACGGGCACGTTGTCGACCAGCCCGCCGTCCAGCACCGGGCGGCCGCCGCGGCGCAGCACCGGCGTGAACGGCGGCGTGGAGGCCGACTGCAGCAGCAGGTCGGCCAGCTGCTCGGGCGAATCGCAATCCTGCGCGCGCACGAACTCCGGGCGGAAGCCCAGCTTGCGCCCCAGCCGCGGGTGCAGCGTCTTGAGCACATGCTTGTCGATGTTGTACGCCAGCAGCCCCGCGGCCACCGCCAGGCGCGGGCCGCTCCAGCGCGGGATATGGGCCACGCCGATGCGGATCTCCGGCGCCTGCTGCAGGTGCGAGAGGCGCCCGTCGGCGAAGATCGTCAGCAGCGCGGTGCGGTAGATGCCGTAATGCGGGAACACGCGCTCATTGCGCAGCAGGTTGCCCCAGTAGGCATTGCGGCGGTTGTTGGACAGCACCTCGCGGTAGTAGTCCATGGTCTGGTGCGAGTCATGCGCATAAACCATGCACGCCGTCGCCGCGCCGGCCGAGATCGCGGCGATCACGCGCGGGCGCAGCTGCAGTTCCGGCGCGACCGTGTCCCACCAGCCCGCCTGCCACCAGCAGCGGTTGCCGCCGCCGGCAAAGACGATCTGGTCGAAGGGATTAGCGTGGCCGGAAGTCATGGACGCTGGCGTTGCGCGGGGATCAGAGCAGGGCGTAGGTGGTGGTGGCCTGCACCGCCAGCTTGCCGTCGGTGCCGGCCAGCTCGATCTCGCCGAACACCACGGTCTTGCCCAGGCGCAGCACGTTGGCGCGCACCAGCACGTCGCCGTCGATCACCGGGCGCATGAAGTTGGTAGTGAGCGTGACCGTGGTCATCGGGCGGAAGGCGCCCAGCGCGCTAGCCACGGCGACGATCATGGCGGTATCGGCGGCGGACATCAGCACCTGGCCGCAGACCACGCCGCCCGCATGGCGGAACGATTCGCTGAACGGCAGGCGCAGCGTGATGCCCTGGGCATCGACGGCTTCGGCGCGCAGGCCAAGCTGGCGCACCCATGGCGCCAGCACGCGCTCCAGCGTGGCGTCGATATCGGTGAGGCTGAACTGCGGTGCGGCTTCGGACATGGCGCTCCTGGTTCTGGCTGGCCGCACCGTAGCCGTCCTGTGGCGGACCGCTACTCTGTCTCCTCCGGCGCGACGCGATGTTTGAGGCAATGATACAGGGGGCCGGTGGCCAGCACCACGAAGGCCATCCGGATCACATGGAACGCGGTCACCAGCGGCACCCCCACCTCCAGCACCTTGGCGGTGATGCACATCTCGGCAATGCCGCCCGGCGTGGTGCCCAGGATCACCGTGGCCGGGTGCGCGCCAGACAGCGCCGACAGCCCCCAGCCCAGCAGCGCCGATACCACCAGCGCCAGCACGGTGTAGAGCGCCACGCCCGACAGGAAGCGCGGCGCGGTATGCAGGAACTCGCGCGAGAAGCGCACCCCCAGCGAGACCCCGATCAGCAGCTGGCCGGCACGGCTCATCCAGGTTGGGATCGCCGACAGTTCGATCCCGGATGCGGTCAGCACCGCCGCGGCCAGCAGCGTGCCGATCACGAACGGGTTGGGCATGTTCAGCCGCTTCACCAGCAGCGCCACGCCCAGCGTGATCGCGATCAGCGCCAGCAGCCCCGGCGCGCTGACCACGCGCGGGCCGGGGATATAGGGGTCGAGCCCGTGGATGCCGCCGTACTGGAAGATCGCCGGCACGGTTACCACCACCATCAGCACCCGCAGCGAATGCGCGGCCGCCACCTGGTCGATGCGCGCGCCGTTGCGCTCGGCCAGGTTGGCCATCTCCGAGGCGCCGCCGATGGCGGTGGAGAAGAACGCGGTCTTGAAGGCCACGCCGGTGGTCCGCCGCAGCAGGATGGCGCCACCCGCGCCGAGCACCAGCGCGAACAGCGAGCCGGCAATGATGTAGGGCAGGTACTCCACCAGCCGCGCCACCACGTCCGGCGTGAAATAGAGCCCGAGCGACGCGCCGATCACCCACTGGCCCGCATTGCGGGCCTGCGACGGCGCCCGCAGGTCGGCCCCGGCCATGCGCGCGGCGGCCACGGACAGCAACGGGCCGATCATCCACGGCAGCGGGGTATGCAGCGCGGTGCAGAGCAGGGCGGCAGCCAGCCCGAGTGCCAGCGTGGGCAGCGCGGATAGCCAGGGGTTGGAGAAGAGACGCATGTGACAGCGGCCTGGCGCGGGGGCGCCGGCGGCTTGTTGTTCTGGAAGACGGACGACGAAAGACAAGAGGCCCGCACACCATTGGCGTGCGGGCCTCGCAAAGCTTACCGCAAGATCGCGCGCATCATGCCGCGTTGTCGGCCTGCGCGTGCGCCGAGGTGCGGGTCGCGTGCCAGCGCAACAGGCGCGGGATCACCACCACCGCCACGGTCAGCGCCAGGATGGTGGCCGAGATCGGCTGGCGCAGGAACAGGGTCCAGTCGCCCTGGCCGATCGACAGCGCATTGCGCAGCTGCTTCTCGGCCATCGGCCCCAGGATCATGCCCACGATCACCGGCGCGGTGGGGAAGTCGAAGCGGCGCATCACCATGCCCAGCAGGCCGACCACGAACAGCAGCAGCAGGTCGAACCACGACTGGCGGATGCCGTAGGCGCCCAGCCCCGCGAAGATCAGGATGCCGCCATACAGCAGCGGCGTGGGCACGCGCAGCATGCGCACCCACAGCCCGATCGCCGGCAGGTTCAGCACCAGCAGCATGACGTTGCCGATATACAGCGACGCCAGCAGGCCCCACACCAGGTCGCCCGAGGTCTGGAACAGCATCGGGCCCGGCTGCAGGTTGTAGTTCTGGAACGCGGCCAGCAGGATCGCGGTGGTGTTGGAGGTCGGGATGCCCAGCGTCAGCAGCGGGGCCAGCGTCGCCGTGACGGCAGCGTTGTTGGCCGCTTCGGGGCCGGCCACGCCTTCGATCGCGCCGACCTTGCCGAACTCTTCCTTGTGGTCCGACAGCTTCTTCTCGGTGGCATACGAGAGAAAGGTCGGGATCTCGGCGCCGCCGGCGGGGATCAGCCCGAACGGGAAGCCGATGATGGTGCCGCGAATCCACGCCGGGACCGAGCGCTTCCAGTCCGACTTGTTCATGTGGACCGAGCTGAGCTTGTTGAACGTGCCCGTCGGCTGCGGGAAGAACGCGTTGAACAGCGCCTCGCCCACGGCGAACAGGCCTACCGCCACCACCACGATGTCGATGCCGTCGTACAGCTCCTGCACGTTCATCGAGTAGCGGGTCTGGCCCGACAGCGAATCCATGCCGATCAGGCCGATGCCCAGGCCCAGGAACAATGCGGTCATGCCGCGCAGCAGCGACGAGCCCAGCACGGCCGAGACCGTGGTGAAGGCCAGCAGCATGATCATGAAATACTCGCCCGGGCCGAACTGCAGCGCCACGTCCGCCGCCACCGGCGCGAACATCGACAGCAGCACGGTGGCGATGGTGCCGGCCACGAACGAGCCGATCGCCGCGGTGGCCAGCGCCGGGCCGGCGCGCCCGTTCTTGGCCATCAGGTTGCCTTCCATGGCTGTCACCATGGTGGAGGACTCGCCCGGGGTGTTCATCAGGATCGAGGTGGTCGAGCCGCCGTACATCGCGCCGTAGTAGATGCCGGCAAACATGATCAGCGCCGCGGTCGGTTCCACCTTGGCGGTCAGCGGCAGCAGCATCGCCACCGTCAGCGCGGGGCCGATGCCGGGCAGCACGCCGATGGCGGTGCCGAGGAAGCAGCCCACCAGGGCCCACATCAGGTTGATTGGCGTGATCGCGACGGCAAAGCCGTGCATCAGCAGGTTCAGGGTATCCATTCGAAGACTCCTTGCTGGTCGGGCGGGCGGGCTCAGAAGCCAGCGATGGGCAGCAGCGGCAGGTTGATGCCGAGCAGGAATTCAAACAGCGCCCACATCGGCACCGTGATGCACAGGCCGATCAGCGCATCGCGCACGATGCGGCGGCTGCCGTAGCCGCGCGCCACGCACACCATCAGGAGCGTGGAAGCAAACACGAAGCCAAGCGTGCCGATCAGCGCCATGTTCAGCACCAGGCCCGCGGCCACCCACAGGAAGCCGCCGAAGTTGTGCGGCGCGTTGGGCAGCTCGGCATCTTCTTCCGGCATGTTGCGGAATCCGCCGCGCACGCCCTGCCACGTCAGCAGCGCGCCGCACACGGCCAGGCCGACGGCCACCAGCGTGGGCACGAAGCGCGGCGACAGGCCGGCATAACCCTCTTCGCCGGAAATGCCGGACAGCCCGAGGAAGAAGAACAGCGAGAGCGCCAGCACGGCAATGCCGATGGCGAGGTGCGAGGGTTTCATGGAGACTCCTTGGCCTTTGTCGCCAGCAGGGGCGCTGGCGTCCGCGACGCTGGCAGGTGCTGCCCGCGCGGCGGCAGGGCCCGGCGACATTTGGTTATTTGTCTGGTATCGCAGGTGGACACCGGGCCCTGCGCCGTTTTCCTGCCGCCGGGTTCACCAGCGGGGTTGGCAGGCACGACAGGTAAAGCGGGTTGAAGCGGTACTGCGGACAGTTCTTACTTGGCCACGCCCAGTTCACGCAGCGAGCCGCCCAGGCGGGCCGATTCGCTGTCGACGAACTTGCCGAACTCGTCGCCGGTCAGCAGGAACGGGGTCCAGTCATTCTTCTGCAGCGTGTCCTTCCAGGCCTTGCTTTCGGTGGCCTTGACCACGGCGTCGATCATGGCCTTGCGCTGCTCGGCGCTGATGCCGGGCGCGCCGTACACGCCGCGCCAGTTGTAGATCTCGACGTTCACGCCTTGCTCCTTGAGCGTCGGGATATCGGCGGTGCGGTCCTTGGAGGTCACCGCCAGCGCGCGCATCTTGCCGCTCTTGATGAAGGGCAGGAATTCCGACACGCCGGCAATGCCCACCGTCACGTGGCCGCCCATGATCGAGGCCGAGGCTTCGCCGCCGCCCTGAAAGGGCACGTAGTTGATCTTCTTCGGGTCGACGCCGCTTTCCTTGGCGATCAGGCCGGCCAGGATATGGTCGATCGAACCCTTGGAGCCGCCGCCCCAGCTGACGCTGCCCGGGTTGGCCTTGAGCTGCGTGGTCAGGTCCTTGACCGACTTGATCGGCGAGCTGGCCGGCACGGTGATGACCATGGTGTCGGCGAACAGGCGCGCGATCGGGGTGGCGTTCTTCAGCGTGACCGGCGGCTTGTTGGTCTCGATCGCACCCACCATCACCGCGCCCACCACCATCAGCGCATTGGGGTTGCCCTTGTCGGTATTGACGAACTGGGTCAGCGCGATGGTACCGCCGGCGCCGCCCTTGTTGTCGTACGAGGCGGTCTTGGCCTGGCCCGCGGAAATCATCGCGGCGCCCAGCGAGCGGCCGGTCTGGTCAAAGCCGCCGCCCGGGTTGGCGCCGATCATCACCTTGACGCTGTCCAGCGCAAAGGCCGGCGCGGCGGCAAAGGTGGCGGCAACGGCGGCCGATGCCATCACGGCATGGGCCAGGCGGGAATAGGTACGGCGCATAGCGGTCTCCTGGTTGTACCGGGGATGCGCTGTGCCAGCCTGCTGGCAGCCGCGATCCGACCCGGGCGTTCCGGCTGCCACTGCGTTGCGGGGGACGGGAAGATAGCCGGGGGGACTGCGCGAAAGGCGCAGTGCCGGTGCTTGTCTCCTGTCCGGCGCGGCGGGGCGTGGCCGGGACTGTTCTTGGACTTTTGGTGAACGTCAGACCGGAATTACCGGTCATGGGGCGGATTCTAGGCGGCGGAAACTGTCAAAAGGCTGTCAATTGGGGGGAGAAAGGGTCGGGGTTTACGTGGATGGCGCACTGCAGCGCGGGGCGCAGGCCCCTCAACCCGCCGGCTTCGCCTGCAGGCACGGGTCCTTGCGCGCCACCGCCGGCACCACCACGGCCACGTCGAACTCGCCGTCGGCCGGCGGGTTTTCCACATACCCCACGCTGACCACCTGCGCCACGCCCACCCCCAGCCAGCGCGGCACGCCGATGTCGCGCCGCACGTGGCCGTTGCCTGCGATCAGCACCGCGCCGCGCTGCGCGTAGGGGCGCAGCGTCTGCGCCATCACCGCATCGCGCGCGGCCTGCGCCACCAGCATCCCGGGCAGCATGGCCTTTGGGAAATTGCCGCAGTGGCCCTGGTCGAGCACCGCCGTCTGCGCGGCCACGAGGTCCTCGGGCAGCGCACCGGACAGGCCCAGTTGCTGGCGCTCGCCGGCCGGGAACAGGCTGTCCAGTCCGCCGCGAACGATCTTGCCGGCGTCGGCGCGCGACAGGTTGGCCGCCACCAGCGGCAGGTCGTACTGCAGCGCCAGCGCCACCACCGGCCGGTACAGCGGCCATTGCCAGGCACCGCCGCCGGCCTGGGCGATCAGGTAGTCGGCATCGCGCGGGCGCTCGCGGCGGGCGCGCTCGATATCCGCCTGGCGCTCGCGGTCGAACTGCTCCATGGCGATGGCCGGGCGCCAGCCTTGCTCGACGGCGCGCGTCAGCGCGGCCAGGCGCTGCTGCTGCGCGGCGGCGTTGTCGTGGACCTCGCCCAGCAGCACGTAAGACTTGCCGGCAAAGGCGGCGCTGACCGCCTCGGGCGCGGGGCGCATGGCCGCGCAGCCGGTGGCGAGCACAGCGACAGCGGCGGCCAGCATGCCGGCACGCATGTTTGCGACAGGCAAACGGAATGACATCACGCGGTTCCTTTCCATATCTCGTTGTCGTGGCGGGGTTGCCGGCCTGCGCTCCCGCTTGTTGCCCGGGTTGGTGATGATGGTCACGTCGTCGACCCTAGCCGGCGCCTCAAAAGCAAAGAGGCCGCAGCAATGCTACGGCCTCCTCTTGTCTGCCGGTGCCTCAGCGCTGGTGCACCGTCTCGCCCGGCGTCTTGTCCGGCAGCTTGTTGCCTTCAGCGTCGATCTGCAGCGGCCCCGTCCCGGAGAACCGGTCCAGCGCGAGGTAGATCACCGGCGTGATGAACAGCGTAATCACCTGCGAGAACAGCAGGCCACCAACCACCGCCAGGCCCAGCGGCTGGCGCAACTCGGCACCCGCGCCAAGGCCCAGCGCCAGCGGCAGCGCGCCCATCACCGCGGCGAAGGTGGTCATCATGATCGGCCGGAAGCGCAGCAGGCACGCCTGCCGGATCGCCTTGGCCGGCGGCATGCCTTGCTCACGCTGCGCGGCCAGCGCGAAGTCGATCATCATGATCGCGTTCTTCTTGACGATGCCGATCAGCATCAGCACGCCGATCACCGCGATCAGCGACAGCTCCACGTTGAAGAGGAACAGCGTCAGCAACGCGCCCACCGCCGCCGAGGGCAAGCCCGCCAGGATGGTCAGCGGGTGGATATAGCTTTCATACAGCACGCCCAGCAGCGTGTAGATCACCGCGATGGCCGCCACCAGCAGCACGATCTGCGTGGCCTGCGACGATTGGAACACCGCCGCGTCGCCGCCCCAGCTGGTGAAGATCGAGCTGGGCATCGCGGTCTCCTGCCGGTAGCGGTCGATGCGCGCCGAAGCATCGCCCAGCGCCGCGCCCGGCGCCAGGTTGAACGACACCGTCACCGAAGGCAGCTGCCCCTGGTGGTTGACGGCGATCGGCCCGACCCGGCGCTCGGTGGTGGCGAAGGCGGAGACCGGCACCATCTGGCCGGTCTTGCTGCGCACATAGAGCTTGGAGAACGCGCTCTCGTCGGTGCGGTCGACATCGGCCGCCTGCAGGATCACGTAGTAGTTGTCGATCGGCGTGTAGATGGTCGACACCTGCCGCTCGCCGAAGGCCGAGTACAGCGCGGTGCGCACGTCCTGCATCTGCACGCCCAGCGCATTGGCCTTGTCGCGGTCGATCGACAGGTGCGCCTCCAGCCCGGACTGCTGCGAATCGCTGGTGACGTCGCGGAAGATCGGATCGGCGCGCATCTTCGCCATCAGCTTGTCGGAGGAGTCCTGCAGCTGGCCGGCCTTCACGCTTTGCAGCGTGTACTGGTAGCGGCTCTTGCTCTGGCGCCCGCCCAGGCGCAGGTTCTGCACCGGCGAGAAGTACACCGCCAAGCCCGGGATGCCGGACACATCCTTGCGCAGCGACTCCACCACGGCGGGCATTTTGGCACGCTCGCCGAGCGGCTTGAGCTCGATGAACATACGCCCGGTGTTGATCGCGGGCGAGGGGCCGCCGCCGATGGAAACCACCACGCTCCTGACCGCAGGGTTGGCGCGCATGCGCTCGGCCGCGTCGCGCAGGCGCGCGGCCATGGCATCGAAGGAGATATCCTGCGGGCCTTCGGCGTTGACCTGGATCTGGCCGATATCTTCCTCGGGGAAGAAGCCCTTGGGGATGGTGACGAACAGCACCGCGGTCAGCACGAACGTCAGCCCTGCGACCGCCAGCACGGTGCGGCGGTGCGCCAGGCACCAGTCCAGCCCGCGCGCATAGCGGTGCAGCGTGAACTCGAACAGGTTCTCGAACCACTGCGTGGAGCGCATGCCGAAGGTCTGCTTCTGCGCGATGGCGGGCTGCGCCGGAGCATGATCGCCGTAGGCATGGTGCGATTCATCCACCGGCACGTTCTCGGCCGACAGGAAGCGCGCGCACAGCATCGGGATCAGCGTCAGCGACACCAGCGCCGATACCAGGATCGCCAGCGACACCACCGCCGCGAACTCATGGAACAACAGCCCGATCACGCCCGGCATGAAGAAGATCGGGATAAACACCGCCACCAGCGAGATCGAGATCGACAGGATGGTGAAGCCCATCTCGCGCGAACCCACCAGCGCGGCCTTGAGCGGCGCCACGCCTTCCTCGATATGGCGCACGATGTTCTCGAGCATGACGATGGCGTCGTCCACCACCAGGCCCACCGCCAGCGTGATGGCCAGCAGCGAGACGTTGTCCAGGCTGTAGCCGAACGCCTTCATCAACGCCACCGTGCCGATCAGCGAGATCGGCAGCGACACCGTGGGGATCAGCGTGGCGGCGGCGCGGCGCAGGAACAGGAAGATCACCATCACCACCAGCGCCACCGTCAGCGCCAGCGTGAACTGCACGTCGTGGATCGATTCGCGGATCGAGTTCGAGCGGTCGTTGACCACCGCGACATTGACCGAGCCCGGCATCTGCGCGATCAGGCGGGGCAGGGCGGCCTTGATGGCATCGACCACCGCCACGGTGTTGGCGTCGGGCTGGCGCAGTACCGCCAGCACGATCGAGCGCTCGTTGTTGAGCCAGCTGCCGGTCTTGATGGTCTCGACGCTGTCCTCGATCTCGGCCACGTCGGACAGGCGCACCAGCGCGCCGTTGGGCTGGCTGGCAACGATGATGTTGCGGAAGGCGTCGGCGCTGGTCAGCTGCCGGTTGGCCTGGATGGTCAGGGTCTGGCGCGCGCTGTCGAGCGTGCCCACCGGCGTGTTGGCGTTGGCGCGGTTCAGCGCCGTGGCCAGCTCGTCCAGCGTCAGCCCGCGCGCGGCCAGCGCATCCGGGTGCGCGCGCACCCGCACGGCAAAGCGCTTCTGCCCGAAGATCTGCACCTGCGCCACCCCCGGCAGCGTGGCCAGCGTGGGAGAGATCAGGTTGTCGCCGAAGGCGTTCAGGTCCGCCAGGCTCATCGCCGGCGAGTTGATCGCCAGCAGCAGCACCGGCGCATCGGCCGGGTTGACCTTGCGGTACGACGGCGGCACCGTCATCTCGATCGGCAGCGAGCGCTGGGCGCGGAACAGCGCCGCCTGCACGTCGACGGCCGCGTCGTCGATATCGCGGTCGTTGTTGAATTCGATGGTGATGCTGGAGTTGCCAAGCGTGTTCGACGAGCTGATCACCGACACGCCCGGGATCGTCGCAAACTGCTTTTCCAGCTGCGTGGCAACCGATGCCGCCATGGTCTCGGGGCTGGCCCCGGGCAGGGTCGCGGTGACCTGGATCACCGGCGAATTGAAGCTGGGCAGCGCGGCGATGGGGATGGTCGGGTACAGCACGATGCCGGTGACCACCACGGCCAGGCACAGCAGCACCGTCATCACCGGACGGCGGATGCAGAGTTCAGACAGCGTCATGGCTCAGTGCCCCGCGGTGGCAGTGGCCGGGCGGGCGGCGGCGGCCGAGGCACCGGCGGCCGGGGCCTCGCGCACTAGCGCGCCGGGGCGCAGGTTCTGCGTGCCCTCCACCACCACGCGGGCGCCGGGCTGCACGCCCTCGACCACGGCGGCGGCGGCAGTAGTGGTCACCACCTGCACCGGCACGCGCGCGACCTTGCTGTCGGGCTGGACCACATAGACAAAGCGGCCTTCCGGGCCGGTCACCACCGCCTGCGGCGGCACCGACAGCGCGCCCTTCAGGGTCTGCACCACGGCGTTGACGTTGGCATAGGTGCCCGGCCACAGCCGCTGCTCTTCATTGTCGAACTGCGCCTTGACTCGGATGGTGCCGTACTGCGGATCGACGGTGTTATCCACAAAGGTGATCCTGCCGGTCACCGGGGTCTTGCTGCCGTCGTTGGGCAGCGCGGTGACCTGCACCGGCCCCGCGTGCAGCGCCTCGCGCAGCGCGCCCAGCTGCCGCTCGGGCAGGCTGAAGGTGACGGCAATCGGCTGCACCTGGGCAATGATGACCATCGGCTGGGTGCTGTTGGGCAGCACCAGCGAACCCGGGAAGGCGTTGATCACGCCGGTGCGGCCGCTGATGGTGGCACGGATGGCGCCGTAGCTGACCGCCACGCGGCTGGCGTCGATGGCGGCCTGGTCGGCGCGCACGGTGGCGGCAAAGCCATCCACCTTGGCCTGGGCCGTGTCGACCGCGCTCTTGGAGATGAAGTTGCGCTGCAGCAGCTCCTGGCTGCGCGCGAGCGTGCGCCGGGCATCGGCCAGGTCAGCCTGGTCGCGCAGCAGCTGGGCCTGCGCCTTGGCCAGGTTGGCCTCGTCCATGCGGGTATCGAGCGAGAACAGCAGGTCGCCCGGCTTGACGGTCTGGCCTTCCTTGATATGGACCGTGCGCACGGTGCTGGACACCTGCGGGCGCACCTCGACCGTGGACAGCGCGGTGACATTGCCGTTGGCCGTGACCTGCAGCGGCACGTCGCCCTGCTGCACGCGCGCGGTGGACACCACCACGGCCGCCGGCGCCTTGGGCGCCGGCTTGGGCGCGAACCAGGTACGCCACGCAAACCAGCCCAGGCCGGCAATGACCAGCAGCATGGCCACCACCGCCCACGGCGACACGCGGCCGCGCCCGGTTCCGGTGGCCGCCCTCCAGTTGCTGTCGACGAAGCCCTTGGGCTGGTCGATCCTGTCAGATTTCATATTGTGTGGACCCTCTGCACCGCGTCTTCGCGCCACTCCCCGTGATCGCCCGGCTGGTTGTGTCCAGATGTTGCCGGTGCGTGTCGCGCAAAGACTCTACTGATACCGCGCTTCGCCCGCCGGAGCCAGCGCCGCGTATTACAGTCCGTTACAGGGTTGCAAGGGTCTGGTAATGCCCGGCGCCGGCAAACGCCGTCCGGGCCACAGGGGAAGCCGGAGATGTGTTTAGCGGGGCGCTTGTATGGTTAGACAAACATTATCAGAAAAGCTGCCGCCGGCCATCGCGGCGCCACTGATTGACGCTGTCGACCGACAGTTCGCGTGGCCCGGCCTGCACAACCACGACATCGCCGGCGCGCACTTCTCCCTTCAGCACCACGCTCAGGTAGACCCCGGAGTAACCGCTCTGGATCATGTCGCGCACCGCGTGGCGGTAGCCCAGCGCGGCGTTGAACTTGTAGCAGGGCTTGCGCGGCGACTCCACCCGCAGCAGGGCCGTGCCCACGCGCACCAGGTCGCCGATCCAGAGTTGGGATTCAAGCAGCCCCTCCAGGGTCAGGTTCTCGCCCATGGCGCCAAACGGCAACGGTGGGCCTGACTCGGGCTGTCCGCAGGCGCGGCGGCGCGCATTCCACCACGGGTAGTGCTCGAAAGGATAGGCGTAGACCGCCTTGTCCAGGCCGCCGTGCACGGTCAGGTCGCCCTGTTCGTCGCCGGCCAGGCCCAGCGGCTGCACCTGTACCCGCAACGGGTGCAGCAGGGTGCTGACAGGGTGCTTGCGAATGCCCGACAGCACCACCGCCTCGGTGCCCGCCCCGGCCACCACCAGCGGGATGGCCTTGGCCATGCTGACCGCCAGCACACGCGCAAGGCCCGGCCGAGGTCTGGATTCGCTCACGTGCGCCCCCGCTTCGTGGTTGTGCATCCGGTTGTGGAAAGGGCTGTGGATAAGCTGCGGATATGCCTGAGGATAACGGGGCGGATAACACTGTGGACAAGTGCTTGGTGCGGTCCCTCACAAGGAACCCGGCGGCGGGGAGCCGCCCTCGGGGTTCAGCCCGGCATCACGCCTGCTGCGCCGCCTGCGGCCGCTGCCACTGGCAGCCCAGCGCCCGGGCGCGCTGCGATACCGCCAGCGCCACCAGCATCAGCGCCGCCGCACCCCAGTGCAGCGTGTCGGCGCCGGCAAGCGTATAGATGGCAGCCCCGGCCATGGCGCCGGCCGCCTGGCCCAGGTAGATCGACGAAGAATTCAGCGAGATCGACACCGATGCCCGCTCAGGCGCCAGCAGCACCAGCCGCGCTTGCTGCGCGCTGTTGGTGGCAAACCCGCCCACGCCCCACAGCATGAACAGCAGCACCAGCGCCACGCTGCCCAGCCCGGCCAGCGGCCACAGCACCATGGCCGTGATCGAGGTCAGCAGCGTGACCTGCACGATCCGGCTGGGCGTGACCCGGTCCATGCGCGACGCCGCCATGGCATTGCCGAACACGCCGCAGGCGCCGTAGGCCAGGAACATCAGGCTGAGCGCGCCGCCGCTGATGCCGTACACGTCGCGCATCAGCGGGGCGATATAGGTAAACACGGTGAACATGCCCGCCGACGAGATCATGGTGGTCAGCACCACCAGCATGATCGGCTTGTGGCGCAGCACCGCGCCCCAGGCCTCGCGCCCGGCCGGCGGCACGATCAGCCCGCGCGGCAGCGCGCGCCAGACCGCCGCCGACACCAGCAGCGCCAGGGCACCGACCAGCGCCATGCTGACGCGCCAGCCCAGTGTGCTGGAAATCCACGTGCCCAGCGGCACGCCCACCACGCTGGCGATGCTCCAGCCAAGAAACACGAAGCTGATGGCGCGCCCGCGCGTCTGCGCGTTGACCAGCAGCGGCAGCGTGGCGGCGGTCTGGGGCGTATAGATGGCCGCGCCGATCGCGGTCAGGAAGCGGATCGCCATCAGCGCCGCAAAGCTGGGCGCGAACGCGGCGGCCAGGTGCATCACCCCATAGACCAGCAGCGACCCGGCCAGCAGCAGCCGGCGGTCGATGCGCGAGCCCAGCGTGGCAAACAGCGGGGCGCCGATGCAGGTGGCCAGCGCGAATACCGAGATCAGCTGCCCGGCGCTAGCCGCGCCCAGCCCGAAATCACCGGCAATGTCGTTCAACATGCCGGTAACGATCATCGCACCGGTGCCAATGACGAAGTTGCCGACGCAGAGCGTCACTAGCCTGGGGTCCATGCCGGCCTTGGGAATAGGGGTTGGCGCAGGAGGGCGCCTTGTTGTTGTCTGGGCTGCCGCGGGCCGTGGCGGGCCGGGCGGTAAGGGAAGTCCGGAGTGTAGCGGTTTCGTGGAATTCGCGTTTCCCAGAGGAAATGCCCGGCCAGATGTGAAACACCCCTGTCCCGCATGGCGGAACAGGGGTGTCTGGGCGGGCTGTCCGGAGGCAATCCGGCCGCTGGTGACTCAGCGCGTCAGCACCGGCGCCAGCGCCTTCGGGTTGACGATGCAGTCATGGTTGCCGGCCAGCACGTCCAGGATGTTCTGGAACGCGGTGCGGAAGTACAGCTCGTAGCTGTCGCGCTCCACATAGCCCAGGTGCGGCGTGCAGATGCAGTTTTCCATGCGCAGCAGCGCGTGGCCCTGCAGGATCGGCTCGGACTCGAACACGTCGATCGCGGCCATGCCGGGGCGGCCGCGGTTCAGCGCGGTGACCAGCGCGTTCTCTTCCAGCAGCTCGGCACGGCTGGTGTTGACGAACAGTGCCGTGGGCTTCATCCGCGTCAGGTCAGTCTGCTTGACGATGCCGCGGGTGTCGTCGTTCAGGCGCAGCTGCAGCGACAGCACATCGCTGTCGGCAAACAACTGCTCCTTGGATTCGGCCACGCCCAGCCCGTCGGCACGGGCGCCTTCCAGCGATGCCTCGCGGCCCCAGACCAGCACCTTCATGCCGAAGGCCCGGCCGTAGCCAGCCAGCAGCCGGCCGATCTTGCCATAGCCCCAGATCCCCAGGGTCTGGCCGCGCAGCACCTGGCCCAGGCCGAAATTGGGCGGCATCGTCGTCGATTTCAGCCCCGACTGCTGCCAGGCGCCGTGCTTCAGGCTGGCGACATACTGGGGGATGCGGCGCTGGGCGGCCATGATCAGCGCCCAGGTCAGCTCGGCCGGCGCCACCGGCGAACCCACGCCTTCGAGCACGGCCACGCCGCGGTCGGTGCAGGCGTCCAGGTCGATATGGCTGCCGGGGCCGGCGCCGACCCGGCCGGTCTGGCTGATGATCTTGAGTTTGGGCAGTTTTTCCAGCAGTTGCCGGGTGATGCGAGTGCGTTCGCGGATCAGCACCACGGCTTCGACGTCTGACAGGCGTGCGGCCAGCTGGCCCACGCCCTTGACGGTGTTGTTGAACACCTTGACGTCGTGCCCCGCCAGCAAGCTGAAGCAAGGCAGCTTGCGCACGGCATCCTGGTAATCGTCGAGTACGGCAATCTTCATCGGCAACTCTGGTTGTCTAACGGTCTTGTGCCGGTTGGTGCGCGCGGCCACCAAGCTGCGCGCCGGCCAACAGTATTGTTGAGAAATATCGAAAAACCCCACGCCGGCCGGTGGCAGCGATTGTTGCATAGCAAAAAACAGGGGGGTGCGCCAGTGGTATCCTTGCCCGTTCCGGTGCCGCCGCGGATTGTCGGTCGAGCTTTGCTCCCGTCACGCGATCGCACACGGACAAAGTCCGGCCAGCACGTGCAGCCACCCCTGCGCGCGCGAAGCGCAACTGTAGCGCAGCCGCAGGGACCGCCGCGACCTTTTGCATAAACGGGGCCGCCGCGGAGTTGTAACGGGATGTGTCGATCCGAGTGCGACCATCACTCCGGGCGCGTGACGGCCCCATCTGCCCGCTGGCCAGGCTTTGCAAGGATTCCTTCCCTTCCTTCCCTTTACGAATCTGGAGTCTGCAGTATGAACCACCCCACGATGCAAGGTACGGCGCCCGTCAATGCGCCGGCCTGGGTCAAGCACCCCAGGCTGGTGGCCTGGGTCGCTGAAATCGCCGCCCTGACCAAGCCCGACCATATCTATTGGTGCGACGGCTCGCAGGAAGAGTATGACCGCCTGTGCGAGCAGATGGTCGCCGCCGGCACCATGAAGCGGCTGAACCCGGCCAAGCGCAAGAATTCCTTCCTGGCACTGTCGGACCCGTCGGACGTGGCGCGGGTGGAAGATCGCACCTTTATCTGCTCCGAAAAGCAGGAAGACGCCGGCCCCACCAACAACTGGACCGAACCCGCCGAGATGCGCCAGACGCTGAACGGCCTGTTCGAGGGCTGCATGCGCGGCCGCACGCTGTACGTGGTGCCGTTCTCGATGGGCCCGCTGGGCTCGCCGATCGCCCATATTGGCGTGGAACTGTCCGATTCGCCGTACGTGGCGGTCAATATGCGCATCATGACGCGCATGGGCCGCGCGGTGTACGACGTCCTGGGCACCAATGGCGAGTTCGTGCCGTGCGTGCACACCGTGGGCAAGCCGCTGGCCGCCGGCGAGCAGGACGTGGCCTGGCCGTGCAACCCGACCAAGTACATCGTCCATTTCCCGGAAACGCGCGAGATCTGGTCGTTCGGCTCGGGCTACGGCGGCAACGCGCTGCTGGGCAAGAAGTGCTTCGCGCTGCGCATTGCCTCGACCATGGGCCGCGATGAAGGCTGGCTGGCCGAGCATATGCTGATCCTGGGCGTGACCTCGCCCGAGGGCAAGAAGTACCACGTGGCAGCGGCCTTCCCGTCGGCCTGCGGCAAGACCAACTTCGCCATGCTGATCCCGCCCAAGGGCTTCGAGGGCTGGAAGGTCACCACCATCGGCGACGACATCGCCTGGATCAAGCCGGGCCAGGACGGCCGCCTGTACGCCATCAACCCGGAAGCCGGCTACTTCGGCGTGGCCCCGGGCACCAGCGAGAAGACCAACTTCAACGCGATGGCGACGCTCAAGGAAAACGTCATCTTCACCAACGTGGCGCTGACCGATGACGGCGACGTATGGTGGGAAGGCATGACCAAGGAAGCGCCCGCGCACCTGGTCGACTGGCAGGGCAAGGACTGGACCCCGGAAATCGCCAAGGCCACCGGCGCCAAGGCCGCGCACCCGAACGCCCGCTTCACCGCGCCGGCCTCGCAGTGCCCGTCGATCGACGAGAACTGGGACAACCCGGCCGGCGTACCCATTGATGCGTTCATCTTCGGCGGCCGCCGCTCGACCACCGTGCCGCTGGTGACCGAGGCCCGCAACTGGACCGAAGGCGTCTACATGGCCGCCACCATGGGTTCGGAAACCACCGCCGCAGCCGCCGGCCAGCAGGGCGTGGTGCGCCGCGACCCGTTCGCCATGCTGCCGTTCTGCGGCTACAACATGAGCGATTACTTCGGCCACTGGCTGCAACTCGGCCAGAAGCTGGAAGCCGCGGGCGCGAAGCTGCCGAAGATCTACTGCGTCAACTGGTTCCGCAAGGACGCCGACGGCAACTTCGTGTGGCCGGGCTTTGGCGACAATATGCGCGTGCTGTCGTGGATGATCGACCGCGTGGAAGGCAAGGGGCAGGGCGCCGAGCACGTGTTCGGCACCACCCCGCGCTACGAGGACCTGAACTGGAATGGCGTGGACTTCACGCCGGCGCAGTTCACGCAGGTGACTTCGATCGATCGCGATGCGTGGCAGCAGGAGCTGGCGCTGCATGACGAGCTGTTCACCAAGTTGCGGCATCGGCTGCCGCAGGCGCTGGCCGAAGTGCGCGCGGCGCTGGGCAAGCGGCTGGACGGCTGATCGCCACGGTTCGCGCAGCTTGCGATAAAAACGCCCGTCTCTGCAGAGACGGGCGTTTTTTTATTCCCTCTCGCTATCCCCCAGCGTCTCCACCGCATACTTCACCAGACCCGCCCGCCCCTCGATCCCAAGCTTGCGCTTCAGGTTCAGCCGGTGCGTTTCCACCGTGCGCACGGATACCCCCAGCTGCGCGGCGATCTCCTTGTTGGCCAGGCCACGCCCGATACCGCGCAGGATGTCGCGCTCGCGCGGCGTCAGCGCATCCAGCGGCCCTGCGGCGGGGCTCTGCTCGGCCATGCCGCGTGCAATGCGGGCGCTGTAGAAGACCCGTCCGGCCAGCACGGACTGGATCGCCGCCATCAGCTCGTCGGCGGGCGCGTCCTTGAGCACGTAGCCGCGCGCGCCGGCGCGCACCGCCTGGCGCACATACTCCAGGTTGTCGTGCATCGACACGATCAGCACCGCCAGTTCCGGATAGCGGTCATGCAGCGCCGCGGCCAGGGCAATGCCGCCCATGCCGCGCATGCCGATATCGGTGATGACCAGGTCGGGCAGCTCGGCGGCACCGGCGCGGTCCAGCCACGCCAGCGCGGCTTCGCCGTCGTCGGCCTCGCCCACCACGCGCAGGCCGGGCTGCAGCGCCAGGTGCATGCGCATGCCGTCGCGCACCAGCGCGTGGTCATCGATCAGCAATACGCGGGCGGGTACTTCCATGGAATCGGCAAAAGACTGGGTCATGACGGCGAGGGTCCTGCGGAAACGGGATCGTGCGCAATGGCCGCAGGCCTGGACAGCGGCAGTGAAGCGACCAGCTGGGTGCCGCCCATGCCCGAAACGATGTCGAACTGCCCGCACAGCGCGGCGATGCGCTCGCGCAGGTTGCGCAGGCCGATGCCGCGCTGCGGGTCCTCCTG
The DNA here is from genome assembly GCF_059419025.1 of Cupriavidus sp. GW821-FHT07C08. Lineage (NCBI taxonomy): Bacteria > Pseudomonadati > Pseudomonadota > Betaproteobacteria > Burkholderiales > Burkholderiaceae > Cupriavidus > Cupriavidus sp. GW821-FHT07C08. Next base: position 119,341 of record NZ_JBWKQZ010000013.1, read on the forward strand.
CATGCGCGCCACGTCGAAGCCATGCCCGTCGTCGCGCACGGTGAGGCGCGTGGCATCGGCATCAAAGGCCAGCGCCACCGCGACCCGGCGCGCGCCCGCATGGCGCTCGACGTTGGTCAAGGCTTCCTGGGCGATGCGGAACAGCGCCGTGGCCTGCTCGTCGGGCAGTTCACGCGGGGTGCCGCTCTGGGTCACCGCAATCTCCAGCCCGCTGCCGCCCTGCATCTCGCGCGCCAGGTGCTGCAGCGCGGCGTACAGGCCCAGGTCGTCGAGCAGGGCGGGGCGCAGGTTGCGCGCCACGCGGCGCACTTCATTGAAGACGGTATCGAGCCGGTTCAGCGCCATGCCCAGCACCGGCGCCACCGCGGCGCCTTCGGCCGGGGCCAGGCGCAGGCGGTTGGTGGCGGTTTCCAGCACCAGCTTGACCGACACCAGCAGCTGGCTGATGCCGTCGTGCAACTCGCGCGAGAGCCGGGCGCGCTCTTCTTCCTGCGACTGCACCACGCGCTGCGCCAGCTGGCGCAGCTTGGCGTCGGCCTCGCGGTGCTCACTGACGTTCAGCGCCAGGCCGCTGGCGGCGACCAGCAGGATGCTGATGCCGGCGATCATGCCGATCCAGGCCATGGTCGCGCGGATATCGGTCTCGGCGCGCGCATCCAGCTGGCGCAGCGTGCTTTCCACGTCATCCAGGTAGATGCCGGTGCCGAGCATCCAGCCCCATTCGGGCACCGCCACGACGTAGCCGAGCTTGGGGGCAAGCTGCTGCGACGAGGGCTTTTTCCACAGGTAGCGCACCGCGCCGCCGCCATTCCTGGCCGCGGCGATCAGCTGCTGGATGGTCAGCGCGCCCTGGGGGTCGCGCATGGTCCACAGGTCCTGGCCGACCAGCTCGGGCTGGCGCGGATGCATCAGGTTGCGGCCCTGCAGGTCGTACAGGAAGAAGTAGCCGTCGGGGCCGTAGTCCAGGCGCGCAAGTGCTTCCATCGCAGCCTGCCGGGTGGTGGCGTCGCTGCGCCCGGAGCGCACCAGCGGCGCGATCGCGCTCTGTGCCAGTTCTACGTAGTGGCGCAGCTCGGTTTCCTTGCTCTGCAGGTAGGCGGCCTCGACCAGCGCGCGTTCATGCTGCGCGAGCTGCGTGGCCTGGAAGCGCACGGCAAGCGCGATGCCCAGCATGGCGACCGCAAGTGGCGCCACGGCTAGCAACAGGATCTTCTGGCGGAGTTTCATACAGGAGCGGGAGGACCCGGGGGTAAACACCGATGCCGCGCAGGCGGCATGCCACCGTCGATTTGCGTAGTACTACGCAGAAGTGCTGCGTAGTTACGCGCTTGTGCGGGGTTTGGCGGGTGTCAATACTACACGCCGGACACGCCACCGCCCCAGCAGGGCGCGCGTGTCGACGCAGTTGGTGCACCGGACACACCCGGACGGTGCATCGCCTGCCTGCAAGACGAGATCCGGAAACGACGACACAACCGGGCGCGCAGCAGCTATCCCAGGAGACACCCTCACCGCCGGATTGCCCCCGCTGCCCGCCGTCGGCGCACCCCCCGCTGCCGATCCTGCCAGTTGCTTGTTACCAGTCCTTCGCCGCCGCAGGCTATCCAAGAAATCCGGTCTGAGGAGACCTTCACTATGAATCGCATCGGAGAACACCTGGTGTGGCTGGCCGTCGCCGTACTCGGCGCGTTTGCCTTCGGCACCGTCGCGCTGGCGCGCGGCGAAGCCGTCAGCGCGCTGTGGATCGTGGTTGCCGCGCTCTGCATCTACCTGATCGCCTACCGCTACTACAGCCGCTTTATCGCCGACAAGGTGATGCAGCTCGATCCCAAACGCATGACGCCCGCCTGGCGCCACAACGACGGCCTGGACTACGTGCCGACCAACAAGGCGGTGCTGTTCGGCCACCACTTCGCCGCCATCGCCGGCGCCGGCCCGCTGGTTGGCCCGGTGCTGGCCGCGCAGATGGGCTATATGCCGGGCATGCTGTGGATCCTGGCCGGCGTGGTGTTTGCCGGCGCGGTGCAGGACTTCATGGTCCTGTTCATCTCCACGCGCCGCGACGGCCGCTCGCTGGGCGACCTGGTCAAGTCCGAGATGGGTACGATCCCGGGCATGATCGCGCTGTTCGGCTGCTTCATGATCATGATCATCATCCTGGCGGTGCTGGCGCTGATCGTGGTGAAGGCGCTGGCCGATTCGCCGTGGGGCACCTTCACGGTGGCGGTGACGATCCCGATCGCGCTGTTCATGGGCATCTATACGCGCTACATCCGCCCGGGCCGCATCGGCGAGGTCTCGGTAATCGGCTTCGTACTGCTGATGCTGGCCATCATCGGCGGCCAGTACGTGCATGAAAGCGCCACGCTGGCGCCGCTGTTCACCTACGACGGCAAGGCGCTGACCTGGATGCTGATCATCTACGGCTTTATCGCCGCCGTGCTGCCGGTGTGGCTGCTGCTGGCGCCGCGCGACTACCTGTCGACCTTCCTGAAGATCGGCACCATCATCGCGCTGGCCGTCGGCATCCTGATCGTCGCGCCGGAGCTGAAGATGCCGGCCTTCACCCAGTTCGCCAAGGGTGGCGGGCCGGTGTGGTCGGGCAACCTGTTCCCGTTCCTGTTCATCACCATCGCCTGCGGCGCGGTCTCGGGCTTCCACGCGCTGATCTCGTCGGGCACCACGCCCAAGCTGCTGGAGAATGAGTCGCACGCGCGCTTTATCGGCTACGGCGCGATGCTGGCAGAGTCCTTCGTCGCCATCATGGCGCTGGTGGCCGCCTCGGTAATCGAGCCGGGCGTGTACTTCGCCATGAACAGCCCGGCCGCCGTGATCGGCACCACGCCGGAAGCGGTGGCGCAGGCGGTCTCGACCTGGGGCTTCGTGGTCACCCCGGACGTGCTGGTGCAGACCGCCAAGGATGTCGGCGAGAACACCATCATCTCGCGCGCCGGCGGCGCGCCCACGCTGGCGGTGGGCATCGCCCACATCCTGCACCAGGTGGTGGGCGGCCAGGCCATGATGGCGTTCTGGTACCACTTTGCCATCCTGTTCGAGGCGCTGTTCATCCTGACCGCCGTCGACGCGGGCACCCGCGCCGGCCGCTTCATGCTGCAGGACCTGCTGGGCAGCTTTATCCCGTCGATGCGCAAGACCGACTCGCTGGTCGCCAACCTGACCGCCACCGCGCTGTGCGTGGCGGCCTGGGGCTACTTCCTGTACCAGGGCGTGGTCGATCCGCTGGGCGGCATCAACACGCTGTGGCCGCTGTTCGGCATCTCCAACCAGATGCTGGCCGCGGTGGCGCTGGTGCTGGGCACCTGCGTGCTGGTCAAGATGAAGCGCGGCCAGTACGCCTGGGTCACGCTGGTGCCGACCGTCTGGCTGCTGATCTGCACGCTGACCGCCGGCTGGCAGAAGCTGTTCCACGCCGACCCCAAGGTCAGCTTCCTGACCCACGCCGCCAAGTTCAGCGCCGCCATTGCCGAAGGCAAGGTGCTGGCCCCGGCCAAGTCGATGGAGCAGATGCACCGCGTGGTCTTCAACGACTACCTGGACGCCGGCCTTTGCGCGCTGTTCATGCTGGTGGTGCTGTCGATCGTGTTCTACGGTTTCAAGACCGCGATGCAGGCACGCGCCGCCGCCCGCCCGACGGCCAGGGAAACGCCGTTCGAGCCGCTGCCTTCGGGCGCCTCGGCCCAGTAACCCAGGGATCACAGGAGCCCGCCATGCTGGAACAACTCGGAACCATGGGACGCTACCTTGGGCAGTCGCTGCGGCTGATGGTCGGGCTGCCCGACTACCAGACCTATGTCGCGCACATGGAAAGCACCCACCCGGACCGCGAGCCGATGAGCTACGAGGCCTTCTTCCGCGAGCGCCAGGAGGCACGCTACGGCGGCGGGCAGGGCAAGTGCTGCTGAGCACACGCTGAACGCCACCGTCCTGCGGGCCGGCGGCGTAAAAAGCAGACAGGCGATCACATGATCGCCTGTCTTTTTATGAAGTGTTGCGTGTTTGCCGCGCTTTTGTCATGCACGGATACCGTTTCTGTAGTGGGTTACAGGGCTTTACAGGTGGTTACAGCAAGGGTGCGGCTCCTTCTCTACACTTGCGACACATCATGGCAATTCGAGGAAAAAAGATATGACTCGCCATCCCGTTCGCAACCTGACCATTGCCCTCGCCCTGGCGGCCTGCGCGCTGCCGGCCGTCGCGAGCGACATGAACAACGCCCTGGGCGGCGCACTCGGCGGCGTCGCCGGTGCCGCGGTGGGCGGCGCGCTGGGCGGCAGCACCGGCGCAGTGATCGGTGGTGCAGTAGGCGGCGGCGCCGGTGGCGCAGTGACCTCCAACCGCCGCGAGCGCACCGGTGCCATCATCGGCGGCGCGCTGGGCGGCGGTGCCGGCACCGCGGCTGGCAACGCCATGGGCGGCCGCACCGGTGGCCTGATCGGCGCCGGCCTGGGCGGCGGCGCGGGTGCGGCGCTGGGCGGCAACGTCTCGCGCAGCAACTCGTACGACAATGACCGCCGCTATTACAACAGCAGCTACAAGCGCAAGAAGCACAAGCACCATCACCACCACTACGACGACTAAGAAGTCGTAGGGGTCAGCAAAACGGGCCGTCATGGCCCGTTTTTCCTTTGCGGCGTCTGGCATAATCATTAGCCAGTGGTCGCAAACCCGCCGGATGCAGAAACAAAGAAGCCCGCAACCGGAATCGGTGCGGGCTTCTTCTCCAATAAAGGCGGAGAGGCTGCAAGGCGCTCCCCCAAGGACCTGTGGAGACCAGGTTTGAAGCAGGCGGGGCCGCACAAGGGGAGGAAGCGGCCCCGGGATCGCGCTGCCAGGCCGCCCGGGGAGGCGAGCCTGAGGCAGCCAGGCGGCCTTACAGCGGCGCGCGATCGGTAGTGGTGTCGTACTTGGCACCTTCGGCGTAGGTATCGAACTTGCCGGCGCGGGCGCCTTCGGCGTAGGTGTCGAACTTGCCGGCGCGGGCACCATCGGTGTACGGATCGAACTTGGCTACCTTGGCGCCGTCGGTGAACACATCGAACTTGCCGTTCTTGGCAAAGGCCGGTGCGGCCGACAGGGCGGCGGCGAGGGTGGCGACAGCGATCAGGGCGTAGCGGTTGGTTTTCATGATTCAGGCTTTCTCTATTGCGTGGATGCCTGAGCCGTCACTTCGACGAAAGACTATGTTGCATTGCGGCATCCGATGGCTAGATATTAGGCATTTCCCTCATATCAATAAATATCAGGATCCACAATGATTAGTTTTGATTCGAACAATAAAATAGGCTGATTACGTAAGAATTCAGCGCAGAACCAGGAGACTGTGTCATGGATCGCCTGCAATCGATGCGTGTGTTTTCCAAGGTGGTGGAACTGGGAAGCTTCGCGCGTGCAGCGCAGCAGCTGGAAATGTCCAACGCAGTGGTGACGCGCTACGTGGCCGACCTGGAGAGTCATCTGGGCACGCGCCTGCTCAACCGCACCACCCGCAGCCTGTCGCTGACCGACGCCGGCGAAACCTACCTGCAGCGCTGCCAGCAGATCCTGGAAGACGTGGAAGAAGCCGAAAGCGTAGTCACGGCGCGCAGCCAGTCGCTGTCCGGCACGCTGCGGCTGGTCACCCCGGTGATGTTCGGCCTGCACCTGCTGCCGGAATTGCTGGTGCGCTTCCAGCAGCTGTACCCGGACGTGGTGTTCGACGTGATCCTGTCGGACCGCAACGTCGATATCGTCGAGGAAGGCCGCGACGTCGCCGTGATGCTGTCCGACCTGGGCCTGGGCTCGCACCTGGTGGCGCGCCCGCTGCTGTCGGCCGAAGTGATCCTGTGCGCGTCGCCCGGCTATGTGGCGGCGCACGCGACAATCCGCCATGCCCACGAACTTAGCAACCATCGCTGCATCGCCATGCGCCTGCCCAGCGCCGAGCACGAATGGACGCTGCTGGGCCCGGAAGGCGAGGTGACCGTGCCGATCCGCCCCGGGCTGCTGTGCAGCAATGCCGAGCTGGCCCACCAGGCGGCGCTGGCCGACATGGGCGTGGCCATGCTGTCGTCCTACCTGGCGCGCCCCAATATCGAATCCGGCAAGCTGGTGCACGTGCTGCCGCAATACCAGCTGCCGCGGCGCGATGTCAGCGTGGTCTACCCGAGCCGCAAGTTCTTGCCGACCAAGGTGCGCGCCTTTATCGACTTCCTGCTCGAAGAAGGGCAGGTACGGGGCAAGGAAGCGCAGCCGGCGCCATCCGCCAGCCACGGCGCGCAAGCCGTGCGCACCTGAGCGCCCGCCTGGCCGAGCCACCCAAAGCAAAACGCCCGGCGATGCCGGGCGTTTTGCCGTGACGCGCTGACGCTTACTCGCCGGCGGCTGCCGCGCGCGACTTCTTGGCCGCAGCGGTCTTGGCGGGGGCCTTCTTGGCCGCCGCCTTCTTGGCCGGTGCCTTGGTGGCTGGCGTCTTGGTGGCTGGCGTCTTGGCCGCGGTCTTCGCTGCCGTCTTGGTTGCCGGCGCCGCCTCGGCCGTGCCATTCGATGCCGCCTTGGCCGTGGTCTTGGCCGCCGTCTTGGCGCCCGCCTTGGGCTCGCGCGCCTCGAACTCGAAGCCGATCTTGCCGTCCGGCTGCTTGACCAGGAAGGCCTTGAAGTTGCGGCCGGTGCGCGACGACTTGAACCCCGTCAGCAGGTCGGTCTTGCCGTCGGTGAGCAGCTTGCCGATCTGCTCGCGGCTGATTTCCTGCTGCAGGATGATCTTGCCGGTGGTGAAGTCGCAGCTCTTGGGACTGGTCGTGCTGTTCTCGCAGACGTACTTCATGCCGTGCTCGAACACCGAGCCGCCGCACTTCGGGCAGGTGCCCACCGGCTCCTGGCCGCTGAAGTCGACCGGCTCGCCGTCGTTGTCGTCGTCATTCTGGCCGAAGTCGAATTCCATCTTGTAATGGCCTTCGTCGTCCTTGCCCAGCTTGAGGATGGCGGCGAACGGACGGCCCATCTTGCTGCGGAAGCCCTGCAGCGGACCGATTTCCTTCTTCAGCAGCAGCTCTTCGACCTCTTCGATCTCGAACTGGCGCCCGCCCGGGATCTTGCTGATCGAGAACTCGCACGCGGTGCAGGCAAAGCGGCGGTAGTTCTCCTTGACCTGCCCGCCGCATTGCGGGCACGGCGTGTCCAGCGTGGCGTAGTCGCCCGGGATGGTGTCGCTGTCGTATTCCTTGGCGCGCTTGACGATCTGCTGCGTCATCTGCGCGATCTCGAGCATGAACTCGTCGCGCTTCATGCGTCCGCGCTCGATCTGCGAGAGCTTGTGCTCCCATTCGCCGGTCAGCTCGGCCTGCGTCAGTTCCAGCACGCCCAGGCCGCGCAACAGCGTCATCAGCTGGAACGCCTTGGCGGTCGGGATCAGCTCACGGCCTTCGCGCACGAGGTATTTTTCCGTCAGCAGGCCTTCGATGATGGCCGCGCGCGTCGCCGGCGTGCCCAGGCCCTTGCCGGCCATGGCTTCGCGCAGCGCGTCGTCGTCCACCAGCTTGCCGGCGCCTTCCATCGCCGACAGCAGCGTGGCTTCGTTGTAGCGCGCGGGCGGCTTGGTGGTCAGGCCGACGCTCTCGACCTTGTCGGTCTTGACCTTCTCGTCCTTGGCCACCGGCACCAGGTTGGCGGCGTCCTTGTCGCCCTGCGCCTCGCGGCCGTATATCACCAGCCAGCCCGGGTTGACCAGCACCTTGCCTTCGGTCTTGAAGTGGTGGCCGGCGACTTCGGTGATGCGGGTGGTGACCTGGAACTCGGCCGCCGGGAAGAACACCGCCAGGAAGCGGCGCACCACCAGGTCGTACAGCTTCTGCTCGGGCTCGGACAGGTTCTTGGGCGCCTGCAGGGTCGGGATGATGGCGAAGTGGTCGCTGATCTTGCTGTTGTCGAAGATCTTCTTGTTCGGCTTGACCCAGCCCTGCGCCAGGATCTTCTTGGCGTGCGGCAGGTAGTTGGGCGAGCTGTCGGCCAGCATGTCCATGGTCTGCTTGACCGTGTCCAGGTAGTCCTCGGGCAGCGCGCGCGCATCGGTACGCGGGTAGGTCAGGACCTTGTGCTTTTCATACAGGGCCTGCGCCAGGCCCAGCGTGTTCTTGGCCGAGAAGCCGAAGCGCGAGTTGGCCTCGCGCTGCAGGGTGGTCAGGTCGAACAGCGCCGGCGACTGCTGCGTCGACGGCTTGGATTCCTCGGTGACCGTGCCGGTCTTGTCGCGGCAGGCGGCGACGATGCTCTTGGCCTCGGCCTCGCTCCACAGGCGCGATTCGCGCGCCTCGGGATCGAACTCGCTCTTCTTGAACTTGGGGTCGAACCAGCGGCCTTCATACAGGCCGGCGGCGGCGATGAACTCGGCCCGCACTTCCCAGTAGTCGCGCGGCACGAAGTGCTTGATCTTCTCTTCACGCTCCACCACGATCGACAGCGTCGGCGTCTGCACGCGGCCCACGGTGGTCAGGAAGAAGCCGCCGCCCTTGCTGTTGAAGGCGGTCATGGCGCGGGTGCCGTTGATGCCGACCAGCCAGTCGGCCTCCGACCGGCAGCGCGCGGCGTCGGCCAGCGGCAGCATGTCTTCGTCTTCACGCAGGCTGGCAAAGCCATCGCGGATCGCCTGCTGCGTCATCGACTGCAGCCACAGCCGGCGCACCGGCTGCTTGGCCTTGGCCTGTTGCGCGATCAGCCGGAAGATCAGTTCCCCTTCGCGCCCCGCGTCACAGGCGTTGATCAGGGCGGTGACGTCCTTGCGCTTGATCAGCCGGTTCAGCACCTTCAGGCGCGACTCGGTCTTGGCGATCGGGCGCAGGTCGAAATGCGGCGGGATCACCGGCAGGTTGGCGAAGCTCCACTTGCCGCGCTTGACCTCGTATTCGTCCGGCGCGGCGATCTCGACCAGGTGGCCGACGGCAGAGGACAGCACGTAGTCGTCGCTCTCGAAATACTCGTCGTGCTTGGTAAACCCCCCGAGGGCACGGGCGATATCCGCCGCGACCGACGGCTTTTCCGCGATGATGAGGGCTTTTGACATGGGAAGGGTCCTTGCGAGCTGCATCCGGCAACCCGCGAATTGCACTACAAACGAAGTAATCAGAACGCCGGGGGGCTATGAGGCGCCAATAATAAGCGCGCTTTCAACGGCGGTGCAAGCAAGCTCCGCCGCCGCCCTTGGCGCCGCCTACGCGGCGCTGCTCCCCCCGGCAAGCAACCAGTCCAGCACCTGCGGGACGTCTTCGGCACTCGCCGGCATCGCCGCACCGCGGCTCAGCATGCGTTCCAGCACCTCGATGTGCGGCAGCAGGGTGCCATAGAACTGGGGCGTGCCCCCCGACGCAGGCTGCACCAGCAGCGTCGGGAAATTCTCAATATCGATATCGCCAAGCGCATCCGCGTGCGTCTCGATGTCGATCCAGACGAAGCAATCCTCCGGATGGCGCGCGGCCAGCGCGGTCAGCGCCGCCAGGTAGTCCCGGCACGTGCCGCACCACTGCGCGCACAGGCAGGCCACCAGGCGACCCTGCGGCCGCGCCGCCAGGCACGCTGCAATGGCGCCGGCGTCACGTTCTGGAAAGTAAACGGTCATGGCATCGGAAACATGAGGCGCCCGCGGCACGCGGGCTGCCGGCGATTGTATCGGTATTGCGCTGCGGCTCACCCAAGCCGCCGGAACAGGTTTCCCGGTAGACGCTCGGCGTGCCCGGCCAGTTCCAGTTCCAGCAGGCGCGCCGCGGCGGCTTCCGGGGGCTGGCCGCTGCGCTCGCACAGCGCATCCAGCGTAACCGGATCGTAGCCGAGAGCGGCCAGCAGGGGGTCGGCGTGGCCAGCAAAGTCAGAAAGATCTGGTTGCTCCGGCGCGGCCGCGGGAACGCGCGTGGCAGCAGGGCGGGCAGGTGCCGGCAGCAGGTTGATCTCTTCCAGCACGTCCTCGACGCGCTCCACCAGCTTCGCGCCTTGCCGGATCAGCAGGTGGCAGCCTGCTGACAGCGGCGCGTGGATCGAGCCCGGGACCGCAAATACCTCGCGCCCCAGGTCGGCCGCCAGCCGTGCGGTGATCAGCGAGCCTGAGCGCGCCGCGGCCTCCACCACCAGCACCCCGCGCGCCAGGGCCGCGATGATGCGGTTGCGACGCGGGAAGTTGGCGGGCAGGCCCTGCATGCCGAGCGGGAATTCGGTGACGATGGCGCCGCGCGCGGCCACTTCGTGCGCCAGCGCCAGGTTCTCGGCCGGATAGACCCGGTCCGCCCCCGTACCCGTAACAGCGACGGTACCGCCACAGCCCTGCAGTCCGCCGGCATGGGCGGCGGCATCGACGCCCAGCGCCAGCCCCGAAACCACCGCCAGCCCCGACTCGGACAGCGCCCGCCCGAAGGCCTGCGCATCGCGCTTGCCCTGCTCGGTGGCGCCGCGCGCGCCGACGATGGCCACCGAAGGACGCGCCAGCAGCGCGGGATCGCCTTTGATATATAGCAGCGGCGGCGGGTCGGGCAGGTCGAGCAGGCGGGCAGGGTAGGTGTCGTCGCCGAACGTGACCACATGGTTGCCGGGTGTGCCGAGCCAGGCGAGGGTGCGTTCGACCAGTGCCGGCAGCCCGGTGCCGGGCCTGGCCAGCACCGCGCGGGCGTGTTTCTTGGGGACCACGGACGACAGCGCTGCCGCGCTCTGCGCCAGGATCTGTTGCGGCAGCCCGAATGCGGCCAGCAGCAGGCGCACCGTGACCGGACCGACCCCGGGCGCACAGGCGAGCTGCAGCCACGCCTTCAGCTCGTCGGGATCGCGCGTGTTGGCCTGCCCGGCAGCGCCGGCATGGCAAAGGGAAGCGGCGGCCGCCGGGGCCGCCTGCGATGTCGCCAAGGCCGGCTCAGCGCGGCGAGGTCGCCCGGTCGCCGACCGAGATCACGTTGGAGGCGTCGGTGACCAGCGCATACGACACCCCCGGGAACACGCGGAAGACGAAGGCCAGGCCGTAGCGTTCGTCAGGCAGGCGGATGGCGCGGTTGCTGTCGGTCTTGTCGGCCACGGTCTCGCCGGTGCGCGACAGCGCCAGCACATGCCCGGGCTCCACCCCGGCCTGGCTGCCGAGGTTGAGCACCACCACCTGCCTGGCGCCGCCGAACTCGACCCCGCCATAGACCTTGGCCACGCGGCCGTCGAACTGCGTATCGGGCGCGTGCGGCACGTAGCGCAGCGCTTCGCGCGCGGGCTGCGGCATCAGCAGCGTGCCCACGCCCATCTCTTGCCTGGCCTGCGTGACCTGCATGGTCGAGACCGCGTCCGGGCCCTGAGCGCCCCGCGCCAGGCGCACGTTGCCTTCGTATTCGGCCTCGTAGCCGAGCACGGCATTGGTGACGGGGTCGCGCACCGGGGTGACCGGGCGGTAGGCCTGCCAGTCGCTGCCTTGCGGCGCGTCGGCGGGGATGCCGCGCGCGTAGCCGGTGTCGTCGCGGCCAAGGATGACGCGCGACTCGGACACGGCGACGATGCGCGCTGAGGTGGCCAGCGTGTCCTGGTCGACCACCAGCGGGCGGATCAGGAAGGGCTCGATATCGGAAGCCGCGATGCTCTGGATGGCGGCGCCGTCGGTGGCGCCGCCGCGCATCTGCGGCGACAGGCGCACCGTGCCGCTGCCGCCCGGCGTGGTCGACAGCCAGGCACGGCCGTCGCGCTGGATCAGGTACAGGATCTGTCCCGGATAGATCAGGTGCGGGTTGCGGATCTGTTGCCGGTTCATGCCCCATAGCTCAGGCCAGCGCCATGGCTGGCGCAGGAAGCGGCCCGAGATCCCCCACAGCGTGTCACCCATGCGCACGGTGTACTGCGACGGCGCATTGGGAGACAGTTCTGAAACGGGAATGCCCTGTTGGGCCGTGCGCTGGGCTTCGGCCTGCTGTGCCGGCGTGACCGTCAGGTCCGCGGCCAGGGCCGGAAGCGTGGCCGCGGCTGTGAAGCCAGCGGCACTCAGCAGCGCACAAGCAAACTTAGGGATGAACGCGTGCAGCCTGCGGCCCGACGCCGCCTGGTGTTCTTTGGTAAGATCGCGCATTTTCCTGACCGGCCGGTGGTTCGGCCGGATTGACCCGGGAGAGCGCGCCTGTTGCGGCGCGCCTTGAATTTTTGTACTTGCGCCCCGATTCTGCATGTAAACACCGGCCGCCGCAACGCGGTCCGGTTGCCGGCAGCAGCCGGCGTTGCGCCTGAGCATCATGGCAAAACTCGATATCCTGACCTACCCCGATCCCCGCCTGCACACCGTTGCCAAACCCGTTGCGGCGGTGGACGACCGTATCCGCCAGCTGGTGAAGGACATGGCTGAAACCATGTACGAAGCGCCCGGCATCGGGCTCGCCGCCACGCAGGTCAACGTGCACGAGCAGGTGGTGGTGATCGACGTCTCGGAAACGCGCGACCAGCTCCAGGTCTTTATCAACCCGGAGATCATCTGGGCCAGCGACAACCGCAAGGTGTGGGAAGAGGGCTGCCTGTCGGTGCCCGAGGTCTATGACCGCGTCGAGCGCCCCGACCGGGTGCGCGTGCGCGCGCTCAACGAGAAGGGCGAAAGCTTCGAGCTCGAAGCCGACGACCTGCTGGCGGTCTGCATCCAGCACGAGATCGATCACCTGCGCGGCAAGGTCTTTGTCGAGTACCTGTCGCCGCTCAAGCTCAACCGCATCAAGAGCAGGCTGCAGAAGCGCGAGCGCACCCGCATGTAAGCGGCGTCCTGCCACAAAGATGTAACAGCCCGCCCGGAATCCCGGCGCCAGCGCGCGGCACCCGCGCGGGGTCTGTTATCTTTATGACTTCCGAAGAACAAAAGTACCGGCCGCGATAGCGGCCGGTTCTGTTTCAGGCCACGGAATCTGCCATGTCCCAAGCCAGACCCCTGCGTGTCGCCTTTGCCGGCACGCCCGAGTTCGCGCGCGTCGCGCTGGAAGCCATCCACGCCGCCGGTTTTCCCGTCGTGGCGGTGCTGACGCAGCCTGACCGCCCCGCCGGCCGCGGCATGCAGCTGCAGGCCAGCCCGGTGAAGCAGTTCGCCGCCGCCAGCGGCCTTGGGCCAGTGCTGCAGCCGCGCTCGCTGCGCCGCCAGGGCAAGTACCCGGAAGACGCCGCCGCGGCCATCGACGCGCTCGCCGGCACCGCCCCCGACGTGATGGTGGTGGCCGCCTACGGCCTGATCCTGCCGGCCGAGGTGCTGACCCTGCCGCGCCTGGGCTGCCTGAATATCCACGGCTCGCTGCTGCCGCGCTGGCGCGGCGCAGCGCCGATCCACCGCGCCATCGAAGCGGGCGATGCCGAGACCGGCATCACGCTGATGCAGATGGACGAAGGCCTGGACACCGGCGACATGCTCACGCGCGAGGCCGTGCCGATCGGCCTGGACGACACCACCGGCAAGCTGCATGACACCCTGGCCGCGCTGGGCGCGCGCATGACCGTGGCAGCGCTGCAGGAACTGGCCGCCGGCCGCGCGCTGGCCGCCACGCCGCAGCCGGCCGAAGGCGTCACCTACGCCGAGAAGATCGCCAAGGACGAGGCGCCGCTGGACCTGCGCCGCCCGGCCGCGGCGCTGGCCAACCAGGTGCGCGCGTTCAACCCGTTCCCGGGCGCGACGGTGCAGGTCGGCGATACCGTGATCAAGTGCTGGCAGGCCGTGCCGCTGGCCGCCGCCAGCAGCCTGCCGCATCCGCCCGGCACGGTGCTGGCGGCCGACGCCGCCGGCGTCCTCATCGCCTGCGGCGACGGCAGCGCACTGCAGGTCACCGAGCTACAGAAGCCGGGCGGGCGCCGCCAGCCCGCGCAGCAGTTCCTGCAGGGCCTGCCGCTGCCGCCGGGCACGCGCTGCGCGGTACCCGGCAACGGCGCCGAGCAGGCATGATCGGGGGCCTTTGCCGCACATGGCAACATAAGTGCCGGCGGAACCGCCCGGCGGGCGCGACCGGCCACGGCTCCCCCTGAAACCGTTGAACAGCCGTTGAATTTTCGGGTATCGCCCCCTATCTAACGGTCATCGCGTCCGCTTTTCCCCCGGGACGCGGCTCACGATTACACGGAGATCACCGCAATGTTCAACTGGGTCAAGACCTTCATGCTGATGGCGGCCATCACGGCGCTGTTCATCGTCATCGGCGGCATGATCGGCGGGCGCAGCGGCATGATGATGGCGCTGCTGCTTGCGCTGGGCATGAACTTCTTCTCCTACTGGTTCTCGGACAAGATGGTCCTGCGCATGTACAACGCGCAGGAAGTCGACGCCGGCAGCGCGCCGCAGTTCTACGGCATGGTGCAGGAACTGGCGCAGCGCGCCGGCCTGCCGATGCCGCGCGTGTACCTGATCAACGAAGACGCGCCCAACGCCTTTGCCACCGGCCGCAACCCGGAGCACGCCGCGGTGGCGGCCACCACCGGCATCCTGCGGGTGCTGTCCGAGCGCGAACTGCGCGGCGTGATGGCGCATGAGCTGGCGCACGTGCGCCACCGCGACATCCTGACCTCGACCATCGCCGCTACCATGGCCGGTGCGATCTCGGCGCTGGCCAATATGGCGATGTTCTTCGGCGGGCGCGACGAGAACGGCAACCGCAGCAACCCGATCGCCAGCATTGCCGTGGCAATCCTGGCCCCGCTGGCGGCATCGCTGATCCAGATGGCGATCTCGCGCGCACGTGAGTTCGAGGCCGACCGCGGCGGCGCCGAGATCAGCGGCGACCCGCAGGCGCTGGCCAGCGCACTGGACAAGATCCACCGCTACGCCCAGGGCATCCCGTTCCAGGCGGCCGAAGAACATCCGGCCACGGCGCAGATGATGATCATGAACCCGCTCTCGGGCGGCGCCATTGCCAACCTGTTCTCGACCCACCCGGCCACCGAGGAGCGCATCGCGCGCCTGATGCAGATGGCCCAGACCGGCACCTATCCCGCCTGAGCGGCCGGAAATCCGGGGCAGGGCCCCCGCACAGGGTAAACTGCCCGCTGTTCCGCACGGACCGGCGGGCTTTTTTTGTGCCCGCGCCGGCCTGCTTCCCGATTCCAACGCCTGACCCGCTGCCTGACCGATATGCGCCTGCCTCCCGATTCGCTTGCCTTCCAGATGCTTGGCGCCGCCACCGCGGTGCGCGCCGTCAGCGAAGGCACAGCCTTGCCCCAGGCGATCGAGGACGCCGCCGCACAGCTGCGCCTGGACCGCGTGCGCGATGCCGCCACGCGCGGCGCGCTGCAGGACATCGCCTATCGCACCATGCGTCAGTTCGGCACGGCACGCGCACTGGTGACGAAGCTGGTCACGCGCCCGCCGGGCGCGCAGGTCGATTCGCTGCTGGCCGTGGCGCTGGCGCTGCTGCTGGAGCACGCGCCGGGTCCGCGCGACAAGCAGGACAGCGCGGACAAGTCGCGCCAGGATGCGGACTCCGGCCGCCCGGGCTACAGCACCTTCACGGTGGTCGACCAGGCGGTCAGCGCCGCCGCCTCCGAACCCAAGACTGCGCATGCGCGCGGCCTGGTCAACGCGGTGCTGCGCCGTTTCCTGCGCGAACGCAAGGCGCTGCTGGCCGAGGTCAACCGCGACGAGCAGGCGCGCTGGAACCTGCCGCCGTGGTGGCTGCGCATGCTGCGCGAGGCCTACCCGGACCAGTGGATGGCCCTGGCCGCCAGCGCCAACGTGCGCCCGCCGATGACGGTGCGCGTCAACACCGCGCGCGTGTCCGTGCAGCAGTACCAGACCGATCTTGCCAACGCCGGCCTGGCTGGCCATGTGGTCGGCCCGCAGGCGGTGCGCCTGGTGCGCGCGGTGCCGGTGACGCAGTTGCCGGGCTTTGCCGAAGGCGTGGTCTCAGTGCAGGATGCCGGCGCGCAGCTGGCCGCGCCGCTGCTCGAGGTGGCCGACGGCATGCGCGTGCTGGATGCCTGCGCGGCGCCCGGCGGCAAGACCGGGCACCTGCTGGAACTGGCCGATATCGACGTCACCGCGGTGGAAAGCGACCCGCAGCGCACCACCCGCATCGGCGAGAACCTGGCGCGCCTGGGCAAGCAGGCCAGGATCGTGGTCGGCGATGCCAGCCGGCCCGCCGACTGGTGGGACGGCCAGCTCTTTGACCGCATCCTGGCCGACGTGCCGTGCTCCGCTTCGGGCATTGTGCGGCGCCATCCCGATATCCGCTGGCTGCGCCGCGAGACCGATATTGCCAAGCTCATCACCGAGCAGCGCCGCATCGTCTCGCAACTGTGGCCGCTGCTCAAACCGGGCGGCATCCTGGTCTATGTCACCTGTTCTATTTTCCCAACGGAAGGCGAGGAGCAGGCGCGCTGGTTTGGTGCACAGCTGGCAGATGCGATACGATTGCAGGCGCCGGGGCAGCTGCTGCCCGGCACTCATACCACGCAAGCAGCCGGTGCCAATGGCGAAGAGGACGCCACTGCCGGCACCAGCCTGCCGTCGGATCACGATGGCTTCTTCTACGCCCGCTTCCAGAAACGCGCCTGATCTGATCCGATGCTGAGCACGCCGCGCCTGTCAGACTTCCGCGTCATGTTGAACACGAACGTGGACACTGCCGCGGACCAGGCGTGCCCGAGTCTGCGCCCCGGCAGCGCGGGCAGGCGTGGCCTGCTGGCGCGGTGGTGGTTTGCACTGGTGCTGGCGCTCGCCTCGCTACTGTGGTTGCCGCCCGCTGCGCGCGCACAGGTCATCGAGGCCACCGACGCGCGCATCGAATTCCAGGATGGCGGCTTCGAGCTTGCCGCCAGCTTCGACTTCGACCTGCCGCCCGTGCTGGAAGACGCATTGCACAAGGGCATCTCCCTCTATTTCGCGGTCGACTTCCAGCTCTCGCGTTCGCGCTGGTACTGGTTCGACGACAAGCCGGTCAACACCAGCCGCAGCGTGCGCCTGTCGTACCAGCCGCTGACGCGCCAGTACCGTGTCTCCACCGGCGGCCTGCAGCTGCCATTCACGCGCTTGAAGAGCGCGCTGCAGTTCATCCAGCGCGTGCGCGGCTGGCGCGTGTTCGAGCGCAATGCGGTCAAGCCGGGCGAGACCTACCACGCCGAAGTGCGCATGCGGCTGGACCTGTCGCAACTGCCCAAGCCGTTCCAGATCAACGCCGTCAACACGCGTGAATGGAACCTGGCCTCCGACTGGCGGCGCTTTGTCTATACGGTGCCGACGGACCTGAACCCACCGCCGCCACCGCCACCGCCCGCAGCACCGCCGCCGCCCGCGCCGGCCCCAGGCCCCGCATCGCCGGCGCTGCCGGCATCGCCCGCCGTACCCGCGCCTGCGTCGGCGCCGGCCGCTGCCATTGACTCGCGCGGCCTGACCATGCAGACGGTGTCGTATGGACTGTCGCCCGCACTGCTGGTGCAGCCCGCATCGAGCCAGCCATGAACAACTCGCTGTGGGACAGCCGGTTCCGGCGCGTGCTGTACCGCGTCGTGGCCGGCATCATCGTCTTCCTGGCGCTGGTGCTGGTGGGCCTGCTGGCCGGGGCATCGGCCAACACCGAATTCTTCGATCGCTATTTCACGCTGCTGTTCAAGGTGAACCTGGTGATCGGCGCCCTGCTGGTGCTGATCGTGGGTGCGCTGGCGCTGACGCTGTGGCTGCGCTATCGCCGCGGCAAGTTCGGCACGCGGCTGATGACCAAGCTCGCCGTGTTCTTCGGCGTGGTGGGCGTGCTGCCCGGCGTGCTGATCTACCTGGTCTCGCTGCAGTTCGTCTCGCGCAGCATCGAGTCCTGGTTCGACGTGCGCGTGGAAACCGCGCTCGAGGCCGGCCTGAACCTGGGCCGCGCCACCATCGACAGCTCGCTCGCCGACCTGCAGGTCAAGGCACGCCTGATGGCCGAGCAGCTCGCCGGCGCCTCCGGCGTG
The DNA here is from genome assembly GCF_059419025.1 of Cupriavidus sp. GW821-FHT07C08. Classification (NCBI taxonomy): domain Bacteria; kingdom Pseudomonadati; phylum Pseudomonadota; class Betaproteobacteria; order Burkholderiales; family Burkholderiaceae; genus Cupriavidus; species Cupriavidus sp. GW821-FHT07C08. The sequence goes on from NZ_JBWKQZ010000013.1 coordinate 137,227, forward strand.
GCCACCTCGCTGCAGCTGAACCGCCTGCGCGAGCAGTATGGCGTCCAGGAAGCCGCCATCTTCACCGGCAGCGGCCGCGTGCTGGCCACGGCGTCCAGCAGCTATGCGTCGCTGGTGCCGGACCTGCCTTCCGGCGTGCTGGCCGAACAGGCACGGCTGGCCGGTGGCTACGCGGCGGTGGAGGGCGGCACCGACCCGTCGGGCGACGGCAGCCCGAGCACCGAGCGCGCCGACAGCAGCCACCTGTACCGGCTGCGCGTGATCATTCCACTGGGCGCAAGCCCAACCACCGCACAGAATGAAGCGGCAGGCGGCAGCGCCCCGCGCGCGCTGGCCAAGCCGCCGCGCTGGGCCGGCTCCGGCCTGTCCGTGGAGCGCCGCCCGGAGGAATCGCCGTCGAGCGGCTTCGGGCTGGTCGGCGAGACCGTGCGCGAAGAGCGCTACCTGCAGGTGCTGCACCCGGTGCCGGCGGTGCTCGCGCGCAATGCCGACGAGGTCCAGCGCGCGTACCAGGAATACCAGGAGAAGGCGCTGGGCCGCACCGGCCTGCGCAAGATGTATATCGGCACGCTGACGCTGACGCTGTTCCTGGCCGTCTTCATCGCGGTGATGCTGGCGCTGCTGCTGGGCGGGCAACTGGCGCGGCCGCTGCTGATGCTGCTGCAGGGGACCAAGGAAGTGGCCGAGGGCGACCTCTCGCCCAAGCGCGAACTGAAAAGCCGCGACGAGCTCGGCATGCTCACGCAGCAGTTCAACCAGATGACGCGCCAGCTGGCCGAGGCGCGGCTGGCGGTGGAAGAGAACCGCACCGCGCTGGAGCAATCGAAGGCCTACCTGGAAAGCGTGCTGCAGAACCTGACCGCCGGCGTGCTGGTGTTCGACCGCCGTTTTGTGCTGATTACCGCCAATCCCGGCGCGGAGCGCATCTTCCGCCAGCCGCTCGGCGCGGTGCTGGGCCTGCCGGTTGAGCAGATCCCTGGCATGGGGCCGTTCGGCGAGATCGTGCGCCAGGCCTTCTCGGACCAGAACACCAGCGAGGTGCTGGGCGGCGCCGAGCACTGGCAGAAGCAGATCGAACTGCCGCAGGGCGAAGAGCAGCCGCTTACGCTGCTGGTGCGCGGCGCACGCCTGCCCGGCGGCGAGCGCGATGAGCCCGGCTACGTGATCGTGTTCGACGATATCTCCGATGTGATTTCCGCTCAACGCTCAGTGGCCTGGGGCGAGGTGGCACGGCGCCTTGCGCACGAGATCAAGAACCCGCTGACGCCGATCCAGCTCTCGGCCGAGCGCCTGCAGATGAAGCTCTCGCCCAAGCTCGAGGGCACCGACGCCGATGTGCTCAAGCGTGGCGCCGCCACCATCGTCAACCAGGTGTCCGCGATGAAGCGCATGGTCGATGACTTCCGCGACTACGCGCGCACGCCGCCAGCGGTGCTGCAGTCGCTGCAGCTCAACAGCCTGGTGGCGGAGGTGCTGCACCTGTACGGCATCGATGATCCCGCAGTGCACGAGCATCCGGTGATCCATCCGACGCTGGGCACCGCGCTGCCCGAGATCAAGGGCGATCCGACGCAGTTGCGCCAGGTCATCCACAACCTGCTGCAGAACGCACAGGATGCCGCCACCGAGAACGTCGCGGCCGGTAGGGCGGCGCCCCATATCACTCTGCACACCGAGACTGTAGAATACAAAGATTCTGCCGGCGAAAACCGCCAGGCCGTCAAGCTCACCATTGCGGACAATGGTCCCGGTTTTGCACCACGAATCCTGAGCCGTGCGTTCGAGCCCTACGTGACCACGAAAGCCAAGGGCACGGGCCTGGGGCTCGCGATGGTAAAGAAGATCATTGACGAACACGGCGCGCGAATCGAGTTGCGCAATCGCATGGAAGGTGCGGAGATCGTCGGTGCACAGATCTCGATCCTGTTCGTTAAACTGACATAGTCAATAATGGCGTCCGGTCCCGGAACGCTGCGGTGGGGTTAAGAGGGGAAGTATGGCAACGATCCTCGTAGTCGATGACGAAATGGGAATCCGGGAACTGCTCTCGGAGATCCTCAGCGACGAAGGCCACGTGGTTGAACTCGCGGAGAACGCGCTGCAAGCGCGCGAATTCCGCGCGGCGGGTACGCCCGACCTCGTGCTGCTCGATATCTGGATGCCCGATACCGATGGCGTGACCCTGCTCAAGGAATGGTCCGCGCAGGGACAGCTGACGATGCCCGTCATCATGATGTCGGGCCACGCCACCATCGACACGGCGGTCGAGGCGACCAAGATCGGCGCGCTCAATTTCCTTGAGAAGCCGATCGCACTGCAGAAGCTGCTGTCCGCGGTCGAGCAGGGCCTGGCCCGCGGCATCGAACGCCCGCGCAGCAGCACGGCCGCCACCGCCGCGCCCGTCGCGGCGCCGTCGGCCGAACCCGGTTTGGCCGACGCCGTGCCCGAGGCCACCGCCGAGGCCGCCCCCAACGGCAGCCCCGCGCGCGTGCCCGAGGCCGAGATGCAGTTCTCCTTCGACATGCCGCTGCGCGAAGCGCGCGACCTGTTCGAGCGCGCCTACTTCGAATACCACCTGCTGCGCGAACACGGCAGCATGACCCGCGTGGCCGAGAAGACTGGGCTGGAGCGTACCCACCTGTACCGCAAGCTCAAGCAGCTCGGCGTCGAACTGGGCCGCAACAAGCCCGAGCCGGCCGAGCAATGAGGCAGTGACGCACATGACGCTTGACTGAGCAAAAAAGTCCAGTTATAGTTTCGCTTCTTTGGCCCGGTAGCTCAGTCGGTAGAGCAGAGGATTGAAAATCCTTGTGTCGGCGGTTCGATTCCGTCCCAGGCCACCAGAACAAGAAAAGCCCGGCTCCCGCAGCCGGGCTTTTTGCATTGGGGCGCAGTGTCATAAACGCCCGGACTCTCGTCCCCGCGCTGTCGCTGCAACGGCGAAACACTTCCCGGCTCAACGCCAGCAACGCGCAACAGCCAACCCAGAAGTAAATATCTTCTACTTGGCAGCCGATATAAGTATCTCTACGATGCCCTGATGCGCTGCCGCCCGGCGGCGCGGACCGAGCCGGCCAAGCCGCACCCATAACGCGGACATCCGGTCCAGGGCTATCGCTTTCTTACCGGGGGGTCTGATGGATACGTTGATCGGGACAGACAACCGCTGGCCGCCGCAGACTGCGGGCGACGAGCGCGGCTTGTGGAAGAGCACCATGGCCGCGGCCAGCCACGCGCTGGGGGCGGCGGGGCGGGTGCAGCAGGCGGTCTCGCAGACGCTGAAGCTGCAGCACAAGATCCGCGCGCTGCGCGACGAGCTGCACCAGGTGGAGGCCGAGCGCGACGTCTACCGCGAGCTGCATGCGCGCACGGTCGAGGAGCTGCACCAGGCGATTGACCGCAGCCCGGCAGAGATCCGGCGGCTGCGTGCAGAGACCGAGGCCATGCAGGTGCGCCACCGCGCCTACAAGCTGCTGGTGCAGCACTACATGCGCCTGGGCACGCCGATCGATCCCGCGGTATTTGCCGAGCAGCGCAGCCGCGTGCAGCAGCACATCCTGTTCCAGCGCCGCAAGGGCATTCCGGTGGCACAGATCCGCGTCGAGGACATCGCGTTCCTGCTGCGCTGAGACGCAGCGATTCGAAACCCTGTGTCAGCACACAACAAAGTCGCCGCGCATTGACGCACCCGGGCCCGGACGGAACACTGTCGCGAGGCGCGCGCACCCCCTGCGCGCTAGTCTTGCCACTGTTCCGCCACCGTTCGAGGCGTCGTCTCAGGCGACGTTGTCCATCTTGCCGCTGCACCTTCTCCCTGCCATTTTTGCCGCCGGTTTTTCCGCACGCTTGCGGCCGGTCCCTTGCCACGTCCGTGCGCCGCTGCACAGCGCCGGCACAGCGCAGCGATGAGTACGCTGGCACGCCGCCTGGTGGCGGAAGGTCTCGGCACCGCCCTGCTGGTGGCAATCGTGGTGGGTTCGGGCATCCGTGCCGAGCGCCTCGCCGCCGGTGATACCGCGCTGGCGCTGCTGGCCAATTCGCTGGCGACCGGTGCCGGGCTGGTGGCCTTGCTGGTGTCGCTGGGCCCGGTTTCTGGCGGACATTTCAATCCGGTGGTCAGCCTGTCAGCGCTGCTGCAGGGCACGCTGCCGCCGCGCGATGCGCTGCGCTATGTGCTGGTGCAGGTGGCGGGCGGAGTCTGCGGCGTGCTGGCCGCCCATGCGATGTTCGGCGAGCCGGCGCTGGCCTGGTCGGCGCAGAGCCGCACCGGCGCGGCGATGTGGTGGAGCGAGTGCGTGGCCACCTTCGGCCTGGTCGGCGTGGGCATCGGCACGCTGCGCAGCCGGCCGCAGCTGGTGCCGTTCGTGGTGGCAGGCTATATCACCGCGGGCTACTGGTTCACGTCGTCGACCTCGTTTGCCAATCCGGCGCTGACCATCGCCTGCGCGCTGACCGATACCTTTACCGGGATCCGGCCGCAGGACGTGCCGGGCTTCGTGCTGGCCCAGATCGGCGGTGGGCTGACTGCCACGCTGCTGTTCCACTGGCTGTGCCGCAAACCCGCTGCGGCCGCCACAGCGCAGGCCGACTGGCGCGCTGCGCCCGCCAGCGCCCCTACCAGCGCCGATTGAGCTGCACGCCGAAGATCGAGCCGCTCGCCTGCGAGGCCCACGCGTCGGCCGGCGCGGTGTAGCCGATGCCGTCGACGTCGCTGGCACGGCTATAGGTGTAGAAGGCGCGCAGGTTGGCATTGCCGGCCGATTTGCCCAGTGTCAGCGTGGGCGCCACGGTCAGCGCGGTGCGCTGGCCGCCGACGCCGAAGCCGGACGAGATCTGGTCGTGCGAGACCTCGAAATTCAGGCGGAACTGGTTGCTCGCTATGTAAGCAGGACGCAAGCGCGTGGTGGCCCACTGCAGCGTGCCGACCGGCGACCGGTCAAACTGCAGGCTTTGCTCCACCGCGCCGCTCAGCCCTGAACGGCCCTTCCATTCCATCGATTCTGCCACGCGCGTGCGCGACAGCGCCGGTCCCATGCCGGTGTAGCCGGCCATGGCGTTGCGCGATCCCGATCCGAACTGCACCCCGAGCCGGTTGGTGCCGAACAGCACGCCTTTCTGCTCGTGCAATGCAGACGCCCACCATGCACCGCCGGGGTCTTGCACCAGCGGCTGCGCCTCCACCCGCGTGAAGCCAATCTGGATCGAACCCTGTTCATTGGTGTTGATGGGCGCGGTGCGCAGCGAGTGGTAGCTGGGCAGGTTCTGGCCGTTCTGGTCGGCGCGCGCGGTGTACTGGTAGCTCAGGCCGATATCGCCGATCACCTTGGCGTTGTCCACGCCGAAGCGCATCGCCGTGGAATTGGGCGGCAGCAGGCCGGACGACAGCAGGAACGGCGCATTGTCGCGCCGGCCAGCCCACATGGTGGCGCCGTCCAGCACCGCCAGGCCGCTGACGGCGGTATAGAACTGCGGCACCAGGGCATAGGGATCGATCGCCGCGGGGCGGCCATTGACCGTGGTGGCGTCGGTGCCGCGCGCCTGCGCGATCAGCATCACCTGCGCGCCGCCGTCCAGGTCCAGCACCGATTCGCGGATCTTGACCTCGCCGGCGCTGCGGCAGGCCAGGCCGTTGCCGATGCCGGTGGAGAGCGCGCCGCCGGGGCAGGCGCGCATGGTGGCCGGACGTTCCTCGGCCGCGGCGCGGCCGCTGTAGCCGAGGCGCCACACCGAATCCCCGGCGGGGTCTTCGGCGGGCAGCTGCGAGTGCAGTACCGGCGGGGCATCCGGCGGTGTGTCACCGGTGGCGCTGTCCGCCGGCTGGGCGGGCGCCTCGGCCTGGAACTGGCCGAGCCGGGGCGGGAACAGCACCAGTGGCGGCGGCGGCTGGGGTGGCGGTTCGGGCGGGCCGACGAAGTCGGGGTCGGCAGCCGGGCTGGTACCGGCCAGGGTCGCCGACGCGCTGCCGTCAGGCTGCACGGCACGCTGGGCCGCCGGCTCGCCCGTGATGCCTGGCGCCGGTGCCGCTGGCACGGTCACGCTGGCCGCGGATGCTGCGTTGCCGGCGATCAGCGCCGCCAGCGGGTCCTCCGTGCCTGCTGTGGCCAGCGTGGCAGGCCGGGCGGCTTGCGCCGGACCCGCGGTCACCACCGGCGGCACCGCCGGCCGCGGTTCGATGCGGGGCGGCGGCGTGGCGGCACTGGTGGTCGCATCCCCGGTCTGCGCGCACGCGACCAGCCCCCACGCGGCCAGCACGGCAAAACCGAGGCGGCGCAGGGGCAGGCCACCGCGTCCGGCAGGGCCGGGACAAGGCGGTGTGGCGGGGATCAGACGGGAGACTGGCGGCAATTCGGACAGCAATTCAGGCAAGCAACAATGATGGCCGGAGCAGGCAAGGGCTCCGGAGGCGGGACTGTTTTTTATCAGCCGACCCATTTGACCGCAAGCCGGGTTACAAAATCCATCACACCGTGCGCTGTCTCACAATGCGAAAAACCCCCGGATATGGCGCGATTGACTAGCGAAAACCCGCACTTGCACGGTACCCCGTGGCGAAAGAGCCACCGCTATAATCGGCTGGCTTGGTGCGACACGCATTCTCGTGTCCGGGTAGCTCCAACGTAAGGAGCATCGACCTTGTCGAGACAAGGAGAGGGCCTCGGCCCGAACCGTCCAATCTCGACCATTACTTGCTTAGACAAACCCGGCCGAACGGCTAGGGGAGTCCGATGTGTTGTGAGGAAGCCGGAACAGTGGCCAACTCGCGGCTTGCTTTCTGCTGGATGGATTTCCAGCCATTGCCCAAGGGCGGGGACGCTCGCCTTTGGGCGAGTTCTCTGTAGACATCCCCCTAACGGAGGGTGTATGCGGTCAAACAGCGGAAAACCCGTTGTATCGCCGCAACATAGCGTTCAAACCGTTCTGGATAGAACGGCGCTACGTTCTTTGGGACGGCAGCCAGCGCTCGCAAGAGCGACCGATGCCGTCAAGCGCTCGCTTGCATAGGAGCACAGTGGTAGGTAAGTGAGGTCCCGGAGCGGTAGCTCCGTGCATTATGGTTCGGTCGGATATGCCCGAAAGGGTTACACGATAGAGAACCTGCTATGCGACTAGCAGTAGCCTAGGGAGACATGCGTCACTGGTAACGGTGGGGTGTGAAGCTCTCCTGACAATGTAGCCCCCGAAAGGGTGCCATCAGGTCGTGAGACAGGACGGTAGATGCTCCGAGCAGCAACGGGGTTGAGGCGCTAGGCTGACTGGCATGGGTAACGTAAGTGAACTGCTGATAAACGTCGTAACGATTGAGATGCCAAAGCTGCTGCTAGGCATTAACCAAAAGGTGTGTGGTCGGTTGTCCTACTCAAGCCTTGGGACACGTCGCCACGATGACCACCGGCGGAAAGGCAGACCCTAACCCAGTCGTGTAATGCGCGGGGAACGTGGTAAGCCCGTATGGCTGCCGGAGCGAAGTTTTTGGCTCAGGCAGGCGAACCGTAAGGAACGCTGTTGGCTGTGCGGGTATGGGATGTTGGAAAAAGCGAACGCCGGACTGTAATGGCTCGGATAGGGATTGAAACATCATCCCACGCGAAAGCGGGCAGACTTCCAACTGGTCAAACGTCGCAGGACGGCTGACTGATCTCGCTTGTTTAAATTTTTCTTCCCTTGAGGGGCAACACGTCCCTCAAGGGGCGTGCTGTCTCTTGATGTTGGGGAAGATCCCCAAGATAGGAGAGCAGCATGGAAGCATTGATCCGCAAGGATGAATCTGCGCTCTCCGGCGTGCCGCAAACCTGGGGCGCCATTGATTGGCGCCGCGTGGAGCGGAACGTCCGAGAGATGCAGATTCGAATTGCGAAGGCAACACAGGACGGGGATTGGCGAAGGGTGAAAGCCCTGCAACGGTCCCTAACCCGCTCGTTTTCCGCAAAAGCATTGGCGGTACGACGAGTGACAATGAACCAAGGTAAGCGAACGGCCGGTGTCGATCGCGAAAAGTGGAAAACGTCTGAAGCCCGATGGGAAGCCATTGGGAGGTTGAAGCGTCGAGGGTACAGGCCACTGCCATTACGGAGGGTCTATATCCCAAAAGCCAACGGGAAGGAACGGCCTCTGGGCATCCCAACCATGTTGGATAGAGCCATGCAGGCGCTGTATCTGCTGGCACTGGAGCCGGTGTCCGAAGGGACGAGTGATCCGAATTCTTATGGGTTCCGGATTAATCGATCCACGGCGGATGCCATGTCCCAGTTGTTTGTATCCCTATCCCAGCGGACCTCGGCCCAATGGGTACTGGAAGCAGACATCAAAGGATGCTTTGACCATATCAGTCACGACTGGCTGGAGAGCAATGTCCCTATGGACAAAGCAATCCTTCGGAAGTGGTTGAAAGCTGGCGTGGTATTTCAAGGCCAGCTTCAGGCGACCGAAGCCGGAACACCACAGGGAGGCATCATTTCCCCGACTCTGGCAAATGTGGCGCTGAACGGCTTGGAAACGCAACTCAATAAGTTCCTCGGAGCGAAGCGGGGAGCGACCAAGGCGAAGAGGCTTAAAGTGAACGTTGTGCGTTACGCGGACGACTTCGTCATCACCGGCGATACGCCGGAGATCCTAGCGAACGAGGTGAAGCCGTGGGTAGAACAGTTCCTTGCAGTACGGGGGCTGACGCTATCGACGGAGAAAACGCGGATCGTCAGCATCGCTGAGGGCTTTGACTTCCTAGGGTGGAATTTCCGGAAGTACTCGGGAACACTGCTCATCAAGCCAAGCAAGAAAAACGCGCAAGCGTTCTATCGCGAGGTGAAGGCGGTCATCAGCACCAACAAGACGGCGGAGCAGTCGGATCTAATACGACTGTTAAACCCGATGCTAAGGGGCTGGGCTCAGTATCACAGTCCAGTGGTGGCAAAAGCGATGTTCGCCCGCGTGGAGCATGAAATATTCAACGCTCTACGACGGTGGGCAAAGCGGCGACATCCACATAAGTCCGTCGAATGGGTGCGGAAGAAATACTTCGCTACCGTCGGCGAACGAAATTGGGTGTTTGGTACCAAGTTCGTGAGCGGCAAAGGCAGTGAAGGTTGGACGGAGTTGTATTCGCTGTCCAGCACGCCAATTCGGCGGCACAAGAAGATTCGGGGGGACTACAATCCCTTCGATCCAATGCAGGAGCGGTACGGCGAGAAGCTGCGGCAAGAGCGTATGTTGGAAAACATGGCGCACCGTAAGCAGTGGATCAAGTTGTATTTATCCCAGCAAGGCTTGTGCGCGGTGTGTCAGTGCAAGATAACCAAGGAAACAGGATGGGAAGATCATCACATCGAACCTCGCATACTCGGGGGTTCCGATGCACTAGGGAATCGCGTACTGTTGCATCCGAACTGTCACAGGCAAGTGCATTACCAAGGTAGAACTGTTGTGAAGCCGGTGTCCGAGAGGGGCATTTAGTGCGATCCGAGCCGTATGCGGGGAAACTCGCACGTACGGTTCCTAGGGGGGGACAGGTCAGCAATGACCTTCGTCCCTACCCTACTCTTTCGGGTAAGACACCTTTACCGTGGCCCGCGTCCGGCGCCCGGCATGCGGGGCACGCCGCCGTGCCCGTTCGTAACAGGCACAGCGTTGCGCAGGCCGCCGTACCCCGGCGGCTGGTGCGTCACGGTCCGGCGCGCGGCATCATGCAAGCCGCGAGCCTGCATCCGAATCAATATCTATAAGAGGAGAAGTGGAGATGGAACGTCGTTCCTTTCTGTTGAAAGCGTCGGCCGTGGCCGCCACCGGGGCACTGGCCGCGTGCGGCAAGGGTGAAGAGAAGGCAGCGCCTGCCGCCGCCAGCGGCCCGGCAGCGCCGGCCGTGGTCGGCAGCAACCCGGCCGTGGAATGGCGCCTGGCCTCGAGCTTCCCCAAGTCGCTCGACACCATCTTCGGCGGTGCCGAACTGCTGTCGGCCCGCGTCAAGGAACTGACCGACGGCAAGTTCAACATCAAGGTCTTTGCCGCCGGTGAAGTCGTGCCGGGCCTGCAGGTGCTGGATGCGGTGCAGAACAACACCGTGCAGATCGGCCACACCGCCGGCTACTACTACTTCGGCAAGAACCCGACGCTGTGCTTTGACACCACCGTCCCGTTCGGCCTGACCGCACGCCAGCAGAACGCCTGGATGCTGCAGGGCAACGGCATGAAGCTGATGCGCGAGTTCTTCAAGGAATACAACGTCGTCAACTTCCTGGGCGGCAACACCAATGCGCAGATGGGCGGCTGGTTCCGCAAGGAAATCAAGACCGTGGCCGACCTGCAGGGCCTGAAGTACCGCATCGCCGGCTTTGCCGGCGTGGTGCTGTCGCGCCTGGGCGTGGTGCCGCAGCAGATCGCCGGCGGCGACATCTACCCCGCGCTGGAAAAAGGCACCATCGACGCGGCCGAGTGGGTGGGCCCGTACGATGACGAGAAGCTGGGCTTCTACAAGGTGGCGCCGTACTACTACTACCCGGGCTGGTGGGAAGGCAGCGCGCAGCTGTCGTTCTACGCCTCGGCCACCGAATACGCGAAGCTGCCGGCGCTGTACAAGCGCGCGCTGGAAACTGCCACCATCGAGGCGCACACCAACATGATGGCCAAGTACGACACGGTCAACCCGCAGGCGCTGGCCCGCCTGCTGGAAAACGGCGTCAAGCTGCGCCCGTTCTCCAAGGAAATCATGGAAGCGTGCTTCAAGGCGACCCAGGAAGCCTTCGCCGACGAAACCGCCAAGAACCCATCGTTCAAGAAGATCTACGACGACTGGCGCGTGTTCCGCAACAACGAGGCCGCCTGGTTCAACGTGGCCGAGCAGGCCTTCTCGCAGTTCAGCTTCGCACGCAAGCTGTAAGCGGGACGCCCGCCCCGGGCCGCCCGGGGTCTGCCGCAAGCCCCATGTTCCCTCGGGAGCATGGGGTTTTTTGTTCGCCACCGCAGGCGGGCGCCCGCCGGGCGGGGATCGCGCGGCGCCGGTAGAATCGCCGGCATCTACCGGAAATCCCTATGCAACTCGGCATTCTCTACGCCCTCCTGGCCTACGTCATCTGGGGGCTGCTCCCGCTCTATATCAAATCGCTGCCCGGTATTGCGCCGCTGGAGATCCTGCTGCACCGGATGGTGTGGTCGCTGGTCTTCCTCGGGCTGATCCTGACCTGGCGGCGCCAGTGGGGATGGCTCGGCAAGGTGTTGCACGACCGGCGCCTGCTGCTGTCGTTTGCGGCCAGCGCGGCGCTGCTGTGCGGCAACTGGTTTCTCTATATCTGGGCGGTGTCGGCCAACCGCGTGGTCGATGCCAGCCTGGGCTACTTCATCAACCCGCTGTTCAGCGTGCTGCTGGGCGTGGTGTTCCTGCACGAGCGGCTGCGCCTGGTGCAATGGCTGTCGATCGCGGTCGCCGCGGCCGGGGTGGCCTGGCTGACGGTGGCAGCAGGCCAGCTGCCGTGGATCGCGCTGGGGCTGGCGGCCAGCTTCGGCGGCTATGGCCTGCTGCGCAAGACCGGTGCGCTGGGTGCGTTGGAAGGGCTGTCGCTGGAGACGCTGCTGCTGTTCCCGCTGGCCGCGGCGGCGCTGGCCTGGCTGTTCGCCACCGGCCAGGACAGCTTCACCCACGCAGCGCCGGGTACGCAGTGGCTGCTGCTGCTGGCCGGGCCGGTGACGGCGGTGCCGCTGCTGTTCTTTGCCGCCGGCGCGCGGCGCATTCCGCTGTCGCTGCTGGGCCTGCTGCAGTACACCGGGCCGACGCTGCAGCTGCTGCTGGGCGTATGGCTGTGGAACGAACCGTTCCCGGTGCAGAAGCAGGTCGGCTACGCGCTGATCTGGCTGTCGCTGGCCTTATATGCGGCCGAGGGGCTATGGATGAATACGCGGCAGAAGCCCGCAGCCATCCAGTCCATCAATGAAGCCAGCTGAAAATCAAACGATTTCATTCATCGCACGGATAACCGATACGGTGCCTGGCCACCATGTCTGCCCCGCCTGATGCCACGCCCGCGGTCCAGCGCAAGATCATTCATTGCGACTGCGACTGTTTCTACGCCTCGGTCGAGATGCGCGACGAGCCGTCGCTGCGCGGCCGCCCGATGGCCGTGGGCGGCTCGCCCGACCGGCGCGGGGTGATTGCCACCTGCAACTATGAAGCGCGCGCCTTTGGCGTGCGTTCGGCGATGCCATCGGCACAGGCGCTCAAGCGTTGCCCGGACCTGCTGATCGTGCGCCCGGCAATGGACAAGTACCGCGAGGTCTCGCGCCAGATCTTCGCGATCTATCGCGAATACACCGCGCTGGTCGAACCGCTGTCGCTGGACGAGGCCTACCTGGACGTGAGCCTGTGCACCCGCCACGCCGGCAGCGCCACCCGCATCGCCGAGGAAATCCGCCAGCGTGTGCGCGATGAAGTGGGCGTGACGGTATCGGCCGGGGTGGGGCCGAGCAAGTTCGTGGCCAAGATCGCCAGCGACTGGAACAAGCCCGACGGGCTGTTCGTGGTCAAGCCGGCGGCGGTCGATGGCTTTGTCGCCGCGCTGCCGGTGGAGCGCATCCACGGCGTGGGCAAGGTCACCGCGGCCAAGCTGCGGCGCCTGGGTGCCGAGACCTGCGGCGACCTGCGGCCGTGGTCGCCGGACCGGCTGCACCGCGAGTTCGGTGTCTTCGGGGCGCGGCTCTACAAGCTGTGCCGCGGCGTCGACGAGCGCGAGGTCACGCCCGAGCGCGAGCGCAAGTCGATCAGCGTGGAAGAGACCTATGCCGACGACCTGCCCGACCTGCAGGCCTGCATGGCCGAGCTGGAACCGCTCGTCGCCATGCTCGAAGCCCGCATTGACCGGGCACAGGCACACGACACCATCGACAAGCTGACCGTGAAGCTACGCTTCTCTGACTTCCGCCAGACCACGGTGGAATGCCGCGGCCACGCGCCGGACCGCGCCGTCTACGCGCGCCTGCTGGCCGAGGGCCATGCGCGCCGGGGCTTGCCGGTGCGGCTGCTGGGGGTGGGGGTAGGGACCAGCGACCGGAACACGTCGCAGCTGGAACTGTTCGACTGATCGCAGGACTATTCCTGCGAATAATCAAGCAGCTTGAGATAATGATGTCTTGATAAATGGCATCAATAAACCAGCTACTGCAGATCGTTGCGCATCACCAGCAGCCACGGCATATGCGAATTGGTGACGCCGTCGAGCCGGCCCGAATCGCCCAGCTCGATCTCCTCCATCGACACCGACTGCTGGACATTGCCGCCGATGGCACGCACCGTGCGCGTGGCCGGATCCACGCCGACCACGATGTCGCAGTGCATGGGCGTGGTGCCGAAGCCGATTTCGGCGATGTCCTCGAGATAGCGGTCGCGCCCGCGCCCGGCGCAAATGATATCGCCGGGGCGGGGCATGGCGGGGACGGGCTCGATATGGAAGGCCGGCCTGGGCAGGATGCCGTCGCGGGCATCGACCACATACATCGAGTGCGACTGCCCGGTCAGGAACTGGCGCTCGTCCAGCCCCGCCTTGCGCAGCACCCATGAGATAAACACCGCCGACCAGGCCCAGGACCCCTGCGTCACCTGCCGGCAACTGGGCGCTTCGCCGACGATGCCCCAGTAGCGGCGCGCCAGCGAGCAGCCCAGGGGCGTGGCTTCCATGCCGGTGCCGTCCGGAAAGGACAGGCAGCTGGCAGCGGGTGGCGGATTGCCGTTGGTTTTTGATTCGGTGTCGGTGGTGGCGGCAGCGGGTGCCCCGGCTGCCTCTGCGGTGGACGCTGGCTGGGCCTCCGGGATCCCTGGCAGTGGCGCAGGCAGCTCCGGCGCGGGCACCGGGCTGTAGGTGACGCAGGACGTGTCGTCCCGGCCCAGCCGCACCACCTGCCCGCCCCAGCGGGCCCATTCCTGCGTGGCGATCTCGACGATGCGTTCGCGCGGCGTGGCGCCCGGGCGCGTCACCGGCCTTTCGGTGTCGGGCAGGGCGTGCGCCTGCGGCCGCACCGGCTCGCTGACGGTGGTGCAGGCACTCAGCAATGCCAGCGCCACGGCGACGCAAGCCGCGCGCATGGTGCCCGCAGCCTGTGGAGAAAGCTGTGGAACCAACTGTGGAAAGCGCTGTGCATAACGCTGTGGAGATCTGCTGCGCGGCGGATGGGCGAGCATGGAGGCCCCATGTGGCACGGCACCCGGTCCGACCTGTCAAGGCCACGGCTGGACGCCTGTTGGAAGACTTCGCGCGCGATCGCCCCGATGGCGGATTCAGCGATGCGGCGGATACTGCAGAAGATCAGCTTACCGCTGTGGATAACGTCCCCCGCCTGGCGCTCGCCTGCGCCCTCGGGCACCGGGCGGCGGCATGGCGGGGTCTGACAATTCGGGCCCTGCAGTGCAGCCCGTCAGGCTCACTGGTTGACAGCGTCCTTGAACTTCTGGCCAGCCTTGAACTTCACGGTCTTGGCTGCTTCGACCTTGATTTCTTCGCCGGTACGCGGGTTGCGCGCCATGCGCTCGCCACGCTCGCCCTTGCTGAACGTGCCAAAGCCGATGAGGCTCAGCGTGTCGCCCTTGGCCACTGCGTCCATGATGGCCGACAGGGTCACGTTCAGTGCCTGTTCTGCCTTGGCCTTGGTCAGACCGTCCACCCCGGCTGCGATAGCGTCGATCAGTTCGGTTTTCGTCATGCTTCACTCCGTATCGAGTTGATAAAACACAGGCGTCCGCATGCCGGGCGGCCTGGCTGGCACCGCTCCGGCAAAGACGCCGCGGGCCACATGATACCGTGTCGGACAAGGCGCACCGGGAACAGATTGTTACCTGGCAGTTTCCGCGAGGCCGCGCCAGGCTGGGCTTCGCGGCAAATCGACGCAGCCGGGTGCAGCCATGGCTAGTGGCGGAAGGTGACGAAAACGCCCTAAGGTGACAGGGCAGGGCACCGGGGTTCGTGCAACGCGACTGAGGACATTCCCTTGCCCATCCCTCGCCAGAGGCTCTCAGAGGCCCTCTGTGCACGCTCAGGCGTATTGGACAGGGCTGGAGAGCCAGCGTCGGCCAGAAGCGCTTGCAGGCGTTCTGGGAGCCTCGGATGCGCAAACTGCACTATGTTGCATGCTGTCGGATCACGGGCCTGGCGGCGAAGCTCGCGGCTATTCGGCGCATGCATGGCGCCTTGGGGATCATTTACGGCCCGGCTCCAGATCCTGTCGCCAGCGTATACGCGCAAGCTGGTGTGATTGGGCGTATACGCCCAAGGTATACGCCCCCGATCCAATCCAAAACCACCAAGTCTCGCGCTATCGCGACGTTTACGGCCCCGGCCATTCGGATGAAGCCTTTCGGGGCCTTCTTTCGCTGACGTGCCTGGCTCGTTCTTTCGGTTTACCTTTTTCTTTCATGTATACAAATAGTAGTAGTAGGTAAACACCCGCCACCGCTGTGGAAAACCGCGTAAACGTCTTTCGCTTCAAAGGTTTACGTAAACGAGAAGTGGTCGTATCCAATGTTGGCCGAGGTGGATGACTCAGCCCGATGGGCGAGGCCGGCGCCGAACCCCCTCCGACTTATGCCTGAGGCATCCCCATGCCAGCCCCAGGCAGCCCACATCCATTCCGCGTGCTTGTCCACAGTTCCGGGCGGGGTTATCCACATACGCGCAGGTAAACGCGCGTCGCGGCTGGGGTGTAAACGGGGGGGGGGCGTATACCTGTCGACTGCACCCAAAGGCGTATACGGTGCGGGCGCCGGAAAAAGGGCGTTGCGTATACGTGTCACGGTTGCACCGGTATCATCCCCGATCGCGCCGGAACGGCCGGCACGGCGGGCCACTCAGGCACAACAGGCGACGAGCACGGAAAGGCAAATGGCGGACAAGGCAAAGCGCAAGGCAGCAGGCGAGGGCAGGAAGAAGACGGCGAGCGACCGGATCGAGGTGCGCCAGTCAGGCGTGCACGGCAAGGGCGTCTATGCGATCGGCCCGATTACCGAAGGCGAACGCGTGATCGAGTACAAGGGCGAGCACATTTCGTGGAAGAAGGCGCTGGAGCGTCATCCGCACGATCCCAGCGATCCCAACCACACTTTCTACTTCAGCCTGGACGACGGCAGCGTGATCGACGCCAAGTACGGCGGCAACCGCGCGCGCTGGATCAACCATGCCTGCGAACCCAACTGCGAGGCGCGCGAGAAGAAGGGCCGCGTGTTTATCCACGCGCTGCGCGATATCGCCCAGGGCGAGGAACTGTTCTATGACTACGGCCTGGTCATTGACGCGCGCTATACGGCCAAGCTGAAGAAAGAGTTCGAGTGCCGCTGCGGCAGCCCGCAATGCCGCGGCACCATGCTGGCGCCGAAGGAAAAGAAGAAGAAGGACAAGTAAAGCGCGCGTCTCGACCCGCGCCGCCGCCAGCGCAGCAGCGGGTTCAGGCCACCGATCCTGGCGGTTCGCAGGGGATCCGGATCACGAAGCGCATGGTCGGCCGCCGTTCCGGCGCGCCGCCCGCGGCCGGTGCATCGCCAGCCGCACCCGGCACCGGCGGCACGTCCTCGATGCGGATAGTGCCCTGGTGCAGCGTCACGATCTCATGGACGATGGCCAGCCCCAGCCCGGCGCCGCCGCTGTGGGCCGCCCGCCCGCCGCCCGGCTCGGGGGCGCGGTCGCCGCGGAAGAAGCGCTTGAAGACTTCCTCGCGCCGCTGCGGCGGGATGCCGGGGCCATTGTCTTCCACCATCACCACCGCCATGCCGCGGTGACCCATGGCCTCGCCGCCGGCGCGCACCGTGATGCGCCCGCCCGCGGGCACGTACTTCACCGCGTTGTCGATCAGGTTGGACAGGGCCTCGCGCATCAGCAGCCGGTTGCCGCGCACCACGGCGGGCGCGCCGCCGGTGAAGGTGGGGCCGGGCAGGATCTCGAAGCCCAGGTCGATGCGTTGCGCCAGCGCCTGCGGCACCCATTCGGCGCCGATCTCGAAGGCCAGCTCGGCCAGGTCGAAGTGTTCCACCGGACCGAGACGCTCCAGCGACAGCCCGGGCTCGGCGCGCGCCAGCGACAGCAGCTGGTTGGACAGCCGCACCGCGCGGTCAGCGGCGGTCTGCACCTCGCGCAGCGCATGCCGGGCGACTTCCAGCGAATCGGCTTCCTGGGCCCGGTCGGCATGCAGCTTGACCGCGGTCAGCGGCGTGCGCAGCTGGTGCGCCGCATCGGCAATGAACTTGCGCTGCGCGTCGAGCGCGTCGCGCAGCCGCGCCAGCAGCGCATTGAGGCCGCGGATCAGTGGCGCCACCTCGGCCGGGACTTGGGTCTCGTCCAGCGCGGCGAGCGAGCGGGCAGTCTGCCGGTTGAGCTTGTCGGCCAGGATCTGCAGCGGCACCAGCTCTTCCTTGAGCACGTGCGACAGGATCAGGCTGCCGACCAGCAGCAGCAGGATCAGCGGCACCGACACCGACAGCAGGATCTCGTTGGCGGCGGTCTCGCGCCGGTCCAGCAGCTCCGCCACCTCCACCACGATGGGCCCGCGCGCGGCTTTGCCGGCCTCGCTGGTGCCGAGTTCGTCCACCGCGGCGCTGGGCAGCATCACCGGCAGCCGCACCGCGCGCACCTGGCGGCCGCTGAACCAGGCGTAGAACAGGCGCGCGTCGTGCAGCGTGGTCTGGCCGGTGCCGTAGCCCAGCCAGGTGTCCATGCCGCCGATCAGCCCGTCGGGGCCGTGGATGCGCCAGTAGATGCGGTCGGTGCCCTCGGCCTCGACCAGCGTCTGCGCGATCATCGGGATGTCCTGCTCCAGGCGCGGGCCGGCGATGCGGATCTGCTGGGCGATATTGTTGGCCACGCCATACAGCGCGCGGTCGAACACCTGCGTGGTGTAGTGCGCCGCCAGCCAGTACGACAGCGAGCCGCTGGTCAGCACCAGCGCAAACAGTGGCGTGGCCAGTGCGCGCAGCAGGTGCGCGCGCAGGCTGATGTTGGAGCCGGGGCGGGAGGCCTGGCGCGTCGCTGCAGGCGCAGGGGTGGCGCCCGCGGCGTCAGCCGTGGCGGAAGATGGGGGCACGTTCCGCGTGGCGATGCGGGAGGCCGTGCGCCAGGAAATCCGGGAGGAGGTGCGGGAGCGAGGCCACATTGCCGGCTAGGCCGAAGGACAGGGCCGCGTGTCGGATAACCGCGGCGGCCGGAGCGGTTTCATTGTCCGGCGCGGATCTGCAGCAGGTAGCCGAAGCCGCGCACGGTGACGATCTCGACATCGCTGTCCTCGAGCTTCTTGCGCACGCGGTGCACATAGACCTCGATCGCGGTGTCGCCCACAGTATCGCCGCCTTCGCCGGCGGGGTGGGCAAAGGTGGCCAGGTGGTCCTGGAGCTGCGCCTTGCTGACCACGCGGCCCTGGCGCTGCAGCAGCAGTTCCAGCACCGCGAACTCGCGCGGCGACAGCTCCAGCGGGCGGGCGTCGATAAACATGCGGCGGTCGTTGCCCGACAGCCGCAGGCGCCCCAGGCGCACGTCGCGCTCGGGTGCGGCCTCGCCCTGCTGGCTGCGGCGCAGCAGCACGCGCACGCGGGCTTCCAGCTCGGGCAGGGCGAAGGGTTTGATCAGGTAGTCGTCGGCGCCGGCGTTCAGCCCCGAGAGCTTGTCTTCCAGCTCGTCGCGCGCGGTCAGGATGATGACCGGGGTGGTGCGGTTGCGGGCGCGGTAGCGCGCCAGCAGGGTCATGCCGTCGATGCCGGGCAGGCCCAGGTCCAGGATGACCAGGTCGTGCTGCTCGCGCAGCAGGTGTTCGGTGGCATAGACGCCGTCGTGGACGACGCGCACCTGGTGGCCGGCACGGGACAGGCCGGCTTCGACGCCGCTGGCAATCTGGCGGTCGTCCTCGATCAGCAGGATACGCATGGCGGCAGCTCGGGCAGGAAGTTGGGCATGGCTGGAGGGAAGGCCTCTTGGCGCACACGGAAGGTGCGGGCCTGCCGCAGATTGTACTAGGCGCGGGCCCCCGGTTCCTTACGGATTGCCTACAGCTGGCCGATACGGCGCTGCCGCCGCGCCCGCGCTTAGTCGGTCACCGCGTCGGCGGCGCGCTCGATGAAGTGGGCCAGGTCGATGTCGCGCTGGGTCAGGCCGTTGGCATCGTGCGTGGACAGCGTGATGTCGACCCGGTTGTAGACGTTGAACCATTCCGGGTGGTGGTCGGCCTTCTCGGCCTGGATCGCCACGCGGGTCATGAAGCCGAAGGCGGCATTGAAGTCATGGAAGGTGAAGCGCTTGAAGATCGCGTCGCGGTCCGGGACGGTGGTCCAGCCGGGCAGGTCTGCCAGCAGCGTGGCACGGGCTTGCGGGGAAAGCGGAGTCATAGGGGGCTCGATCTGGTCGTAACGAAAACGAAGGCCGCAAATCAATGCGGACAGCCGGCCCGCCCGCGCCGTGGCGGCGGGCATGCCGGCATTGTTTCACAAAGCGGGAAGCGGGGCAGGGCGCGCCGGGTTTGCCGGCGAGGGCCGGATCAGATGTCTTCGGTGTCGGCCCAGCCTTCGCGGGTGCCGACATTGAGCACCTGGTCGCCCGGCGCCACGTCGCCCGCGCCCAGCGTCGGCAGCGCACGCAGTTCTTCGTACAGCGGCGCAAAGTCCGGCCGGGTGGCGTCGAACAGCTGTTCGAAACTGTCGATCACGAAGTAGGTCTTCTGGAAGGTGTCGATGCGGTAGCGCGTGCGCATGATGCGGCGCACATCGAAGCCGATCCGGTTGGGGCTGGCCGAATCCAGGCTGTAGATCGACTCGCCCTGGCTCGACAGGATGCCCGCGCCGTAGATGCGCAGGCCCTGCGGGGTGCGGATCAGGCCGAATTCCACCGTGTACCAGTACAGCCGCGACAGCATGTCCAGCGCGCCCAGCCCGGCCGCCTTCAGGCCGCCCTTGCCGTAGGCCTCCATATAGTCGGCAAAGACCGGGTTGATCAAGAGCGGCACATGGCCGAACACGTCGTGGAAGCAGTCCGGCTCCTGCAGGTAGTCCAGCTGCTCGGGCTTGCGCATCCACCAGCTGGCCGGGAAGCGGCGGTTGGCCAGGTGCTCGAAGAACACCTGGTCCGGCACCAGGCCGGGCACGGCCACGACTTGCCAGCCGGTGGCGCGCATCAGGGTTTCGTTGAGCTGGTCGAAATCGGGGACGCGGTCCTTGTCCATGCCCAGCGTGGCCAGGCCCTGCAGGAATTCATCGCTGACACGGCCCTGCAGCATCGCGGCCTGGCGCTCGTACAGCTTGCGCCAGATGGCGTGGTCGGTGCTGGTGTAGCGGTGCACCGGCTGGGCGATGGTGAAGTCCGGGCGCAGTTCCTGGCCGGACAGCAGGCCGGCGTCGAACTGTTCCTTGAGCTTGTCGGTCAGGGTGCCCTGAAAGGCGCCGGGGGCTTCGGTGGCCGTGGCGATGGACATGGTGCGCGTCTCCTTGTAATGCGTGCTTGCTGCATCGGCGGCAGCATGAATGCGGATTTACTGCGTAGTTTAGACAGCCGAGCGCGCAGAAAGGCCGCAAAATCCGCTTGTTTTGGTGTGGTGGCGCATATAATGTGCATCGTTCCAATAAAGATTGCGGGATTTGTGTATGGCTGCCTCCGGCGTCTCCCTGGACCCCTTCGACCTCGCGCTGCTGGCCGTCCTGCAGGCCGACGGCCGCACCACTCACCAGCAACTGGCCGAACGCGTGCACCTGTCGCCCAGCCAGGTCGGGCGCCGGCTGGCGCGGCTGGAAGCCGACGGCGTCATCACCGGCTACCGCGTCAACCTGTCCTCGCAGGCGCTGGGCCTGGGGGTGATGGTCTTTATCAGCGTCAAGCTGGCCCACCATGCCGACACCATCATCGAACGCTTCCGCGAAGAGATCCTGTTGCTGGAAGAGGTGCAGGAGTGCTATTCGGTGGCCGGCGAGGCTGACTACCTGATCCGCGTGGTCGTGCCAGACCTGCCCACGCTGGCCGAATTCACCATGAAGCGGCTGATGCGCGTGCCCGGTGTGGAAAGCGTGCGTTCGAATATCGTGCTGACCGCCATCAAATGCGACGGGCCCTTGCCGCTGTCGCACCTGCGCTAAAACTTTTCCTGCGGCGCGTTGCAGGTTTGCGTGCCGGTCTTGCGCTCCTGTGGCGTGCGTGTCACCCTCGCCGGGTGCCGCAAACGTGGCGGGAACGGAGGATGGCAGGATGAAGGGAATCGTCGCCCGAGCCGATCGGGGTCTTGGCAGGTTGCCAATGCAATCGCATGCGCCGCGTGCAGTCCTGGCCCTGGTGGCCACGCTTGGAGTCCTGGCAGCCGGCGGCGCGCAGGCCGCGCAGGTGACGCGCTTCTCCCCCGAAGGCACGGTCGGGCAGGTCAGGCAGGTGGCGATCCGCTTCGACGAGGCCATGGTG
Source organism: Cupriavidus sp. GW821-FHT07C08 (assembly GCF_059419025.1). Taxonomy (NCBI): domain Bacteria; kingdom Pseudomonadati; phylum Pseudomonadota; class Betaproteobacteria; order Burkholderiales; family Burkholderiaceae; genus Cupriavidus; species Cupriavidus sp. GW821-FHT07C08. The sequence continues at coordinate 158,601 of NZ_JBWKQZ010000013.1, forward strand.
CCGATGGGCGACGTCCAGGCCACCGCGCCCGCGGCGGTTTCCTGCACCGGTGCCGGCACCGGCGGGCAGGCGCGCTGGATCGATGCGAAGAACTGGGTCTACGACTTTGCCAGCGACCTGCCGCCGGGGGTGCGCTGCACCGTGCGCATGCGTACCGGCCTGCGCAGCGTGGCCGGCACCGCCTATGCCGGCCGCCCGGAGTACCGGTTCGAGACCGGCGGCCCGACGGTCGTCTCCAGCCGGCCTGCGGGCGGCGAGATCGAGGAAGACCAGGTCTTTGCGCTACGCTTCAATGGCGCCGCCACCGCGGCCTCGGTGCGCGAACATGCCTGGTGCCAGGCGCAGGGGCTGGGCGAGCGCATCCCGGTGCGCCTGCTCGCCGGCAAGGAGCGCGATGCCGTGCTCGATGCCATCCACTGGGAACGCATTGCCAAGCAGGCGCCAGATGCCGTGCACCTGCTTGCCTGCCAGCAGCGGCTGCCGGCCGCGGCGCGGGTGCAGCTGGTGCTGGGCGCGGGCATTGCCACGCCCTCCGGCGTGGCTACGCGCGACGAGCGCCGCTTTGACTACACCGTGCGCGAGCCCTTCACCGCCAGCTTCAGCTGCGAGCGTGAACACGCGCAGTCGCCGTGCACGCCGCTGCGGCCGATGTCGGTCAGCTTCTCCTCGCCGGTGCCGCGCAAACTGGCCGAGAGCGTGGTGCTGAAGACGCCGTCCGGCCCGCGCGCCCCGCAATTCGATCCCAACCTGGCGCCGGACGCCAGCGTCAGCGCGCTGACCTTTGCCGCGCCGTTCGCGGAGAAGGCCCAGTTCACCATCGAAGTGCCGCGCAACCTGAAGGACGACAGCGGCCGCACGCTGGCCAATGCCGACCTGTTCCCGCTCAAGGTGGCGACCGCATCGATGCCGCCGCTGGCCAAGTTTGCCGCGGCGCCGTTTGGCGTGGTGGAACGCTTCGGCGAGCTGCCGCGCGGCAAGGCGCCGGCCGACTACCCGCCGCTGCTGCCGGTGACGCTGCGCAACGTCGAGGCTGACCTCGCCGTGCGCGGCGTGCAGGCCAGGGCCGGCACCGTGATGAAGCTGCGCGTGGACGACGACACGGCCGTGATGCAATGGTTTGGCCTGGTGCGCCGCATGCATGAGGCTAGCTATACCCGGCCCGAGCTCGACGCCGTGCTGGCGGGCCGCTCGCCGTATCGCGTCAACAACCCGCGCAATGCGGTGTCGATCGAGACGCGCTCGGTGTCCCTGCTCGAGCGCGCCCCCGGCGTGCAGAAGCTGGCCGTGCCCAAGCCTTCGGGCGATGCGCCGCGGCCGTTCGAGGTGGTGGGCATCCCGCTGCCGGAACCGGGCTTCCATGTGGTGGAGATCGCCTCGCCGATGCTGGGCGAGTCGCTGCTGGGCAAGCGCGCGCCGATGTACGTGCGCACCGCGGCGCTGGTTACCAACCTGGGCGTGCATTTCAAGCTGGGCCGCAGTGCCGGCAATGAAGACGATGGCAGCCGCAGCGGGCTGGCCTGGGTCACCGCGCTGGACGACGGCAAGCCGGTTGCCGATGCCGCCGTGGCGGTGCGCGACTGCAGCGGCCGCCTGCTGGGCGAAGGCCGTACCGACGCCAGCGGCGTGGCGCGCTTTGCCAGGCTGGCGGCCGCGCCCGAAGGCGCCTGCGACCAGAACGGGCTGTCGGGCTATTTCGTCTCGGCCCGCATCGGCGTCGGCCATCCGCAGGCGCGCGGCAAGGCCGACATGGCCTTCGTGATGTCAGACTGGAACCGTGGCATCGAGACCTGGCGCTTCAATGTGCCGACCGACACCAGCACCGCACCCACGGTGCGCGCCCACACCATCTTCGACCGCACGCTGCTGCGCGCCGGCGAGACCGTGTCGATGAAGCACCTGATCCGTGCCGAGACCGCGCAGGGCTTTGCCCTGCCGCCAGCCAGCCGCCCGCTGCCCACGCGCGTGGTGATCCGCCATGAAGGCAGCGGCCAGACCTACGAGCTGCCGCTGCAATGGCGCCAGACCGCGACCGGCGGGCGCAGCGCGGAGAGCACCTTCCAGGTGCCGCCGGCGGCCAAGCTGGGGGTCTACAGCGTGGAGCTGGAAACGCAGAAGGGCGATGGCGCGCAGGACAATGGCGGCGCGCGCAGCTACACCAGCGGCAGTTTCCGCGTCGAGGCATTCCGCTTGCCGGTGCTGGCCGGCACGCTGCAGGTGGCTGGCAAGGCGGGGGCCGTGGTCGCGCCTGCCGAACTGCCGGTCGGCGTGGAGATCCACTACCTGTCCGGCGGCGGCGCGGCCGGGCTGCCCGTGCGCGTGTCCGCGCTGCTGCGCGACAAATACGTCAGCTTCCCTGGCTATGACGAGTTCTCGTTCAATCCGCCGCGTGCCCAGCGCGAAAGCGCCAGCGGCGACGAGGAGATGGATGAGGACCAGCAGAGCGATGCCAGTGCCGACGGCCAGAAGCTGGTCGCCGACAAGCTGCCGGTGACGCTCGACAAGAACGGCAACGGCACCGTGACGCTGCGCAAGCTGCCCAAGATTGAAACCCCGCGCGACCTGCTGCTCGAAGCCGGCTTTGCCGACCCCAACGGCGAGATCCAGACGCTGCGCCAGACCGTGCCGGTGTGGCCGGCGGCGGTGGTGGCCGGCATCCGCACCGATGGCTGGGTCTCGGTCAAGCAGAAGCTGGCCGTGCACGGCGTGGTGCTGGACGTCAACGGCAAGCCGGTGGCGGATGCGCCGGTCAAGATCAACGCGAGGGCACGCATCACCACCTCGGCGCGCAAGCGCGTGGTGGGCGGCTTCTACCGCTATGACAACCGCTCCGAGACGCGCGACCTCGGCACCGTGTGCGAGACCCGCACCGATGCGCAGGGCCGTGCGCGCTGCGACGTGGCGCTTGAGCAGGCCGGCCAGATCGAACTGGTGGCAAGCGCGCGCGACAAGGACGGGCGCACCGCGCAGGCGGCGTCGACAGTCTGGGTCACGCGCCAGGGCGAGCTCTGGTTCGGCGGCGAGAACCATGACCGCATCGACCTGCTGCCGGAGAAGAAGTCCTATGCGCCGGGCGACACCGCGGTGTTCCAGGTGCGCATGCCGTTCCGCCATGCCACCGCGCTGGTAGCGGTGGAGCGCGAGGGCATCTACCAGACGCAGGTGGTCGAGCTGCATGGCAGCGATCCCACCGTGCGCGTGCAGGTGAAGCCGGAGTGGGGGCCCAATGTCTACGTGTCGGTGCTGGCCTTGCGCGGGCGCCTGCATGAGGTGCCCTGGTATTCGTTCTTCACCTGGGGCTGGCGCCAGCCGGGAGAGTGGTGGCGCGCGTTCCGCAGCGAGGGCCGCGAATACGCCGCGCCGACGGCGCTGGTGGACCTGTCCAAGCCGGCCTTCCGGTTGGGGCTGGCCGAGATCCGCGTCGGCAATGCGGGCCACCGGCTCGACGTTACCGTGACGCCGGACAAGGCCAGTTATCCGGTGCGCGGCAAGGCGCGCGTGGCGATCCAGGTGAAGCTGCCAGACGGCAAGCCCGCCGCCAACGGCGAAGTGGCGCTGGCCGCGGTGGACCAGGCGCTGCTGGAACTGATGCCCAACACCAGCTGGGACCTGCTCGATGCGATGCTGCAGCGGCGCGGCTACGGCGTGGAGACGTCGACCGCGCAGATGGAAATCATCGGGCGCCGCCACTACGGGCGCAAGGCGGTGCCGGCGGGCGGCGGCGGCGGCAAGAGCCCCACGCGCGAGCTGTTCGACACACTGCTGGTATGGAACCCGCGCGTGCAGCTCGATGCCGAGGGCCGCGCCAGTATCGAAGTGCCGCTCAACGATTCGCTGACCAGCTTCCGCATCGTCGCGGTGGCGGACCTCGGCCTCGGCCGCTTCGGCACGGGCAGCGCCACCATCGCCGCCACGCAGGACCTGCAGGTGATTTCCGGCCTGCCGCTGCTGGTGCGCGAGGACGACCGCTACCGCGCCATGTTCACGCTGCGCAATACCACCAGGCGCGCGATGACGGTGCAGGCCAGCGCGCGCGGCACGCTGCTCGGCAATGAGACCAGCCTGCCGGCGCAGACCGTGCAGATCCCTGCCGGCGAAGCGCGCGAGATCGGCTGGGACGTGACCGCGCCCGCGCTGCTGGCGTACTCGCGCAGCGGCACGGTGACGTGGGAAGTGCAGGCGAGCGAGCAGGGCACGGGTGGCGCGGCCGACCGCATCAAGGTGTCGCAGCAGATCGTGCCGGCGGTGCCGGTGACGGTGCAGCAGGGCACGCTGGCGCAGGTGTCGCCGTCGCTGTCGGTGCCAATCAAGGCGCCGCCGGGTGCGCTGGCGGATCCGGCGGGCAAGGTGCGCGGCGGGCTGCAGGTGAACTTCCAGTCGTCGCTGGCGGGCGGCATGCCGGGCGTGCGCGAGTGGTTCCGCAACTACCCGTTCACCTGCCTGGAGCAGCGCGCATCGAAAGCCATCGGCCTGAACGACACCGCCGCGTGGGACGCGCTGATGACGCAGCTGCCGTCCTATCTCGATGCCAACGGGCTGGCCTCGTACTTCCCGCTGAACGCCGATGGCGACTTCGGCAGCGAAGTGCTCACCGCCTACCTGCTGGCAGTCACCGACGAGGCCGCGCGCGCCGGGCTGGCGCTGCGCATCCCCGACGCGCAGCGCACGCAGATGGAGCGCGGGCTGACCGACTTCGTCGAAGGCCGCATCCGCCGCGACAGCTGGGCGCCGGTGGCCGGCACGCAGTACCTGGAAGCGCGCAAGCTGGCCGCGCTCGAGGCCCTGTCGCGCACCGGCCATGCGCAGGCGCGCATGCTGGGCTCGATCCAGATCCTGCCGGCGCAGTGGCCGACCTCTGCGCTGCTGGACTGGACCCTGCTGCTCACGCGCATGCAGGACATCCCGCAGCGCGAGCAACGCCTGGCCGAGGCGCAGCAGCTGCTGCGCTCGCGCCTGACGGTGCAGGGCACGCGCCTGGCGTTCTCCACCGAGCGCAACGACAACTGGTGGTGGATGATGGCCGGCGGCGACACCAATGCCGCGCGCCTGCTGGCGCTGGCGTCGGAACTGCCGGGCTGGAAGGAAGATGCGCCGCAACTGGCCACCGGGCTGCTGGGCCGGCAGGTGCATGGTGCCTGGGGCACCACCACTGCCAATGCCTGGGGCATGCTGGCGGTGACGCGCTTCTCGCAGGCGTTCGAGAAGACGCCGGTGGCGGGCACCACGCGGGCGAGCCTGAGCAACGCGGCCGACGCCTCTCGCAGTTTCGACTGGGCGCGCGCGCAGCGCACCGACGGCGTGGCCCAGGGCAGCGTTGACCTGCCGTGGCCGACCGGCGCCGACGGCGGCACGCTGCAGGTGGAGCACGCCGGCGCCGGCCATCCGTGGGCCACGGTGCGGGCGCTGGCGGCGGTGCCGGTTACCGCGCCGCTGGCCGCGGGCTACCGCATCAAGCGCACCGTGACGCCGCAGGAGCAGGCGGTGAAGGACAAGTGGTCGCGCGGCGATGTCTACCGCGTCAAGCTGGAGATCGATGCGCAGGCCGACATGACCTGGGTGGTGGTCAGCGATCCGGTGCCTGCCGGCGCCACCATCCTCGGCAGCGGCCTGGGCCGTGACTCCCAGATCGCGACGCGCGGCGAGCGGCGCAAGGGCGCGGCCTGGCCGGCCTACACCGAGCGCACGCCGCAAGCCTACCGCGAGTACTTCGGCTATCTGCCCAAGGGCACGGTATCGGTCGAATACACGGTGCGGCTGAACAACGCCGGCGACTTCGCTCTGCCGCCCACGCGCGTGGAGGCGATGTATGCGCCCGACGTGTTCGGCGTGGCGCCCAATGCGCGACTGGCGGTGGGGGCGCGCCCATGAGCTGGCTGTCGATGATGATGCCGGCACGCGTGCGCGAGTGGTGGATCGCGGGCACGCTGGCCGGCATCATCTACGGCGCGTTGCTGGTGCAGGTGGCGATCGAGCTGCCTGACGGCGCGCCGCTGACCGGGCATATCGCCATGCAGCCCGCATGGAAGACCGCGATGGCGCTGCTGCTGGCACGCGCCGCGTGGTTTCACCGGCCGCTTGTGGAGCGCCGCTGGCTGGTCACGGCGCTGCTGTTCTCAGCCCTGGGCGACCTCCTGCTGGCGCTGCCGACGCTGACGTTTTCGTTCATGGGCGGGCTTGGCGCCTTCCTGCTCGCGCACCTGGCCTACCTGCGCGTGCTGGTGCCGCTGGCGGGCGACACGCGCCCGCACCGGCTGATTGCGTGCGGCGCCATGCTGGGCGTGGCGGGCACCATGCTGGGCCGCTTCTGGCCCAATATGGGCCCGCTGACGGTGCCGGTGGCGATCTACGTGGGCGTGCTTGCGGCGATGGCCTGCAGCGCGCTGGTGGCGCGCCTGCCCACGCCGCTGGCGGCGCTGGGGGCGCTGTGCTTTGCCGCCTCGGACATGATGATCGGCATCGCGCGCTTCCTGGTGCCGTTCGAATCCTTCCAGCTTGGCATCTGGTGGACCTACGCCGCGGCCCAGGTGCTGCTTGTGGCGGGCATCGTGGCGGGACGCAGGCAGGCATGAAGCAGCGCTGTATTCGCATGGTGCTGGTGACGGCGCTGGCCTGGTCCGCATCTGCCATGGCCCTGCCGTCCTTCGAGCAAGTCCGTACCGACTGGCGCAGTGCCGATGTGCTGGTGCTGGACCGCCACGGCGACACTGTGGGCCGCGTGCGCGACAACTTCCGCGCGCGCCGCGGCGACTGGGTCGCGCTGGCCGATACCTCGCCCGCGCTGCGCACTGCCATCGTGCTGTCGGAGGACCGGCGCTTCTATGCCCATAGCGGGGTCGACTGGCAGGGCGTGGCGGCCGCGGCCTGGGCCAACCTGTGGAACACGCGCACGCGCGGTGCCTCGACGCTGACCATGCAGCTGGCGGGCCTGCTCGATCAGGACCTGCGCCGGCCGGGCGCGCCGGGGCAGGGCCGCAGCTTCACGCAGAAGCTGGGGCAGGCCGCGGGCGCGGCGGCGCTCGAGCGCAGCTGGAGCAAGGATCAGATCCTGGAGGCCTACCTGAACCTGGTGCCGTTCCGCGGCGAGCTGGTGGGCCTGTCGGCGATGTCGCAGGTGCTGTTCGGCAAGTACCCGGAAGGGCTCAACGCGCGCGAATCGGCACTGGCGGTGGCGCTGGTGCGTGCGCCCAATGCCAAGGCCGCTCAGGTGGCAAGCCGCGCCTGCGGCATCCTGCGCGAGATGCGCCTGCCGCGCGAGTGCGATGGCCTGGAAGGCTTTGCGCAACTGGCGCTGCTTCGTACCGGGCCGGTGGCGCAGCGCGCCGCGGCGGCCGCGCCGTCGGCGGCGTCGCCGCAGCTGGCACCGCACCTGGCACGGCGCCTGGTCAGCGAGGCGCGCTCGCAGCTGGCTGCGGGCGTACCCATGCCTGCGCGCATCACGTCCACGCTCGATGCCCGCCTGCAGCGCGCGGCTGCCACCAGCCTGGACCGGCACCTGCGCGAACTGGCCGGGCGCAATGTCGAGGACGGCGCGGTGGTGGTGATCGACAATGCCAGCGGCGACGTGCTGGCTTATGTGGGCTCGTCGGGCACGCTGTCAGGCGCCGCGCAGGTGGACCACGCGGCGGCGCTGCGGCAGGCGGGCTCGACGCTCAAGCCCTTCCTGTACGAGCAGGCGCTGGAAGAGAAGCGGCTGACGGCGGCCTCGCTGCTGGACGACCGGCCGGTGAACCTGCCGGTGGGCGGCGGGCTCTACGTGCCGCAGAACTACGATCACCGCTATGCCGGCTGGGTCAGCCTGCGCGCGGCACTGGCCGCGTCGCTGAACGTGCCCGCGGTGCGCACGCTGGTGATGGTGACTCCGCACCGCTTCCACAAGCGGCTGGTGGCGCTGGGGCTGCCGCTGACCGAGGCCGGCGACTACTACGGGTTCAGCCTGGCGCTGGGCAGCGCCGACGTGTCGCTGCTGGCGCTGACCAATGCGTACCGCGCCCTGGCCAATGGCGGGCGTTACGCGCCGCCACGGCTGCAGGAAGGGGCCGCGGCCGCATCGATGACAGCGGTGATGCAGCCTGGCGCGAGCTACGTGATCGCCGACATCCTGTCGGACCGTCATGCGCGCGCGCGCACCTTCGGTCTGGACAGCCCGCTCACCACGCGCTTCTGGACCGCGGTGAAGACCGGCACCAGCAAGGACATGCGCGACAACTGGTGCATCGGCTGGTCGCAGCATTACACCGTGGGCGTGTGGGTCGGCAATGCCAGCGGCGCCAGCATGCACGAGGTCTCGGGCGTATCGGGCGCAGCGCCGGTCTGGCACGACATCATGGAAGCGCTGCACCGCACGCGCGCCAGCCAGGCCCCCGCCATACCCGCCGGCGTGCAGCGCGTGGCGCTGAGCTTCGGCGACGGGCTGGAGCCAGCGCGCGATGAAGTCTTTCTGGCTGGTACCGCGATCCGGCGCGTCAGCGTGAGTGCACCCGCGGCGCGCCCGACCGCACCCGTGATCGCCAATCCCGCCGACGGCACCGTGTTTGCGCTGGACCCCGACATGCCGCCCGCGGCGCAGCGTGTCTGGTTCCATGCCGAGGGCGTGGCCGGCCAGACCGCGCGCACGGTCAGCTGGCGCATGGACGGCAAGCCGCTGGGGCGCGGCGGCGAGGTGGCATGGCTGCCGTGGCCGGGGCGGCACCAGGTGGAGCTGCTCGATGCCTCAGGCAAGGTGGTGGACCGCATCGGCATCGAAGTGCGCGGCGCGTCGGTGCGCGCGCCTGTGCCTGCGGCTAAGCGCTGAGGCCGGCGCGCGCTTTCAGGAAATCGACGAATACGCGCAGCTTGGGCGGCATCAGCACGCGGCCCGGGTAGTACAGGTAGAAGCCGTCGAACGGCGGCAGCCAGGCGTCGAGCACCGTGACCAGCCGGCCGCTGTCCAGCGCCGGCTGGATATGGACCGGGAATTCGTAGATCAGCCCCATGCCGTCGAGCGCCGCCTGATGCAGCAGGGTCTTGTCGTTGGCGATCAGCGCGGGGCGCGTGGCCACGGTAACGGTGCGGCCGTCCTCGACGAACTCCCAGCGATAGACGCTGCCGTGCGGGCCAAAGCGGTACTGCAGGCCGGCATGCGCGTGCAGTTCGCGCGGATGGCGCGGCGTGCCATGGCGGGCAAAGTAATCGGGCGAGGCGGCCACCACCATGCGCAGCGGGCCGGTGACCGGGATCGCGACCATGTCGCGCTGCAGGGCCTCGCCCAGGCGCAGCCCCGCGTCAAAGCCTTCGGCCACCAGGTCGGCGAAGCGGTCGTCGGTGACCACGTCGACGGTGATGCCGGGGCAGGCGCGCATGAAGTCGGCCAGCAGCGGCCGCAGCACCAGCGCGCCGGCGGTGGTCGGGGTGGTCAGCCGCAGCGTGCCGGCGGGCATGTCGCGCTGCTGGCGGATATCGTCGGTGGCGGCGCCGATCTCTGCCAGCGCCGGCTCCACGCGCGCCAGCAACGCGGCCCCGGCTTCGGTCAGGCCGACGCTGCGGGTGGTCCGCTGCAGCAGCCGCACGCCCAGGCGCGCTTCCAGCTGGCGAATGGTCTGCGAGACCGCCGAGGGGCTGACCGCCAGCGCAGCCGCGGCGGCGGTAAAGCTGCCGAGCCGCGCCACGCGCGTGAACGCGGCCAGCGCGGGCAGGGAATCGATATCGATTGTGAAGTCTGGCTTCATGATGCATGCAGCGTAGCACGCTGTTTCCACGCGGGTCGAGTGCCCATACTTGCCCCATCCCATGCACCGCCGGTGCCCGACCGGCCAACAGGAGCCCTCGATGACTGCGAACGCCATTTCCACTCCATTCCGCCAGCTGGGCAAGACCGGTCCCAGCGTCTATCCGCTCGGCCTCGGCTGCATGGGCATGAGCGACTTCTATGGCGCGCATGACGACGCCGAGTCGATCCGCACCATTCACCACGCGCTGGAACGCGGCATCAACCTGCTAGACACCGCCGATATCTACGGCCCGCACACCAACGAGGCACTGGTGGGCCGCGCCATCGCCGGGCGGCGCGGCCAGGTCGTGCTGGCGACCAAGTTCGGCCTGGTGCGCGACCCGGCTAACCCGGCCACGCGTGGCGTCAATGGCCGCCCCGACTATGTGCGTGCCAGCTGCGAGGCCAGCCTGAAGCGGCTGGGCACGGACCATATCGACCTGTACTACCAGCATCGCGTGGATCCGGCCGTGCCGGTCGAAGAGACCGTGGGGGCCATGGCGGACCTGGTGAAGGCCGGCAAGGTACGCTGGCTGGGATTGTCCGAAGCCAGTGCCGCCACGCTTGAACGTGCCCACCAGGTGCACCCGATCACGGCGCTGCAGAGCGAGTATTCGCTGTGGACCCGCGACGCGGACGAGGACGGCATCCTTGCGGCCTGCGAGCGCCTGGGCATCGGCTTCGTGCCGTACAGCCCGCTGGGCCGCGGCTTCCTGACCGGCGCGATCCGCAGCCCGGAGGATTTCGACGAGGACGACTTCCGCCGCACCAACCCGCGCTTCATGGGCGAGAATTTCGCGCGCAACCTGGCACTGGTCGACAAAGTGGGCGAGCTGGCCGCGGACAAGGGCTGCACGCCGGCGCAGCTGGCGCTGGCCTGGGTGCTGGCGCGCGGGCCGCAGGTGGTGCCGATTCCCGGCACGCGCCGCATCGCCAACCTGGACGACAACCTCGGTGCGCTGGCGGTGCGGCTGGATGCGCAGGACCTGGCCGGCATCGACGCCGTATTCCCGGCCGGCGCAGCGGCGGGTACGCGCTATGCCGCACAGGTGATGGCGTTGCTGGCGCGCTGAAGCGCATGGCCGGGCATGCGCAATAATGGCGCTTCGCAACATCTTGCCGGAGCCAGAGCATGTCCCTCGTCCCCCTCGATGCCGCCAGCACGGCGGCGCGCCTGCCGTATCCCGAACTGGCGCATGCCATCGCCGGCATGCTGGCCGAGCTGCGCGACGGCACCGCCATGGCGCCGCCGCGCATTGCGCTGCCGGTGGGCGATGCGCAAGGTGGCGAAGGCACGCTGCTGGTGATGCCCGCGCGCAACCGCAGCCTGGTGATGACCAAGAACATCACCGTCCATCCCGGCAACCCGCAGCGCGGGCTGCCCAATATCCTCGGCGAGGTGGTGGTGGCCGACGCGCACACCGGCGAGCGCATCGCCATGCTCGACGGCCCCACGGTGACGGGACGGCGCACCGCGGCCGTGTCGCTGCTGGCGGCGCAGTGTTTTGCCGCGCGCACGGACGGCGAGCTGCTGGTGGTCGGTGCCGGGGTGCAGGCGTTGACGCATCTGGAGGCCTTCGTGGCCGGGCTGGGCGTGCGCAAGGTGTGGCTGCATTCGCGCACGCGCGACAAGGCCGACGCGCTGGCCGCGCACGCGCGCACGCTGGGCGTGGAAGCGCAGGTGGCCGAGTCAGTCGCGGCGGTATTGCCGCGTGTATCGATGGTGGCCACGGTCACGTCCAGCCGCAGCCCGGTGCTGCCGGACCTGGACAGCGGCCTCTGGCGCGACGATCACTTCATTGCGGCGGTCGGTGCGTTCCGGCCTGACATGTGCGAACTGCCGCCGGCGCTATGCCATGCGGCCGCGGATAGCGGCCGGCTGCTGGCCGATACCCTGTTCGGAATCGAGGACGAGGCCGGCGACCTGCTGCAGGCCGGCATCGACTGGGCCGAAGTGCAGCCGTTCGAGACCGCGATCCTGCAGGCCGATGCCATCCGTGCGCAGGCTGGCAGCCCGCTGGTGTTCAAGAGCGTGGGCTACGCGCTGTGGGACCTGGCCGCTTGCGTGCTGGCCAGCCGCGGCTGATTACTCGCCGCCGTCCCTGGCGCGCAGCCAGTCGCTGAAAAGCTCGCGCGCCGGCGCCAGGAAGCCGGCGATCGGTTCGCTGCGGTCGCTGGCATACCAGTGGCAGTAGCAGCCATGGATGGTCGCCACCATCAGGCGCGCCATCGGCGCGGGCAGTGGGCGCCCGGGTGCGGACAGCGCATCGACCAGGTCCTGCACATGCGCGTCCCAGCTGCGGCGGATCTCCTCGCGCACGCTGGGCGGCACGCTGCCTGAGAACAGCAGGGCCAGCACGACCCCCTTGGCTTCCGGATTGGCCGTGAAATAGTCGGCCACCCGGTCGAAGGCGTTTTCCAGCCGCCGCGCCGCGGTCTTGCCCTGGTGCGGCTCTGCGCTCAGCCCCTCGCCGATATCCCGGAACAAGCTGGTTGCGGCTTCCGCCAGCAGCATTTCCTTGCTGCCGAAATGCCACAGCAGGCTGCTCTTGGCCACGCCGGCCTCGGCGGAGATCTGGTCGAGGGTCACCTCGGCGTAGCCGTGCGCGCTGATCAGCCCGCGCGTCACGGCAATGACGCGTTCGCGGGTTTCCAGGCCGCGGCGGTTCTTGGTGACGGAGGCTGGAGGCTTTTGTGCGGCCGGGCGGGTCGGTGGCATGGGCGGGGGCGGAAGACAGGTGGTGCCGGCGGCAAATCAGGAATATTCGGGCCGGATGCCTATTTGACAGCGGCCGGGGTCTGCCAGCAAACTCCAGTATTGTACTGAACATTCAGCACAATTACAGATGCATTGCAGGCCGGATACGGACATCCGGCCCAGGATTTCCAGGAGACCAGGATGTCGTACCCGACTGCCATTGCCGCAGCCGCCGCCGCGCTGGCTGCAGCCGCCATCAGCCTTGCCGGCACCGCCGGCGCCGCACCTGCCCCGGCCACCGCGGGCAATCCCGCCACCGATGCCACCGCCCGTGCCAATGCAGCCGTGCTGCAGCAACTGCCGTTCCAGGACCGGCGTGACTTCGAGGCCGCGCGCCGTGGTTTTATCGGCACGCTGGACAACACCGAGATCCGCGACGCCAAGGGCAATGTGGTGTGGGCGCTGGATCCCTACGGCTTCCTCAAGCAAGACCGGGCGCCGGCCACCGTGAACCCCAGCCTGTGGCGCCAGGCGCAGCTGAACATGCACAACGGGCTGTTCCAGGTGACGGATCGGATCTACCAGATCCGTGGCTTCGATATTGCCAACATGACAATCATCGAGGGCGATACCGGCCTGATCGTGATCGATCCGCTGACCTCGATGGAGACCTCGCGCGCCGGGCTCGACCTGTACTTCAAGCACCGGCCCAGGAAGCCCGTGGTCGCGGTGATCTATACGCACAGCCATGGCGACCACTTCGGCGGGGTCAAGGGTGTCGTCAGCGAAGACGACGTCAAGGCCGGGCGGGTCAAGGTGCTGGCGCCGGAAGGGTTCATGGAAGAGGCCGTCAGCGAGAACGTCTTCGCCGGCAACGCCATGAGCCGCCGCGCGCAGTACATGTATGGCTTCAACCTGCCGCGCTCGGCCACCGGGCAGGTGGATGCGGGGCTGGGCAAGGGGGTGGCGCACGGCACGGTGACGCTGATCCCGCCGACGGACCTGATCCACAAGACCGGTGACACGCGCACCATCGACGGCGTGCAGATCGAATTCCTGATGGCGCCGGGCACCGAGGCCCCGGCCGAGATGCTGATGTACTTCCCGCAGTGGAAGGCACTGTGCGCCGCCGAGGACGCCACCCACAACCTGCACAACCTGTACACCATCCGCGGCGCCCAGGTGCGCGACGCCAACCAGTGGTGGCGCGCGCTGGACGAGACCATCGACCGCTTCGGCGGCCGCACCGAGGTCCTGTTCGCACAGCACCACTGGCCTACCTGGGGCCGCCAGGACATCGTCACCTACCTGGGCAAGCAGCGCGACGGCTACAAGTACATCCATGACCAGTCGCTGCGGCTGGCCAACATGGGCTACGTGCCGGCCGAGATCGCCGAGCGCGTGAAGCTGCCGCCGTCGCTGGCCGCCGAATGGCATCTGCGCGACTACTACGGCACCGTCAGCCACAACGCCAAGGCGGTGTACCAGCGCTACCTCGGCTGGTATGACGCCAACCCTGCCAACCTGAACCCGCTGCCGCCGGAAGAGGCGGGCAAGCGCTATGTCGAATTCATGGGCGGCGCGCCGCGCGTGCTGGAGCAGGCGCGCGCGGCGTACGCGCGTGGCGAATACCGCTGGGTGGCCGAGGTGGTCAAGCACGTGGTCTTTGCCGATCCGTCCAACCAGGCTGCCCGCCAGCTGGAAGCCGACGCGCTGGAGCAGCTCGGCTACCAAGCCGAATCCTCGACCTGGCGCAATGCCTACCTGACCGGTGCCGCCGAACTGCGTAGTGGCCCGCCCCCGGCCGGCCGCCGTGCCGGCAGCCCGGACGTGCTGCGCGCCATGACCGACACCATGTTCCTGGATTACCTGGCGATCAGCCTGAACGGCGACCGCGCCGCGGGCAAGACGCTGGCGCTGAACTGGGTACAGCCTGACACCGGCAAGCGCTTTGCGCTGACGGTGGAGAACGGCGTGTTCCGCTACAAGCCCGAGGCGCAGCACGCGTCCCCGCAGGCCACGCTGACCATGCCGCGCGCCGTGCTGATGGGGGTGCTGGCTGGCCAGACCACGCTGCAGGCCGAGACGCAGGCGGGCCGCGCCCGCGTGGACGGCGACCCGCAGGCGCTGGCGGCTTGGACGGCGCTGATGGACAAGTCCGAGCCGAACTTCAGCATCGTGACGCCCTGACGGCACCGGGATGGGGCTGGCAGGCGGCTTCTGTTGCGCGCCAGCGCCATAAAACCTCGTTTATTCGAGGGTTTCTTCCGGCGTGTGAACATAAACCGTTGCGCCGATGCTGCGGCAAAGAGTCTTGCGAGCCATTTCCGTTGAATTTTTTAGTGGTTAACCCTCCCTTTAGGGGGCGTCCTCTACGAATCAGTGTCATCGGTGAAACAGTCGTGCGCCGGCTGGCCGGATAATGCACACGGCAGTAACCGAATGAGGAGTAAGAGGACCATGAAATTCACCTATAAGAAGATGCTGGCGGCAGGCGCTGTCATGGCGCTGGCCGGAGCCGCACACGCGCAGTCCGCCGGCAGCAATATCGTCAGTCTGGGCTGGTTCCGCGTGATGCCGAACAGCTCCGCCGACCCGCTGACCGTCGACAGCATCAACGGCCGCCCGGTCGGCATGACCCGGCCGAACACCGGCGCGAAGATCGAATCCGCCGACACGCTGGGCCTGGCCTTCTCGCACTACTTCACCGACAATATCTCCGGCGAAATCATCGCGGGCATTCCGCCCAAGCATGACGTCAAGGGCACCGGCAACTATGCGCAGTATGGCAAGCTCGGTTCGGTCAAGCAGTGGAGCCCGGCGGTGCTGGTCAAGTACCACTTCTTCGATGCCAAGACC
This sequence comes from Cupriavidus sp. GW821-FHT07C08, assembly GCF_059419025.1. Classification (NCBI taxonomy): domain Bacteria; kingdom Pseudomonadati; phylum Pseudomonadota; class Betaproteobacteria; order Burkholderiales; family Burkholderiaceae; genus Cupriavidus; species Cupriavidus sp. GW821-FHT07C08. Next base: position 173,900 of record NZ_JBWKQZ010000013.1, read on the forward strand.
AAGTTCCGTCCCTATGTCGGCATCGGCGTGAACTACACCTGGTTTACCGACGAGACCATCTCCAATCAGAACTTCGTGAACCGCGAGTTCGCGCCGGGTGCGCGCATGACCGCCAGCGCCAAGGCATCGTGGAACCCGGTCTTCAACATCGGCGCCAACTACGCCATCAACGACAACTGGTTTGTCGGCCTGTCGGTATCGTACGTGCCGCTGTCGACCCGCGCGTCCTTCACCACCCAGGCCGGCCCGGTGACGATCCAGTCGCACACCAAGATCAAGATCGATCCGGTGGTGACGTTCCTGAACGTGGGCTACCGCTTCTGAGCGCGGCACACTGACAGCAGAAAGGGCACCCGGGGGTGCCCTTTCTTATTGGCGCGGCCGCGGTGGCCAGCTTATGCCACCGACTTGACCGGATAGCCAGCCTCTTCGATGGCATCGCGCAGGGCCTCGGCGTCGGCACCGCTCTCGACGCGCACGGCCTGGGCGGGCACATCCGCGCTGACACGCGCGGCCGGGTCGACCGCCTGCACGGCACGCGTGATGGCGCCGACGCAGTGGTTGCATGACATGCCTTCGACCTGGAACTGGATCATGATGGGACTCTCCTGGACAGGATGGAAAAGGCGGCAGGGTGCCGCGACAGACATAGTTTGAACCTTCCCATGGTGGGAAGCGCAAGGGGAATCTTGTTGGCGCCAATGTGACGGTAACCCCCTGTGCATTCGGCCTTGACCTTCCAATGATGGTAAGGTCCATGATGCTGACATCGACACTGTGGATGATTCAGAACCATGCCAAATTCCAGCGCTGTGCTCGCTTCACAACCTGTCCGGCCGGCTGACGAAATGCCCGAATGGCGCCTGCCGGTCGACGGCATGACCTGTGCCTCGTGCGTGCGCCGCGTAGAGAACGCATTGGCGCGTGTGCCGGGCGTGCGCGACGTGGCCGTCAACCTGGCCACGGAAGCCGCGACGCTGCGCGCCGACTCGGGCGCGGTGCTGCCGGCCGCCGCCCGTGCCGTGGCCGATGCCGGCTACACGGTGCCGCAGGACACCATCGAACTGAATATTGCCGACATGACCTGCGCCTCGTGCGTGACCCGGGTCGAAAAGGCGCTGCGCGCCGTGCCGGGCGTGACGGACGCACAAGTCAACCTGGCAACCGAGCGCGCCAGCGTCACCCTGCTGCGCGGCGCGGCGGATACTGCGGCGCTGGTTGCCGCGGTCGCGCGCGCCGGCTATGGCGCGACGCCGGTGGCCGATGCCGCGTCGCTGGCGCCGCAGGCCGGGCAGGGCACTGCCTTCTGGGACAGCCCCTGGCCGGTGGCGATCTCGGCGGCGCTGTCGCTGCCGCTGGTGGCGCCCATGGTGCTGGAATGGTTCGGCGTGCACTGGATGCTGCCGGCATGGGTGCAGTGGCTGCTGGCCACGCCGGTGCAGTTCGTGTTCGGCTGGCGCTTCTACAAGGCTGGCTGGAAGGCGGTGCGCGCCGGCGCCGGCAATATGGACCTGCTGGTAGCGCTGGGCACGACGGCGGCCTATGGGCTGTCGCTGTGGCTGATGTGGCGCACGCCGGCCGACGCCATGCCGCACCTGTACTTCGAAAGCGCGGCGGTGGTGATCACGCTGGTGCGCCTGGGCAAGTGGCTGGAGACCCGCGCCAAGCGCCAGACCGCCGATGCCATCCGCGCACTCGCGGCGCTGCGTCCCGATACCGCCCGCGTGCGCCGCGGCGGCGTGGAGCAGATCGTGCCGCTGGCGGCGGTGCGCGTGGGCGATGAGGTGGTGGTGCGCCCCGGCGAGCGCATCCCGGTGGACGCCGAGGTGATCGAAGGCAACAGCCACGCGGACGAATCGATGCTGACCGGTGAAAGCGTGCCGGTACCGAAGAAGCCCGGCGACCGCATCACCGGCGGCGCCATCAATTTCGAAGGGCTGCTGGTTGCGCGCACCGAGGCAGTAGGCACCGAGACCGTGCTGGCACGCATCATCCGCATGGTCGAGCACGCACAGGCGGCCAAGGCGCCGATCCAGCGCATGGTCGACCAGGTCAGCGCGGTGTTCGTGCCGGTGGTGCTGGGCATTGCACTGGTGACGGTGCTGGGCTGGGGCCTCTATGCCGGCGACTGGGAAACCGCATTGCTCAACGCCGTGGCGGTGCTGGTGATCGCCTGCCCGTGCGCGCTGGGCCTGGCCACGCCCACGGCGATCATGGCCGGTACCGGCGCCGGCGCGCGCGCCGGCATCCTGATCAAGGACGCCGAGGCGCTGGAGGTGGCGCACCGCGTCAGCGTGGTGGCATTCGACAAGACCGGCACGCTCACGGTCGGCAAGCCGGAAGTGGTGGCGCTGCATGCGGCCGATCCCGCCGATGCCGACGGCAGCGCGCTGCTGGCGCGGCTGGCCGCGCTGCAGGCCGGCAGCGAGCATCCGCTGGCCCGCGCTGTGCTGGCCGCCGCGCAGGCGCGCGGCATTGCCGTGCCGCAGGCCACCGAGGTGCAGGCCCTGCCGGGCCGCGGCATTGCCGGCGTGGTGGACGGCAATGCGCTGCAGCTGGGCAGCGAGCGCCTGCGTGAAACGCTGGGCGCACAGGCAGGCACGCTGGCAACGCTGGCGGACCAGTTGCGCGCAGACGGCCGCACCGTGTCGTGGCTGGTCGAGACCACGCCGCCGCGCGTGGCCGGGCTGGTCGCGTTCGGCGATGCCATCAAGCCGGGTGCGCCGGCGGCGATCGCACGGCTGCGCGCGGCCGGCGTGCGCACCGTGATGCTGACCGGCGACAATGCCGGCGCGGCGGCGCGCGTGGCGCAGGCGCTGGGGCTGGACGATGTGCAGGCTGAGGTGCTGCCCGAAGACAAGGCTGCCCGGGTGCAGGCGCTGGGGCGCGATGGCGCGGTGGTGGCGATGGTGGGCGACGGCATCAACGATGCGCCGGCGCTGGCGGCGGCGGACGTGGGCATTGCCATGTCGACCGGCACCGACGTGGCCATGCACGCCGCCGGCATCACGCTGATGCGCGGCGACCCGGCGTTGGTGGCCGATGCGCTGGCGGTTTCGCACTGCACCGTGCGCAAGATCCGGCAGAACCTGTTCTGGGCTTTTTTCTACAACGTGGTGGGCATTCCGCTGGCCGCGGCCGGGTTGCTGAACCCGGTGGTGGCGGGTGCGGCGATGGCGTTCTCCAGTGTCAGCGTGGTCAGCAATGCGCTGTTGCTGCGCCGCTGGCGTCCGCAAGCCGGTGCGGCACCTGCCGCGCAAGGAGGTGAGTGATGAATATCGGCGAAGCGGCGCAGGCGTCGGGCGTGTCGGCCAAGATGATCCGGCACTATGAGTCGATCGGGCTGGTGGCGGCACCGCCGCGCACCGAGGGCGGCTACCGCCGCTATGACGAACGCGCGGTGCATAACTTGCGCTTCGTGCGGCGCGCCCGTAATCTGGGATTCTCGCTCGACGAGATCCGCAACCTGCTGTCGCTATGGCATGACCGCGGCCGCGCCAGCGCCGACGTCAAGGCGCTGACGCTGCGGCATGTAGCCGACCTTGAGCTGCGCATCGCCGAACTGGCCGCCATGCGCGACACGCTGCGCGAGCTGGCGCAGCACTGCAGCGGCGATGACCGGCCGGATTGCCCGATCCTGGCCGATATGGCGCAGCCGGAAGCGCACGGCAGGCTCGCCTGCCACGGTTGAGCGGGACAGAGTGCAAGGCAAGGCAGGCAGCAGGCAGCACCACAAAGAATAACGACAGCCGGCGCCGGCGCTTTGCTGGCGGTCCGTGCCGGGAGGAGACTTGCGCGAATGGAACAACCGATGACGGACGATCCTGCTATTGCCGGTGTTGCCGGCATGCCTGCCGATACCCCCGCCGGCACGCATGCGCCGGTGCAGAGCCGCCAGCGCATGCGCGACGGCACCGAACTGCTGCTGCGCACCTGGCAGCCCGATCCGGCGCGCTTTGCCGAGCCGCTGGGCTCGGTGCTGCTGGTGCATGGGCTTGCCGAGCATGCCGGACGCTACCAGCATGTGGCCGATGTGCTGTGCGGGCTGGGCCTGCGCGTGCGTGCGCACGACCTGCGCGGCCATGGTGCCAGCGGCGGCGCGCGCATGGTGGCGGACCATCAGGATGCCTACCTGGACGACCTCGCCGAGATCTATGATGCCGCGGTGCCTGGCTGGAACGAGTTGCCGATCCTGCTTGGCCACAGCATGGGCGGGTTGATCGCGGCGCGCTTTGCCACCGCGCGCGTGCGTCCGGTGCGCGCGCTGGTGCTGTCCTCGCCCGCGCTGGCGCTGCGGCTGTCGGGCCCGATGCTGGCGCTGCACCGCGTGCTGCTGGTGCTGGCACCGCGGCTGCGCGTGCCCAATCCGATCGATGCGCGGCTCTTGTCGCACGACCCCGCCGTGGTGGCCGCCTACCGCTCGGATCCGCTGGTGCAGACCACCATCACCGCCAGCGTACTGGAGAGCTTTATCCGCGGCATGGCGCAGGCCCAGGCCGATGCCGCGCTGCTGGAGGCCCCCACGCTGATGCTGGTCGGCGGTGCCGACCGCGTGGTGGACCCGGCCGGCAGCCGCAGCTTCTTCGACAACGCGCCGCCGGCGTTGCGCGAACAGGTCTGGTTCGAGCATGGCTACCACGAGATCTTCAATGAAGCGCAGCCGCTGCGCGGCGAAGTGTTCGCGGCGCTGACCGGCTGGCTGCAGCGTCACCTGCAGCAGTAGGGACGTTGCGCTAGGTCCGGAACACCGACTCGGCCACGCCGAAGACCGCTGCGACGACCGGGTCGTCGCGGCGCGTGGCCAGGCATACCAGCGTCAGCTCGGTCTGCACCGAGACCCCTTCCACGATCACCAGCCCGTGCGCATGCGATTCGCGCAGCGCGATCGCGTCGCGCACCAGTGACAGCCCCACGCCGGAGCGCACCAGGTCCAGCATCGACGCCTCCTGGTCGACATGCGCCACCTTGGGCACGCCGGCCGGATCGACGCCGGCCTGCGCAAAGCGCGCCGACAAGAGCCGGTTGTGCGCCGATTCCGGCGGCGTCCAGATCCATGGCAGCGTTGCCAGCTGCGCCCATGAGCGCAGCGCGGTGCGCTCTTTCCAGCCCTTGGGCGCCACCACATAGTAAGAGAAGGGCGTCAGCGTCAGCGCATGGAAGCCGGCGTCGGGCGGCTGGCCCAGGTAGAAGCCCACGTCGAGCGCGCCGCTGCGTACCTGTTGCAGCACCCAGCCCGACATGCCGTGGCGCAGTTCGGTGCCGATCTGCGGATGGCGTTCCACCAGCGTGCGTAGCATCGGGCCCAGCCGCGTGAATTCCGGGTCGAGGATGGTGCCGATCGCCAGCCGGCCGCGCACGGTGTGATGCATCGCGCTGACGGTGTGCTGCAGGTCGCCCACGCCATCGAGGATGCGTTCGGCCAGCGGCAGCAATGCGGCGCCGTCGGCGGTCAGCGTCAGGCCCGCGGCGGTGCGCTCGAACAGCCGGATGCGCCACGCCGATTGCAGCGCTTTCAACTGCAGGCTGACTGCGGGTTGCGTCAGGTGCAGCCGCTGCGCGGCGCGGGTCAGGTTGCCCTCGCGCGCGACGGCAACGAAGGCGCGCAGGTGATGGAGGTCCAAAGCGGTGTCGGGGCGAAAGGTGGCGTGGGAGCGTGGCGTGGTGCGGCGCAATATTTTGCGCGGCTTATATTGCGATTGACGATAAATCATTGGACGGGGCCGCGCAACTGCACCAAGCTTGCCCTCAATACGGCCCGGCACGCCTTGTGCCGCGCGGCAGCGATGCCAGTGCGACGCTGGCGGATGTTTGCGCCAGCGTCTTCATCAGACGCAAAGATCGGGCAAGCCGCATGCCGTCAGCGACCCAGTATTCAGGAGCGGAAGTGGAAGACATCCTTGCAGAAGCCAGCGCGGTGCAGACCATCATCGGCCATAGCATCGCAGGCCGGCAGACACGCGGCGCATCGCAGCGTCTGGCCGATATCTATAACCCCGCCACCGGCGAAGTTGCAGCACGCGTGGCGCTCGGCACCACGCAGGACGTGGCCGACGCCGTCGCCGCCGCCCATGCCGCATTCCCCGCCTGGGCCGACACCCCGCCGTTGCGCCGCGCGCGCATCCTGTTCAAGTTCAAGGAGCTGCTCGACCAGCACCACGATGACCTGGCCGCGCTGATCACGCGCGAGCACGGCAAGGTGTTCTCGGATGCGAAGGGCGAAGTCACGCGCGGCATCGAAGTGGTGGAATTTGCCTGCGGCATCCCCAACCTGCTCAAGACCGACTTCACCGACAACATCGGCGGCGGCATCGACAACTGGAACCTGCGTCAGCCGCTGGGCGTGGTGGCCGGCATCACGCCGTTCAACTTCCCGGTGATGGTGCCGATGTGGATGTTCCCGGTGGCGATCGCCTGCGGCAATACCTTCGTGCTGAAGCCGTCGGAACGCGATCCGTCGCCGAGCCTGCTGATTGCCGACCTGCTGCGCCAGGCGGGATTGCCCGATGGTGTGTTCAATGTGGTGCAGGGCGACAAGGAAGCCGTCGATGCATTGCTTGCGCATCCGGATGTGCAGGCGTTGTCGTTCGTCGGCTCGACGCCGATCGCCCAATACATCTACACGGAAGGGACCAAGCACGGCAAGCGCGTGCAGGCGCTGGGTGGTGCCAAGAACCACCTGGTGGTGATGCCCGATGCCGATCTCGACCAGGCGGTCGATGCGCTGATCGGTGCCGCGTATGGTTCTGCCGGCGAGCGCTGCATGGCGATCTCGGTAGCCGTAGCGGTGGGCGACGTCGCCGACAAGCTCGTGCCGCGGCTCGCCGAACGCGCCAGCTCGCTGAAGATCCGCAACGGCATGGAGTCCGACGCCGAAATGGGTCCGCTAGTAACCGCTGCGCACAAGGCGAAGGTGGAGGGCTATATCGCCAAGGGCGTGGAAGAGGGCGCGACGCTGGTGACCGATGGCCGCGGTCATACCGTACCCGGCCATGAGAACGGCTTCTATGTCGGCGGCACGCTGTTCGACAACGTCAAGCCGGACATGACGATCTACAAGGAAGAGATCTTCGGTCCGGTGTTGTCGGTGGTGCGCGTGCATGACTTTGCCGAAGCCGTGGCGCTGATCAATGCGCATGAATTCGGCAACGGCGTATCGTGCTACACCAGCGACGGCGGCATCGCGCGTGCGTTCGCACGGCAGATCCAGATCGGCATGGTCGGCATCAACGTGCCGATTCCGGTGCCGATGGCATGGCATTCATTCGGTGGCTGGAAGCGATCGCTGTTCGGCGACCACCATGCCTATGGCGAAGAGGGCGTGCGTTTCTACACGCGCTACAAGAGCGTGATGCAGCGCTGGCCGGATTCGATTGCCAAGGGCGCTGAGTTCACCATGCCGGTGGCGAAATAAGCCGCGACGATGATGACAAGAACAGCGATGGAGACATTCGACTACATCATCGTGGGGGCCGGTTCGGCCGGCTGTGTCCTGGCGAACCGGCTGACGCAGGATGCGGACGTCAACGTGCTGCTGCTGGAGGCCGGCGGCAAGGACGACTACCACTGGATCCATATCCCGGTGGGCTACCTGTACTGCATCGGCAACCCGCGCACCGACTGGCTCTATCGCACCGAGGCCGAGGCCGGGCTGAACGGCCGCTCGCTGGGCTATCCGCGCGGGCGCGTGCTGGGCGGTTGCTCGTCGATCAACGGCATGATCTATATGCGCGGCCAGCGCGAGGATTATGATGCGTGGGCGCGGCTGACCGGCGACGATGGCTGGCGCTGGGACAATGTGCTGCCGCTGTTCAAGCGCAGCGAGGACCACCACCGCGGCCCGAGCGAATTCCATGGCGCCGGCGGCGAATGGCGCGTGGAAGGCCAGCGCCTGCGCTGGGACATCCTGGAGCGCTTTGCCGATGCCGCCGAAGAGGCGGGGATTCCGCGCACGGAGGATTTCAATCGCGGCGACAACTTCGGCGTGGGCTATTTCGAAGTGAACCAGCGCCGCGGCATCCGCTGGAACACGTCCAAGGCCTTCCTGCGGCGTGCGTCGGAGCGTCCCAACCTGACCATCGTCACCGGGGCGCAGGTGAGCGGGCTGACCTTCGACGGGCGCCGCTGCACTGGCGTGAACTATATCGGCGGCGGCCGGCCGCAGACGGCGGTGGCCACGCAGGAAGTGATCCTGGCCGCGGGCGCGGTCAATACGCCGCAGCTGTTGGAACTGTCGGGCATCGGCCAGGCGGAACGGCTGCAGGCGCTGGGTATTCCGGTGCGTCATGCGCTGCCCGGCGTGGGCGAGAACCTGCAGGACCACCTGCAGCTGCGCTCGGTGGTGAAGGTCAGCGGCGTGCGCACGCTCAACACGCGCGCCGCGAGCCTGTGGGGCAAGTTCTGCATCGGCGTGCAGTACGCCTTCAACCAGAGCGGACCGATGAGCATGGCGCCGTCGCAGCTGGGCGCCTTTGCGCGCTCGGACCCGTCGCAGGCGCGGCCGAATGTGGAGTACCACGTGCAGCCCTTGTCGCTGGACAAGTTCGGCGACCCGCTGCATGCGTTCAATGCCTTTACCGCGAGTGCCTGCAACCTGCGGCCGACCTCGCGTGGCAGCGTGCATGTCGGCAGCGCGGATTTCCGCCAGGCTCCGGTGATCGCGCCCAATTACCTGGCGACCGACGAGGATCGGAAAGTCGCGGCCGACTCCATCCGGCTCACGCGCCGTATTGTGGCGTCGCCGGCGCTGGCGCCGTACCAGCCCGAGGAATGGCTGCCGGGTCCGGCATTCCAGACCGACGAACAGCTGGCCGAGGCGGCTGGCAATATCGGCACCACCATCTTCCACCCGGTGGGCACCTGCAAGATGGGCCGCGCCGACGACCCGATGGCCGTGGTCGACCATCGCCTGCGCGTGCTGGGCATCGATGGCCTGCGCGTGGTCGATGCCTCGGTGATGCCGCTGATCACGTCGGGCAACACCAATTCGCCGACCATCATGATCGCCGAGCGCGCCAGCGACCTGATCCGCGAAGACCGCCGGCTGGGCTTGGCCGCGGCGGAAGTATTGGTGCAACCAGCCCCGGCGGCAGCCGCTGCAGGCGCCTGACATGAGCGCGCCACTTGGTCGCGGGCGGGGCCGTGACCAAGTGGCCCAGCCTGCTCATGTGCGCTTGCAAAAAAACTGACACTTGGTTCATGTTTCATAGTGCAAACCCCGATGTTTTGCGATGCAACAGGCGCACACAATAGACGCCTCACAGGGTGCGTCGGCAGCACATCGAAGCCATCGCCGCAACCTGCGCGGGAGCCGCCCCGCACCAAAACAGAAAGCCGCAGGCAGGCCCGCAACCATGGCCAGCCTGACGGAACAAGCGGCAGCAAGGGCCTACAAGGCCGGTTCGGACCATTGTCAGTGCCGGGCATCACCCCGGCAGTTCAGCAAGAGGGCGGGCAGGAGACATGAACCAGCTGGAAACCATCCTGGAAACGCGGAACCTCACCAAGGAGTTCAAGGGGTTCACGGCGGTGAGCGACGTCAACCTGCGGGTGCGCCGCGGGTCGATCCATGCGTTGATCGGGCCCAACGGCGCCGGCAAGACGACTTGCTTCAACCTGCTCACCAAGTTCCTGGAGCCGACCACCGGCACTATCCTTTTCAACGGCATCGATATCACCCGTGAAAAGCCCGCGCAGATCGCGCGGCGCGGCGTGATCCGTTCGTTCCAGATCTCGGCGGTGTTCCCGCACCTGACGGTGATGGAAAACGTGCGCATCGGGCTGCAGCGGCAGCTCGGCACGGCGTACCAGTTCTGGCGCAGCGAGCGCTCGCTGGACGTGCTCAATGACCGCGCCATGGAGCTGCTCGAGCAGGTCGGCCTGACCGAGTTCGCGCAGACGCTGACGGTGAACCTGCCGTACGGCCGCAAGCGCGCGCTGGAGATTGCCACCACGCTGGCGATGGAGCCCGAGCTGATGCTGCTCGACGAACCCACGCAGGGCATGGGCCACGAAGACGTGGACCGCGTCACGCAGCTGATCAAGAAGGTTTCGGCGGGCCGCACCATCCTGATGGTGGAGCACAACATGAGCGTGGTCTCGTCGATCGCCGACAAGATCACCGTGCTGCAGCGTGGCGCGATCCTGGCCGAAGGGCCGTATGCGGAAGTGTCCAAGGACCCGCGCGTGATGGAGGCCTACATGGGCACCGTCGACGCGGAACTGCAGGGCGCGCACTGAGAGGGCCGGGGAACGATATGACGACATCCAACACACCCGCGCTCGAGATCAGGGACCTGCACGCCTGGTACGGCGAGTCGCACATCCTGCACGGCGTGGACCTGACCGTGAACCGCGGCGAAGTGGTCACGCTGCTGGGCCGCAACGGCGCTGGCCGCACCACCACGCTGCGCGCGATCATGGGACTGACCGGCGCGCGCAAGGGCTCGATCAAGGTCAATGGCCACGAGACCATCAGCCTGCCCACGCACAAGATCGCGCACTACGGCATTGGCTATTGCCCCGAAGAACGGGCGATCTTCTCCAGCCTCTCATGCGAAGAGAACCTGATGCTGCCGCCGGTGCTGAAGGGCGCCGACACCAGCAAGGGCATGAGCGAGACCGATATCTACGAGATGTTCCCGAACCTGAAGGAGCGCCGCCAGAGCCAGGGCACGCGTCTTTCCGGCGGCGAGCAGCAGATGCTGGCGGTCGGGCGCATCCTGCGCACCGGCGCCAACCTGCTGCTGCTCGATGAAATCTCGGAAGGATTGGCACCGGTGATCGTGCAGGCGCTTGCGCGCATGATCCTGATGCTCAAGCAGAAGGGGTACACGGTGGTGATGGTGGAGCAGAACTTCCGCTTCGCCGCGCCGCTGGCGGACCGCTTCTACGTGATGGAGCACGGCAGCATCGTCGAGCGCTTCGCGGCCAATGAGCTGCAGGCCAAGATGCCGGTGCTGCACGAACTGCTCGGGGTCTGATCCGCACGGATCATGGGTTGATGTTTGGCAGGAACGGGTGGCGCGCACGCCGCCGCAAATCAGGAGACATAGAGATGAAAAAGACTCGGCTCGCGGCCGCGATGGCGGCCATTGCCATGGGTGCGGTTTCCTTCAGCGCCGTTGCCCAGGTGTCGGGCGACACCGTGAAGATCGGCTATATCACCGACATGTCGGGCCTGTACGCCGACATCGACGGCCCCGGCGGCCTGGAAGCCATCAAGATGGCGGTCGAGGACCGCGGCGGCAAGGTGCTGGGCAAGTCCATCGAAATCGTCTCGGCCGACCACCAGAACAAGGCCGACATCGCCGCCTCGAAGGCGCGCGAATGGATGGACCAGCAGGGCCTGGACATGCTGCTGGGCGGCACCAACTCCGGCACCGCGCTGGCCATGAACAAGGTGGCCTCGGAGAAGAAGCGCGTCTACATCAACATCGGCGCCGGCACGGCGCGCCTGACCAACGAAGAGTGCTCGCCGTACACGGTGCACTACGCCTATGACACCGTGGCGCTGGCCAAGGGCACCGGCAGCGCGGTGGTCAAGCAGGGCGGCAAGTCGTGGTTCTTCCTGACCGCCGACTATGCCTTCGGCCATTCGCTGGAAAGCGACACCGCGGCCGTGGTCAAGGCCAACGGCGGCACGGTGGCGGGCCAGGTGCGCCATCCGCTGTCGGCATCGGACTTCTCGTCGTTCCTGCTGCAGGCGCAGTCGTCCAAGGCGCAGATCCTGGGCCTGGCCAACGCCGGTGGCGACACCATCAACGCGATCAAGGCGGCCAAGGAATTCGGTATTACCAAGTCGATGAAGATCGCCGGCCTGCTGATGTTCATCAACGATGTGCACAGCCTTGGGCTGAAGAACACCGAAGGCCTGCTGATGACAGACAGCTGGTACTGGGACATGAACGACGACACCCGCAAGTTCGCCAACCGCTTCTTCGGCAAGATGAAGAAGATGCCGAGCAGCCTGCAGGCGGCGGACTACTCGGCGGCCAGCACCTACCTGAAGGCGGTGGAGGCAGCCAAGACCGACGATCCGGACAAGGTCATGGCTGAACTCAAGAAGATGAAGATCAACGACTTTTACACCAAGGGCTATATCCGCCAGGACGGCCGTGGCATCCACGACATGTACCTGATGCAGGTGAAGTCCGCGGCAGAGTCGAAGAAGCCGTGGGACTACCTGAAGGTGGTCGCGACGATCCCGGGCGACCAGGCCTTCACCACGGTGGCCGAGTCGAAGTGCGCAATGCTGAAGAAATAAGCTGATGTGAGATCCGCCGGCGGCGCGCCACCTGCGTGCCGCCGGCATCGGACGCGGTTCCTTGCTGCGGTGTTCGCCAACGGTGTTCGCCGCAGCGTTCGCATTACCTGGCACCAACCGCAGCAATCCCCGCCATACAACGGCGGTATCAACGGCACTCCGCGATGGACATCTTCGGAATCCCCTTGCCGGCCATGCTTTCCCAGCTCTTGCTGGGGCTGGTCAACGGCGCCTTCTATGCGATGCTGAGCCTGGGCCTGGCGGTTATCTTCGGCCTGCTCAACGTCATCAATTTCGCGCACGGCGCGCTCTTCATGCTGGGCGCGGTGCTGGCCTGGATGGGCATGGAGTACGCCGGGCTGAACTACTGGATCATGCTGCTGCTGTCGCCGCTGGTCGTCGCCGCGCTGGGCGTGGTGATCGAGAAGACCATGCTGCGCTGGATCTACAAGCTCGACCATATCTACGGCCTGCTGCTGACGCTGGGCATCACGCTGGTGGTCGAGGGCATCTTCCGCTCGATCTACGGCGTCTCCGGGCTGCCGTACTCGACGCCGGACGCGCTGCAGGGCGCGACCGACCTGGGCTTCATGATCCTGCCCAACTACCGCGCGTGGGTCGTGGTGGCGTCGCTGGTGGTGTGCTTCGCCACCTGGTACGTGATCGAGAAGACCAAGCTGGGCGCCTACCTGCGCGCCGGCACCGAGAACCCCAAGATGGTCGAGGCCTTCGGCGTCAACGTGCCGCTGATGGTGACGCTGACCTACGGCTTCGGCGTGGCGCTGGCCGCGTTCGCGGGCGTGCTGGCCGCGCCGGTGATCCAGATCTCGCCGCTGATGGGGCAGAACCTGATCATCATCGTGTTCGCGGTGGTGGTGATCGGCGGCATGGGTTCGATCATGGGTTCGATCCTGACCGGCCTGGGGCTGGGCGTGGTCGAGGGGCTGACCAAGGTGTTCTATCCGGAAGCGTCGTCGACCGTGGTGTTCTTCATCATGGTGATCGTGCTGCTGCTGCGCCCGGCCGGGCTGTTCGGGAAGGAGAAGTGATGAGCACACCCTCCACATCATCGACGCCATCCACGGTGGCGGCCAATGCGGGCAACGCAGGAAAGGGACAAGGCGTGCAGAAGAAACTGTTGTACGGATTGCTGCTGCTGGCACTGGTGGCCGCGCCGCTGGCCGGTGCGTATCCGGTGTTCGTGCTCAAGGTGCTGTGCTTCGCGCTGTTTGCGTGCGCCTTCAACCTGCTGATCGGCTATACCGGGCTGCTGTCGTTCGGCCATGCGGCCTTCTTCGGCGGCGCTGGCTATGCCGCCGGCCATGCCATGAAGGTCTGGGGCGTGACCCCGGAAATCGGCCTGATCCTGGGCACCGCTGCGGG
>NZ_JBWKQZ010000014.1:0-185861 GCF_059419025.1 Cupriavidus sp. GW821-FHT07C08
TGATCGCCGGAAAGCTCGACTTCTCCTCGATCAACCCGCATGCCGCATAACCCACTCATTTTTCAAAAGAGCCAGATCTGATGTGTCTGAGGCGCGAATTCCGCTTGGCGTCGAGCCGGCCAAGCCGGCCCGGTTCTCAGTAGCCGGATCGATGCGGCAGACAACAACGCAGGCGGAGCAAAGCGCAGCGGCGGTCCGGTCACGCCAGGCCGGTCAGCCCGCGAGGCCTGCCAAGGCCTTGGTTGCCGCTGACGGCCATCGCGCCTTCACATCGGCAGACACTGCGAACTGGGAGAAATTCTGAAGCCGACGGAGGTTGTCATGACGTCGACGTCCTCTCCGTCCTTTAGGGCGGAGAGGACGTCAACATGTGACCCAGCAGAACGCGGCCCTCGTAGAGGAAACGCCCGCAGCCGCCCGTGCACTTGAGGAGCAGGCCATCGAGTTGCGGAACGCTATTTCGGTCTTCAAGGTGGGATGATCATACTGTCCGTGCAAGCAATGGCGGTAGCAGGGCGCAGAGCTGGCTATGGAGTGGTTGTTGCCCCATTAGAACCGCCGCGCAAGCCCCGTCTCCTCAGGGCGGGGTAAGCGGCGAAGGGTCTGTTGTAGGAAGGCTAAAACCGAGTCCTAGACTCGGTATGTTAGCCACGTCTCATACTCCGACCGTCACTCGCGTCCTGCGCGGAGCCGGCCAGGCCCCCCTGCGCTGTAGACGTTCCGCCAGCGCGGCAGTCCAAGAAACCACGCTGGTCGAGTGGACGCTCATCCCTCTGGGGGGCAATCTTTACCAGATTGCCGGCAGCCTGGAAATGAGTGCACCAAGCGGGAATTAGATTAAACTTCTGCGAGCTTCATTTTCGACGTTTCAGGCGCCCAAAGGTACGAGGTGATAGCCCCCACCAGCATGACGACAACGCATGCACCGAGCGCCGCCTGAATCCCGAAATTCTGTACGACAGTGGGGAGTAGAAATGTACTGGCCGCGGAGCCAAATCGGCTTGCCGCAACAGCGAAGCCGACACCGGTTCCGCGCAAATGCGTGGGAAACAGTTCTGGCGGATAGATGAACTCCAAATTCGCCGAAGCGGACAAAATAAGAGCAAACAGGGCGAAGGCGACGATCACGCCACTCGATCCAAGGATACCGGCAGCCAACACCGCGAGAACGCCTGCCCCTACTACAAAGGTACCAATCAGGAAGGTTCTTCTGAGAATCCGGTCAACAATGATAGTCCCCAACACAGCGCCGATCAGCAGGAAAATATTGTAGGCCAGACCACCCAGATACTTATCAGAGACGTGAAGCGCTTCGAATATCTTCGGCAGGAACGTGCCGAGTGCGAAATATGGAATGACTTGGCACGCGTAAAAAATGCCGCCGATCGCAGTGTTCTTTCTCCACTTCTTCGAGAAGAGCTCAGCCCATTCACCACCTGCTTTACGAACTTCCGGCCCTGCAGGGGGCAGCAGGATGCCATCACCCAACTTGCTTCGAACAATCTTTTCGGCTTCGTCAGTACGTCCCTTCCTGATTAGCCAAAGCGGAGACTCGGGTATACCCAAACGGAAAATGAAAATCATCGTGGCTGGCAGGCAGCTAACAACAAGCATGTAGCGCCATGCGTCGGGCCCGACGTCTCGCAGGAAAAATCCCACGATATAAGAGAAGGCGTAGCCGGCCACCCATGCAATTGCCATAATGCTGAGCAGCCTCCCTCGGAATCGAACGGGGGACAGCTCCGTGAGCAGTGCCTTACTCACGACATAATCAAATCCGAGCACCATTCCCAATGCGAAGCGCAGGATCAAAAGCTGCCATGCGTCAGTTACGAAGAATTGCGATGCGGATATGACCGCGGCAAACAACATGTCGTACGCGAAAATCTTCCTACGCCCGATACGATCTACGATAACGCCCGACACAAGGCTACCGAGAAACAGGCCTGCCAAAGCGGCACCGCCCAATAACCCCATCCAGATTGCGTCAAGCTTGAGAGGAATCGCGGCGAGTGCTATGGCAAGGCCAATAATGCCCAATTCGAAACCATCAGCAAACTGGCCACCACAAGCGGACGATCCAACATGTAGGTGAAAGCGCTTGAAGGGAACGCTTTCAAATGGCACCAGATTAATAGCAGTCGCTTTACTCACGTCGTTGTCTCCTATTGGGTAACCGAATTTAGACGTTTATGAAGCTAACTGTAGGTGGTGGAATAATAGATGTCTATAGTATAGGTCATAGTATTAGCAACACTTATGCTTACTCCAACTCAAGCCTTGGGATTATGGGAGCAGTACGGGTCGGGCCGGCTTCAGGCTGACTCGTCGAGCCGTCGGCGTACGTCCCGACCATTTGCGTTTCTCCTTGCTAGGTGAGTCGTTAAACTCGGTATCGAAGCGTTTGCCCGCCGCGCATCAGTTCCGACCAGCCATCACGCCACCATCCACGTCCCATATCGCGCCGGTGATCCAGCTCGCCTTGTCCGACAGCAGGAAGGTGACGACTTCGCCGACATCTTGCGGGGTACCGACACGGCCGATCGGGTGGAGACTGTTGAAGCCCTGCAGAGTGCTGTGTACTTCGGCCTTCGGGATGAAGCCCTCGTAGATCGGGGTTTCCACAACCGCCGGCGACACCGCATTGACGCGGATGTGCTTCGGTGCCAGTTCCATGGCCAGGTGCTGGGTCAGCGAATGTAGGCCGGCCTTAGCCATGGAGTACGCTGACGACGGCGTGGCCGCGATGGCCTGCTTTGCCCACATCGAACCAATGTTGACGATCGCGCCCGGGCGGTTCTTTGCGACCAGGTTGTCGGCGACCTTCTGAGTGATGAAGAAAAACGCCTTGTTCAGCTTCATGTACTGGTCGTAGTCCGCGTCCTGATGCTCCAGGAAGGGCTTGGGGAAGAAGATGCCCGCCGCATTGACGAGCAGATCGATGTCCGAATGCTGCTCGTCAATGGTCTTGAGCAGGTTAGCCAGCCCTTCGTCGCTGGCCAAGTCTGCCTTCAGCGCCCAAACTTGGCCCAGCGCGGCCATTTCCTTGCGTGCTTCTTCGGTCTTGTCCGCGCGGTTGCCCACGATTACCGCGCTGCCGCCTTCGGCGAGCACCATACGGACCGTCTGCAGGCCCATCCCGCTGGTGCCACCGACGACCAGCAGCTTCTTACCTTTGAATTGATTGTTCATGTGAAATCTCTCTGATTGATTGGAAGGTTCGGGTTGAGGAAAAACGGGCGGGTCACAGTGAGGAAGGGCAAGCCTCCATCGTGCAGATACAGCCAATGTCTGCGCTCGTGCGGCGGGCTTCGGCCTCTCTTAATGCATCAAGGGTCACAATAGAACCCGGCGAAAATGGGAAGAAAATCTATTCTGTCCGGCTGGTATCGGAAGCCCCAATGTCGGTGGCACCATCTAAATCTGATCCTCAACTTGTAGTATTTTTGGCGGATTTCCTTCCGCAGACAAATGAGATAAAGTGTTCGACATTGAAAGAAAAACTTTATCGAAGTGAAATCGCCTGCTCACTTGAACGCATTGCGCGCATTCGAGGCCAGCGCCCGCCATCAGAGCTTTTCTGCGGCAGCGGGTGAACTCTTCGTCACCCCCGCTGCGGTCGGCCAGCTCGTGCGCACACTGGAGGAATGGTTGGGCACGCCGCTGTTCCACCGTGGGACCAGTGGACGGGCACGGCTAGTCGCCACCGAGGCCGCCGAACGTGCATTGCCGGACATCCGAGCGGGCTTCGATAGGCTGGCTCTGGGCCTTGAACGGCTTAAGGAGGGATCGGTGAGCGGTGTACTCACCGTGACGGTCAGCCCGGCCTTTGCCGCCAAGTGGTTGCTGCCACGTATCGACAGGTTCCAGATCGGTTGGCCCGACACGGATGTGCGCTTGGACACCAGCCTCAAGCCGGTGGACTTCGTTGCCCAACGGGTCGATATCGGCGTGCGCTACGGCACGGGAAGCTGGCCAGGATTGACCGCGGACAAGCTGATGGACGAGGAGGTCTATCCGGTGTGCTCGCCCAAACTGCTGCGCGAGCGTCGGCGCCTGCAGAAGCCGAAAGACCTGGGCCGGGAGACCCTGATACACGACTTGTCGATAGACGGGCACGCGGGTTTTCCCTCTTGGGACGCGTGGCTGCAGACAGCGGGCGTGACCGATGTCACCACCACGCGTGGCATGAAGATCAATAATTCTGCTGCCGTCTTGCAGGCAGCGATCGATGGACACGGTGTCGCGCTCGCTCGCAGTGTCATGGCGCACGACGATCTTGCAACCGGGCGCCTGGTTCGGTTGTTCCCGGAAATAACGTTCGCTTCGCCATTGGCCTATTTCATTGTTTACCGCACCGAGTGTTCCAGCCTGCCCAGGCTGGTGGCCTTTCGGGATTGGTTGCTCATGGAGGCGGCGACGTAGCGAAGGGAAGGGAAGCGGGAAGCAGTTAGCCGAAAGGCTGCGAATCGGATAGCGCGGGCATGTGGTTCGAGGAAGTTGATGAGCACTATTCCACGCAAACCTGTTCCTGTTGCGCATCCCGAACAGGTCCCGCTGGGCAGCAGGCTCTCAGGGATACGAGGGTGGGCCTGTTCAGTGTGCCAAGCCTCACACGAGCGCGACGTCAATGCAGCGAAGAACATCTTGCGCTGGGGGCGTGGCAGGTATAGCGCAGAAGCTTTCTATTGCGGCTGAAAAAGCCGAAACGCATAAGGCGCCGTCGTCAGGCGAGCCCGTGCCGGACGTGGCCCGCTTGAGGAAGGAATCTCCGTCCTTTTGGGGCGGAGAGGACGTCAACGGCGTGAGGGACAGCAGCCGGCCCAGAAGCGGAGCTGCGAGACTGTACTCGCCGTGGTGAGCGGACTTGGCTGCGCGCTTCCGCTTTCCTAAAAGCGTGATGGGCCAGTTCAGAACTGGCGGAACATTGCCTGAATACGCTCAGGATCTCGCGTGATAGTCAGGGTGAGCATAAGAAGGATACGGGCCTTTTGGGGATTGAGGCTGTCTGCGACCAGCCCCGGATAGGCAGGATCGACTGGCACGAAGCCGCTGCCAGTCCTTGATGAGCGGACGACTACAACACCCTGCTCAATGGCCTTCTTGATTGACGGAATGGAGCGCTGCGAGGTGCTGCCCGCTCCCACACCTGCAGCGATGATTCCCTTGGCGCCCTTTGCCGTGGCGGCATCGTACATGAATCCCGTGTCGCTCTGGTAGTGCATGATGATGGCGACTTCCGGCAGCGTTTCCAGTTTCGAAATGTCGAAGGGCGTAGCTGTCGTGTGCTTCTTGGTTACGCTCGTCTCGAAGTAAGGGGTCTGGTCCACTAGGGTGCCGAGATAGCCGGCATCGTGACTTTGGAAGGTGTCAAGCGTGTTGGCATTGGTTTTCGTCGCGAAGCGCGCTGACCCGATCCGGTCGCTCAAGACGATCATAACGCCTCTGCCCCGGGCGTCGGGAGTTGCGGCGAGCTTCACGGCTTGCAGGATATTGCTTGGGCCGTCGGCACTAATGGCGGTCGACGGACGCATCGCGCCAGTGATGACCACAGGTTTATCGCTCTTGACCACCAAATTGAGAAAGTAGGCCGTTTCTTCCAGCGTGTCCGTGCCGTGAGTGATAACGATGCCTGCAACGTCCGGTTGCGCTAGGAGCGCGTTGACCCTCTTGGCAAGCTTCAAAAGAATCTCATTGGTAATGTTGTCGCTGCCGACGTTCGATACCTGCTCGGCCGACACACGAGCGATCTTCTCCAGCGAAGGAACGGAACGAATCAGCGCCGCCCCGGTGAGCACACCGGATTGGTAGGCGGCGGTCTGGGTGTCCGAGGCCCCGGTGCCAGCGATCGTGCCGCCAGTGGCCAGTACAACCACATGGGGTAGCTGCTGCGACTGCCCAGATTGCACGGGCTGCGCGTGAACTGGTTGCAGTAACCCCAAGCAGCCGGAGATCGAAAAGCAGAGGGCGGCAAGTAGCGAACGATGGATAGGGCGCATAGTGATTCCAGGAAAGCTAGACGGAGTGGTTGGCCCGAGGCGAAGGCAGGTAGAGCTGGTCGCTCGGGAGAATGCCGACGAGCGTGACGGAGGCGGGGAGCTTCACGTACGCGTCACGAAGTCTATGAGGCGAAAGAGCCAAAAGGTGGCCGCGGTCCCCACTATTAGAGCTTCTGATAAGGCGGGCACAGCATCTCTTCTTTGAGATTTATTCGCCACAATTTGACGCCGGGCCGGGCCGGGCCGGGCCGGGCCTTGGCCGCAGCGCTTGTCCTGCCTCCACGCGCACATGCACCAGCCTGCACTTTGCGGACATCGAGCGGGTGAACTGCGCTGAGGCCCCTATGGCGGCCTTGCAGCTATCGCAAACCGTTCATATATGTATTAGAGTTGCTTATTGTTGTGGCGTAACTATTTGTTTTGTTTCTAAAAAGTCCTAAGCTCCACCGGAACCAGACATGCAAGACAACCGACCCATCGACATGCAAGCGCTCCGCGTCTTCGTCGCTACTGCCCAGGATTGCAACATGTCCAAGGCAGCCGAACGCTTGGGCATTTCACAATCAGCCGTCTCTCAATCCGTCCGCCTGCTGGAAGAGAGCTTTGGCGCCCCGTTGCTCAATCGTTCAGCGCGCCCGCTGACGCTTACCCCGGCAGGCGTCGCTCTGTTCAACCGGGGCAGAGTGCTTCTGGAAGAAGCGTTGAACTTGCGAGGGGCGGTTATCGAGGCCAGCCGGGGCATCAAGCCTAGTCTCCGAATCGGCTTGGTGGATTCCTTTGCGGCAACCTGCGGGACGCCCTTGGTGCAGCAGCTTCTGCGAAACACCGCGCAACTGTCGGTGCGCACGGGACTGACACCCAATC
Organism: Cupriavidus sp. GW821-FHT07C08; assembly: GCF_059419025.1. Classification (NCBI taxonomy): domain Bacteria; kingdom Pseudomonadati; phylum Pseudomonadota; class Betaproteobacteria; order Burkholderiales; family Burkholderiaceae; genus Cupriavidus; species Cupriavidus sp. GW821-FHT07C08. The sequence continues at coordinate 6,864 of NZ_JBWKQZ010000014.1, forward strand.
TGGGCGAGGCCCTGGCACGACGCGAGCTGGACCTGGTGATCTCCTCGCGGTCGCTGGATCTGGACGGAATGGCCAACCACTTGCTGATGTCCGAGCGGTTCTTCGTCATCGCTCCTAAGGGCAGTACACCGGTATGCCAATCCATAGCGGACATCACGGAGCTGGCTCGGGTACTGCCTATCGTGCGATTCAACCAGCAGTCCCACTTGGGCGAACAGGTTGAACGCGCGTTGCGCCGATTGGGACTCAATCTTCCACGCCGGCTGGAGGTGGATACCGCCGATACTTTGACCTCCATGGTGGCAGGGGGCATCGGCTGGGCCATCACAACCCCGCTATGTCTCTTGCAAGGAGCACGTTCGGCGGCTTCCGTACGCCACGACTTCGTGCCCGAACTCAACGCAGAGCGAAGGATCTATCTGCACGCCCGAAAAGGCGAATACGGAGCACTGGGAAAGGAGACCTTCGAAACGGTCTGCACCATCCTGGAAAGCCAAATCTCCGGTGAATTGAAGGCTATCAACTCTTTACTTCCCGGTCTCATTCAAATACATCCCTGGAGCGAAAATGCCTGAACAGCAAGCCCTTCAACGATCGGAATCGGACTATCTCGGAACCGTCTCTATTCCCGGCGAGGCCCTCTACGGTGTCAATGCGGTTCGCGGGGTGGACAACCTCACTGTATCCAAGCGCCCGATTGGCTCTGAGCGCGAGTTCGTGCGCGCCTTTGCGTTCTGTAAATGGGCCGCCGCGCTGGCAAACCACGACGTCGGCGTGATCGACGACGCGCAGTGTCAGGCCATTGTGGGGGCCTGTCGCGAATTGGCGGATGGCCAGCATGACGCCTTCATGATCGTGGATTTCCTAGAGGGTTCCGGCGGCACCTCTTCGAACATGAATGCCAACGAGGTCGTGGCCAACCGTGCACAGCAGTTGCTGGGTGGCCAGCCCGGCGTGTACGACCGCGTGCACCCGAACGACCATGTCAATCGCTCACAGTCCACCAACGACGTCTATCCGGCAGCCATGAAGATTGCCGCCCATGCGCTTCTGGTACCGCTGATCGATGAAGTGAACGCACTCGCGGCCAGCCTGCGGCGCAAGGCTAACGAGTTCCGGGACGTGCTGCACCTAGGCCGCACGTGCCTGCAGGACGCGCAGCCGATGATGTTGGGCCAATTGTTCGAAGGGTACGCCGCGCTGACCGAACGGCTGAGTGCGGAACTGGAGAGGGTCCGCGGAGACCTAACGGCGCTGCCCCTGGGCGGCACTGCCATCGGCACTGGTTTTGGCGCGCCAAAGGGATACAAGGCCCGCGTTTATGCGCACTTGGCCGAGATCACCGGCGTGCCCTTTCGTCCCGCGGCTAATGCCTTCGATGCGATGCAGAACCTCGACACTTTTACGCGCGTCTCCGCCGAACTGCGGACCTGCGCCACTTCACTGGGCAAAATCGCTTCGGACCTGATTCTGTTGTCGTCCGGACCGAATGGCGGGATCGCCGAGCTTGAGCTGCCAGCCGTGCAGGCCGGCTCATCCATCATGCCCGGTAAAATCAACCCCGTTGTGCCAATGAGCATGGTGCAAATCGGTTTCGCCGTCGTGGGCAACGATGTTTGCGTGGCGCAGGCTAACCAGGCTGGCCAGCTTGAGATCAACCATTTCGAGCCGGTCGTAGCTGACCGCCTGTACGACTCGATCCATCTGTTGCGCAACGGCATTCGGCTGTTCCGTGAGAAGTGCATTGACGGCATTCGAGCCAATGTGTCGGCCAATGAACGGCATCTGATTGATTCGACCGCCATCGCGACGGCCCTCATTCCGAAGCTGGGCTACGCCCAGGTCAGCAAGATCGTGCGTGAGGCCGCGGCACAGAGCTTGCGCTTGGTCGATGTGCTCGAAGAGCGCAATCTGCTCAGCCGCGAGGAAGCGATTCAACTGACCCGGCAGTCGACGGTGGTTGATGCCTGATCCCAAAAACAAGCTCCTGGGTGAATAAGATGCGCACGCGCGAATCTCTGCTGCAATTCCTTGACACGCAGGGCATTACCTATCAGGAAGCAAGGCACGCGGCGGTCTACACCATGGCCGAGTCCGCGAGCCTTGCGCAATCCCTCGAAGGTATCCGCTGCAAGAACCTGCTTGTTCAGAGTAGGAAAGGCTTGGATTGCCTTCTGGTTGTCACCCCACCGGACGCCAGGGTGGATCTGGGCGCGCTCGGTCGCAGTCTGGGAGTTGGCCGCTTGTCGTTCTGCTCTCCCTCGGAGATGATGAGTCTTCTGGGGGTGGAACCAGGTGCTATGAGCCCGTTTGCTTTGCTGGCAGACCGAGAGGCCAGGAAGGTGCGATTGATTGTGGATCTTGCGCTGAAGCCGGCTTCCCACTTTCTCTTTCACCCCCTGGTCAACACGGCGACAGTCTCGATCTACAGCGAAGAACTTTCACGTTTTCTGGCGGCGATTGACCATCCCCCAGAGTTTCTGGCGGTTCCTCGACGCGCCAACGAGGTTAGCTAAGTCGAGATAGTTGGTTTAGACGGTGTTGAGTGGCACCTACCCTAGGCTTCGTCGCGGCTCCCCGCTCACGCGACGACCTTGCCAAACTGCTTCCGTCGACGGCAATATTCCTGCCTACCTCCTTTACCGTGTGACTGTGCAGGCTGAGCCCGGCCTTGGTCGCTCCGTCGGTGAATTTCTGCAACTCGTAGGCGCCGATGAAGTGCCGCTCACGAACCGAGAGTTCGTTGGAATAGTTCCGGACAGAGTTCACCTCCGTCGTTTGGGAGCCAAGCAAGGGGGCGTGATTGTCCTTGATGCGCAAGCGCAGGACTCGAGTGACGGCACGGACTGAAGGGGGAGCCATCCCGCGTCTAGGATGCGGTTTTGGCCCTCACGAAGGAATCGCGTTGCGCCGCTTACGTCGACCTGACGAGGCGGGGCTTGCGCGGCGCGGTCATCGGGGTCAATTTTGGTGGCAGGCTCTTCGCTTCCAGTGAGAGCCTGCCAATTTTTGAATCCTGAACCGACGAAGAGAGGGGTTTCGCACCTCTCTGATGTAGCGACTCGCCCGACGTCAGGAGCCGCGGTGTTGGCCGCGCAGAACGACCGTCGCTTCTGAGTCCGATGCACCGTGGCCCGAGTTGCTATCGATAACCGATGCCGACCGCTTATGGTCGATCAGGAGCACAGCCAGTACTGCGATGACGGCAGGCACTGCTATTGCGGCGAAATTCTGCTGGAGGGGCAGGGACATGCTTACCAGAGCGCCGATGACAATGGGCGCCAGGATTGCGCCGCTTCTGCCGATCCCGGATGCCCAGCCAATCCCCGTGCCTCGGACGGTAGCGGGGTAGAACTGCCCTGCATAGGCGTACGTCACAATTTGCGTGCCGATCGTGGAGGCTCCGGCCAGCGCGACCACGAAGAACAAGGCCTCAGTCGGCATCTTGTAGCCGAGCAGCGTGATCGATATCGCGGCGAGTGCGTACATGCCAACCAGCACGTATTTGATATTGAACTTGTCCGCCAGCCAACCGCCGCCGATGGCGCCGGCCATCGCCCCGAAGTTCAGGACCAGGACGAAAGTCAGTGCCGAGCCGAGGCTATAGCCTGCGCCAGCCATGAGTTTCGTGAGCCAGGAACTCAACGCGTAGACCATGAACAGGCACATGAAGAAAGCCACCCACAGCATCACGGTGCTGAATCCACGGCCATCACGGAATAGCATGCTGATAGGAGCGCTGGTACCTTTCTCGGCCTGGGGCAAATCAAACCGGTCTGTCGACTGCGGGCTGTAGGTGCGGTCCACCTGGCCCAGTACGGCCTTAAGACTGTCCAGGCGATTGCGCCGGATCAGGAAGGGCAGTGACTCAGGCATCAGCTTCAACACAGCAGGGATGATAAGTACGGGAACGCTGGCCGCCAGGAATACCGATTGCCAACCGTACGTCTCGATCAGTGATTTGCCCATTATTGCCGCAAGCATCCCGCCTACGGAATACCCACTGAACATCAGCGTGACCATCGTTCCGCGAATCTTGCGCGGGGAGAACTCGGTCATCTGAGCGACGACATTGGGCATCACACCGCCGATTCCCAGTCCGGCAAGGAAGCGTGTAATGCTGAACGTGACCGGATCGTGTGCCATTCCCGCCGCAGCAGTAAAGACGCTGAAGAGCGCAATACAGACAGCGATGGCTTTGGGGCGGCCAATGCGATCGGCAATGGTTCCCATGATGACTGCGCCGAACATCATGCCGAACAGCGCGGAGCTGACCATAAAACCGGCGCGGGTCGCGTCGACGTCCATGTCTTTCATGATGGAAGGAAGGGCGATGCCCACCACGGCAAGGTCGTAGCCATCAAAGATGATGATGAGCGCGCACCAGAACAGCAGGCCAGCATGGAATCTGTTGAAGCGCGCGTCGTCGGCGAGCTTGTGAACATCAATGTGACGCATGATTTGTCTTCTCCGTTGTTTTTGGAATGATCGCGGCGTTCTCCGCGGCATCTGCGGTTCACGCCGGCATGGCCTCAAGCTCTCTGAAGCGTTGGGTCTTGGGGGACGCGGTCTCGGGCAGGGCGGATAGGAATGTGATGGATACTTGCAAGGAGGGGCGCTTTACGAAGGCCTTCAGTTCGGCTTAGCGACACGACCAACCTGGCCAGAAACATACATGGGATCCCGACCTTCACAGCAGGCGCGTACCGAAGCTGTCGCAAACCGCCTCCATCCCGGTAGGGACAATGGCTCCACGGAAGGTCGACTCAGTAACCGGCGTCACCGCCTGGCTCATCCAGGTCTTCTCCTGCTCACGATCTCCAAGTACCCAGCAACTCTTTTGAAACAGCTTTTTACTCAGACAAGACGGCGACAGCCTTGATTTCGACGATATAGCCCGCCGCCCCACCAAGCATGTGTGCCCCGATTGCTGTCCACGCTGGCAGCGGGTGCGTGTTGAGGTATCGGTCACGTATCTCTATGAACAAGGGAAGGTCACGCATGTCGGTGTGGAACGTGGTGACGTCGACCACGTCGCGAAGCGTTGCGCCCGCAGCCTCGAGCACTGTCTTCAGGTTCTCGAAGGCTTGCACAATCTGCGCTTCTCGGCCTGCCACCAAGTTCATGTTAGCGTCACGACCAATCTGGCCCGAGACGTAAACAGTGCTCCCGACCTTCACAGCAGGCGCGTACCGAATCTCTTTGTAGACCGCTTCCATCCCGGCAGGAACAATGGCTTTACGTTCGTTCACTGTGGCATCTCCTATTCGTCGCTTTGTCGACCAGTTTTAGCCGTTGTCGCCGCCTGCAACCGGCAGCACGGCGCCGGTGATGTAGCCAGCTTCGTCAGAGGCGAGGAAGAGAATCGGTGCGATCTGTTCGTCGAGAGTTCCGTACCGCTTGAAGAACGTCGACTCGGTAACCTGCGTCACCGCCTCCCTCATCCAGGCATTCTCTTGCTCGCTATCTCCAGCCGCGTTGCGCGGCACGCGCCGGGGAGGCGCCTCGGTTCCGCCGGGCGCTGCAGCGACCACGCGGATGTTGTGCTCGCCATACTCCATCGCCAGCGACTGCGTCATCGCGTTGACGCCACCCTTCGCAGCCGAGTACGGCACACGGCGGATACCGCGCGTTGCATTCGAGGAAACGTTCACGATCGTTCCGCGACCTTGCGCGAGCATGTGCGGAAGGACCGCGTGGCAGGCGTACAGGGTGGGCATGAGCGAACGGCGAATCTCCGCGTCAATCTGAGCCGGTTCGAATTCGGCATAGGGCCGCATGCGAATGGCTCCGCCCACGCCGTTGACCAGAATGTCAATTCGACCAAACTTTTCCACAGCGAAGGCCATCGTGGAGGCTGCGCCTTCATAGGTCTCGAGGTCGGCAATGAAGCCCGCAGTGTCGGCCCCAACTGCTTCCGCTGCGACTTCGGAGATGAAGTCGGCGCGGTCGACAAACAGAACCTTCGCACCTTCAGCCGCTGCGCGTAGCGCGACGCCGCGTCCGATACCTTGGGCGGCACCGGTGACCACCATCACCTTGCCTTCGAATCGCTTGGCACTCATGCGGTCACCGGGGCTGCGTTGGGCGTGAACTTCTCATAATGGAAGCTGTTGGGCTTCACGCCGTTGTCGTCGAAATGCTTGCGCACCGCGTCGACCATCGGCGGCGGTCCGCACAGGTACACGTCAACATCACCATCGTTCAGACGCTCAGCCGGCATATGCTGGGTCACCCAGCCCTTGCGGGGATGGCTCGATTCCGCTTCTGCGACCACGGTGCTGAACGTAAAGTTCGGCAACTTCGCGACGTACGCCTCGATAGCCTCAACCTGGACAAGGTCGAGGTCTCGTGTCACGCCGTAGATGAGATGCACCTTCTGCTCCGAGTTCGCGCGAACCAGGACTTCCAGCATCGACAGGAAGGGCGCCAGGCCCGTGCCGCCGGCCAGAAACAACAAGGGACGCTCCACTGCCCGAAGGTAAAAGCTGCCGAGGGGACCGGTCAGTTGCACCTTGTGGCCTGGCTGCGCCGATTCGAGCCAGGTGCTCATCACGCCACCGGGGATTTTCTTGATCAGGAAGCTGATCTTCGATGCGCCCGGTATGGAAGAAAACGAGTACGAGCGATGCTTGCCGCTGCCGGGGACGTCGATGTTCACATACTGGCCAGCGAGGAAGACCGGCGGGATGCTGTCCACGTTCAACTCGAGGACCACGGCCGCATCATTGTGCTGTTCGACTTTCGTGACCGTCGCAGTGAATTTGCTTTGCTCGGTCTTGCAAACCGTCGACGATGCCGGCACTGCGATGACGCAGTCACTCTGCGGAACCATCTGGCATGTGAGCACGAGACCGCCGGCCTTCTCGTCGTCGCTCAGCGCGTCCTCAATGTAGTCGTCGCCCAAGTCGTAACTGCCACTCTCGGCGCGGCACTTGCAGGTGCCACACACGCCGTCGGAGCAATCCATCGGCAGGTTAATCTTGGCGCGGAAAGCGGCATCGAGAACCTTTTCGCCGGCCTTACATTCGACAAAGCGGGTCACGCCGTCTTCAAAGTTCAGTGCGATGTTGTAGCTGGACATGTTACCTCCTGCGTCCTTTCATGTTCCAACCAGTGGCATCAGACGTGGTACACGTCCAGCACCTGGCGGATATAGTCGTTCTTGAGCACAATCTTCTTGCTCGAAATCAACAACCGACCGTCAACTTTGCGGAAGGTGACGTAGACGGTGCCGAAATACTGGTCCGTGACCTTGTAACGATGGCTCAACGTGTTGAAGTTGTATCGAACGTCGACTTCGTTATCCCGCTCCGCCAGCACTTCGACATTGGTAACGTTGTGGCTGGTGCGCGGTTCCGGCATCGACGCGCTGCTGCGCTCGGTCCTGATGCGGAACACGCGGTCTTCCAGGCCGCCGCGGTCCGGGTAGTACATCAGCGAGATCTCGCTTTGCGGGTCTTCGGTGAGCTTGTCATCGTCGTCCCACGCCGGCATCCAGTAGATGACGTTTTCCGCGTAGCAGGCCAGCCACTCGTCCCACTGACGGTCATCCAGAAAGCGTGCCTCTTGATAGAGCGCGCTACAGATCTTTTGATAGTCGATGCTCATACGGCCTCCGCCTGTTCTTTCCGCAGGGCTTCGCGCATCACCTGCATCCAATATTCGTGGTGAACCACAAAGAGACCCTCATCTTCGCTGCGCTCGCCCGAGATAAGCGGGTTCAAGCCCATGCCCTTCGCGTTCGCGTCAGGCCCATGGATCCACAACGGTGCGCCGCGCGACATGTCGTTCCACATGGACGTCGTGCTGGCGTAACCCGCCTGGCACGCACGGAACTCTTCGAGGTCGTCGCTGGTGCCCATGCCAGAGACATTGAAAAAGTCTTCGTATTGCCGAATGCGGAGCGCGCGGCTTTCTGCGCTTTCGCCCTTCGGTGCGAAGCAGAAGATGCTGACTTCCGTCTTGTCGACACTGATCGGACGGACCACGCGAATCTGGGTACTGAACTGATCCATCAGGAACACGTTCGGATACAGACACAGGTTGCGTGTCTGATTTACGATGTACTTCGCCTTGTCTTCGCCAACACGAGCAGCGATTTCGTCGCGATGTTGATAGACTGGACGCACTTCAGGATTCATCGTGTTGGTCCAAAGCAGGATATGGCCATGCTCGAAGCCATACACGCCCGCAACCGACTTGCTCCACCCGTTTGCATCGACGGCCTTGGTGCCTTCGACATTGCGGCGGCCCATCGTTGCAGCATAGTTCCAGTGCACGGTGCTGACGTGATAGCCGTCACAACCGTTTTCCATCTGCATCTTCCAGTTGCCGTCGTAGACGTACGAAGAGTTTCCTCGCAACACTTCGATACCTTCCGGCGCTTGCGAGACGATTTGGTCAATGATGACCTTCGTCTCGCCGAGATAGTCCTCGAGCGGCATCACGTCTTCGCTTAGGCTGCCAAACAGGAAACCGCGATAGTTCTGGAAGCGCGCGACTTTCTTCAGGTCGTGCGAACCCTGTTTGTTGAACTGCACCGGATACTCGGTGGTCTTCTCGTCCTTTACCTTCAGAAGCTTGCCGGAGTTCGAGAACGTCCAGCCGTGGAACGGGCAAGTGAAGCTGCCCTTGTTGCCGTGCTTGCGACGGCACAGCATGGCGCCCTTGTGTGCGCACGCGTTGATGACCGCGTGCAACTCACCGGCCTTGTCACGCGTGATGACAATCGGCTGACGACCAATCCACGTCGTGTAGTAATCGTTATTGTTTGGTACCTGGCTTTCGTGCGCGAGATAGACCCAATTGCTCTCGAAGATGTGCTTCATCTCGAGTTCGTACAAATCGGCGTTCGTGAAAATGTCACGGCGGCAACGGAAGACGCCATTTTCCTTGTCGTCCTGAACGGCATTGCTCAGCAAATCGTCCAGTTGTCGTGCTTTATCGATAGTTGCGGACATGAGTCGTCTCCCTATGCCGGCTTGGTGGCCAAGCGCATCGGTTCAGATAAGTCGTGCGAAGAAGTTGGCGGCCTGCGAAAGAGGCCGCCGCGTGAGCGGTTATGCCGTGGCGGAAGCGCGAGGGCGATTCACAAGCTGGTTGTCCTTGCCTTGCACCAGCGGCGTCAACTCGATGTTGAATTCGATTTCCTTGTACGCGTCGCCCTTGAGGCCGAGCGCAGCGCCGCCCGTCTTCTCGACAACGTGCGGCACGAGCTCTTCGCGAGTCGCATAAGCGAAGTCGTCCCAGATCAGCGGGTCGCCTTCGATATTGATCTGCGTAGTGAGCTTGCGAGTCTTGTCACTCGTTACGAAGAAGTGCACGTGCGCCGGTCGGTTGCCGTGGCGGGCAATCACGTTAAGCAGTTGTTGCGTGGCGCCTTGCGGGGGGCAGCCGTAGCCAACGGGCATCAGCGTGCGGAACTCATACTTGCCGTCAGCCCCGGTCTTCACCGCGCCGCGAAGGTTGAAATCGTCTTGCGCGCCGGTCGGGTCAAAGTGCGAGTAAAAGCCCTTAGAGTTGGCGTGCCAGCATTCGACGACCGCATCGGCCACGGGCTTGCCGTCCGGTCCGGTCACCGTGCCGTGGAGGATGAGCGGACCCGCGTCTTCGTCGGCATTGAGATCAATCTTAGAGACGCCATCACGCACCGGGGCGCCAGCAACATACAGCGGGCCTTCGATAGTGCGCGGCGTGCCACCGTGGATGTCAGCTTCACGGTCCTCTGCATCCATGCGAATGTCGAGATACTTCTCGAGACCAAGGCCAGCGGCCAAAAGGGCCGCTTCACCATCTTGTCCGAGCTTGTTGAAGTAATTCACACCGGTCCAAATCTCATCGGGCGTCATGTCCAAGTCGTCGATAGCCTTGAAGAGGTCGCTCAGTAGACGATGAGTAATCTGCTTGGTACGAGCGTTGCCATCCTGGCTTCCCAGATTAGCAGCGGCGTTCAGCAGATCCTGCACTTCCTTCGAGTCGAACACTTTGACACTCATGTCTTCTCCTAAACTTTCTGTGTTTTGGTGGGGGTAAACCCTAGTCTCAGGCGGCTCTGAATTTACTCAGAAGGTATAATCACGCCTTGAAACAGAGCTTGGACGCAGAATAGTGGATGGCAAACAGGTCAGTCCAACACCGTTTTAGTATCGGACCATATCTCGGGGGTATTGTATGGAGTTGCGACATCTCCGCTACTTTGTAGCGGTTGCCGAAGAGCGAAACTTCACGCGCGCAGCAAAGCGGCTACATATCGCGCAGCCGCCGTTAAGCCGCCAAATACAGCAGCTAGAAGAAACGCTGGGGGTGCAGCTATTCGAACGAAGCTCTCGTCCGCTTAAGCTCACCGAGACGGGCAAATTTTTTTACTCGCACGCGGTGCATCTCATTGCGCAGACGAACGAGTTGGAATCGATGACAAGGCGCGTTGGCAACATCGAGCGCAGTCTGTCCGTCGGCTTTGTGGGGTCGACGCTCTACGGCATGCTACCAAAGATCATTCGACGATTCCGAGACGAAAACAAATCGGTCGAGCTCAGTCTCCACGAGATGTCGACGATGGACCAGATTCGCGCGTTGAAGGACGGACGCATCGACGTGGGGTTCGGTCGGATTCGACACGAGGATGCGAACATCCACCGGGTGACTCTCCGCGAGGAGAAGATGATCGTTGCACTTCCCGTCGGTCATCCGCTCTCAATGTCGAAGTCGGTGCTCGCGCTCCGAGACCTCATTTACGAAACACTCATTGTGTTCCCCAAGGCACCGAGGCCAAGCTACGCGGACCAGGTTCTGTCGGCGTTCCAGGAGCGAGCGCTCACGCCTCGGCGCATCTATGACGTGCGCGAGTTGCAGATTGCATTGGGGCTTGTCGCGGCGGGAGAAGGGGTTTCAGTCGTTCCGAGCAGCGTCTATGGGCTGAAGCGCGACGACGTGAGCTACATGGAGCTGGATGATCCAACACTCACGTCACCAATTATCATGAGTATGCGTGCGATGGATGAGTCGCGTGACATCAAGGAGATGCTGGAAATGATCTATCGGCTGTACGAGGAAGAGGGGATTCCCCATGTACCTCGCACGGACAAGGGGCCGTAAGACGACCATACCTCGGAGGCACGGCGCTAGACGTTGGTGGGCTCGGGCAGCCGAGTATTGCCGGCGCGATTGGCCTCAAAATTCATGACACAACTCGCTGATCGTCGAGCCACACCTGGTTCTCGGTCGGGACAAAGCGCAGCCGTTCGCAGAGATATGAAAAATCTGGTAGCGCCGTGTCGCGGTCCCGGCCCGAGTCACCCGGGCATGGCCTCAAACGAGATGATGTCACATATGTCGAACTGGACGATCTCAACCTGGTGTCGCCCATCATCCTGAGCACGCGCCTGCTCAACGAATCCGCCGACCTGCGGGCCATGCAAGACATGATCTATCGGCTATATGATGAGGCGACATTCCAATCTGCCGCCGACCCAGAGCTAGGACACTAGGCTTGAGAGGGTGGCTCCGCCTGCCGCAACACCCATTCCACCGCGCGCGCCAGGAAGGGCGATGTGTCGCCGGCCCTCATGCTCATGATCACGGGCGAGACGAAGCCGGGTGCGTCAATGGGGCAATAACGCACGTCGTCGCGGTGCAAGCGTTGTACAGAGGCCGGCACCAAGGTGATGCCCAGACCGGCCGCGACTAGCCCCAGCGCGGTTTGCAGTTCATTCGCTTCCTGGACCACGCGCAACTGAAGCCCGTGGGCGCGAAAGAGTGAAAGCAGATGATCCGCGTAACTGGGCCTTGGGCGTGCAGGGTAAAGCACAAACGGCCGCCGCGCCAACTCTTCCGGCGTGAGCGCGTCATCACCTCGAACTGCGACGGCAGCCGGCAACGCCGCGATTAACGGCTCGGCCATTACAACCGTTTGCATGATGCCGGGATCGTTCAACGCAATGCGACCAAATCCCAGGTCAATGCGCCCGGCCTTGAGTGCGGTCGCTTGCTGCACAGTGATCATTTCGCTGAGCCCTACTTCCACCTGGCTATCGGCACCTCGCAGTTCGCGAATCAACTCTGGTAAGAAGCCATACAGTACCGACGGCACGAAGCCAATGCCAAACCAGCGCTTTTCGTTGCGACCAATACGCCGCGTAGCCTCGATAGTTTCCTCCAGCCGCTGGGTCATTTGTAGCGATTGCTCCAACAAGAAACGCCCAGCCTCGGTCAGGCGCATTCCGCGACCGACGCGGTGAAAGAGCTCCACGCCGATTTCATCCTCGAACTGCCGGATCTGGCGCGACAACGGCGGCTGGGCCATATTCAAGATTGAAGCCGCCCGTGTCACATTTAACTCCTGAGCGACGGTCTGGAAATAGCGTAGGTGGCGAAGCTCCATATTCCTCCCCAGCGATACCTGTACAGTATGACATCAGACATGATCGGTCTTGGACAGCTATTCAGTCAAGATGCATACTCGGTCAGAACTCAATTTGCACCGCAAAGGTATCGAATGATCCAGGCAACGATTACGGCAGTTGAAACAATCCTGGTCGACCTACCGACCATCCGGGCGCACCAGCTTGCCATGGCGACCATGCAGCAGCAGACGCTGGTCATCGTGCGGCTGCAGTGCAGCGACGGCATTGAAGGTATCGGCGAGGCCACTACTATCGGTGGTCTGTCCTACGGCGACGAAAGCCCAGAAGGCATCAAACTCACCATCGACACCTACCTGACGCCCGCGCTGCTCGGCCAGGACGCCGCCAACGTGCATGCGGCCATGGCGCGCCTGAACAAGGTGGCGCGCGGCAACCGCTTCGCCAAGTGCGCCCTTGAAACCGCATTGCTGGATGCGCAGGGCAAGCGCCTCGGCGTGCCGCTGGCCACGCTGCTGGGCGGCGCCGTGCGCGACACGCTGCCGGCGCTGTGGACGCTGGCCAGCGGCGATACCGGGCGCGATATCGCAGAGGCCGAGCAACTGCTGGAAGCGCGCCGCCACAACACCTTCAAGCTCAAGATCGGCCGCCGTGCCGTGCGCGACGACGTGGCCCACGTGGCCGCGATCAAGCGCGCGCTGGGCGATCGTGCCCGCGTGACCGTGGACGTGAACCAGGCCTGGAACGAAGCCGAGGCCGCCACCGGCATCGCCATGCTGGAAGCCGCCGGCATCGACCTGATCGAACAACCCACGCCGCGCGAACAGCGTGCCGCGCTGGCCCGGCTTGCCGCGCGCTTTGTCGTGCCGATCATGGCCGACGAGGCAGTGTGCGGGCCGGAAGACGCGATGGAGCTGGCACGCATCGGCGGCGCCGACGTGTTTGCCCTGAAGATCGCTAAGTCCGGCGGCATCTTCGGCATGCTGCGCACCGCCGCGGTCGGCGACGCGGCCGGCATCGCGCTCTATGGCGGCACCATGCTGGAAGGCAGCGTCGGCACCATCGCCGCCGCCCACGGCTTCTGCACGCTGCCGCAGCTCGCATGGGGCACGGAACTGTTCGGGCCGCTGTTGCTCAAGGACGATGTCGTCACGGCGCGGCCGGAGTACCGGGATTTTGCGCTGCACCTGCCGCAGGGGCCGGGCCTTGGGCTCGCGCTGGACGAGGACAAGCTGGTGCACTATCGCCGCAAGCAAGGCTGAATATCGACCCCAAACACGATCGGAGAAACCCTCATGCTTTATCTGGTACGGATGGACGTCAACCTGCCGCACGACATGCCCGCGGCGCAGGCCGATGAGATCAAGGCGCGCGAGAAGGCCTACGCGCAGGACTTGCAGCGCCAGGGCAAGTGGCAGCAGCTCTATCGCGTGGTGGGCGAATACGCCAACTACAGCATCTTCGAGGTCGAATCCAACGACGAACTGCACACGCTGCTGGCCGGCCTGCCACTGTTCCCGTACATGAAGCTCGCGGTCACGCCGCTGGCGAAGCATCCGTCGTCGATACGCTGAACGCGCTGCTCGACATTAAAAGAAAGGACCGGAGACAAATGCTCCCTGCTGCAACGGCTGTTCCTGCGGCCATCGACGACACCTGGCCCGCGAGACCGCCAAGTGGGGCGAGCTGATCCGCGGGCGTGGCATCCACGCCGATTGATCGACGCCAAGCCCCCCGGTTCCCCCATCCTCACCATTGTTAGTAAGGTACTTACCGCTTCATGAGCACGGCAATCCGCGGCGACCTTCGCCTCCACTACCAACTTGAAGGCCCGGCCGACGCGCCGGTGCTGGTCATGTCCAATTCTCTCGGCACCACGCACGCAATGTGGGACCCGCAGATGCCGATGCTACTCCGGCACTTTCGCGTGCTGCGCTATGACACGCGTGGGCATGGAGAATCGTCGGTGAGCGGTCCACCGTTCGGCATGGAAGAACTTGCCGCCGATGTGCTGGCGGTGATGGACAGCGCCGGCGTGCAACGCGCACACTTCTGTGGCTTGTCGATGGGAGGTATGACCGGCATGTGGCTGGCGCGGCATCATCCCGATCGCTTCGGTCGATTTGTGCTGGCGAATACGGCGGCGCTGATCGGCCCAGCGTCCGTCTGGAACAGCCGCATAGACACCGTACAGCGTGACGGCATGGTCGCCATTGCCGACGGTGTCCTGGCGCGCTGGTTCACCTCCCCGTACCTGGCGCAAAATCCAGCGCTTATTGACCCAGTACGCGAGATGTTGCTGCAGACCAATGCCGTCGGCTACACCGAAAACTGCGCTGCCGTGCGGGATGCGGATCTCCGCGGACTATTGCAGGACATTCGGGCAGAGGTTCTGCTGATTGCTGGCACGCAGGATGCAGCGACCACGCCGGAGCAGGGACTTGCCGTGGTGAATGCGATTCCGAGCGCGGCTTACATCGCGCTCAATGCGGCGCATCTTTCCAACTGGGAAATACCCGAGCCGTTTGCAAATGCGGTGATTTCGTTCCTGCTGCGCAGTTGAGGCCATTCTGCGCTAGTAAGCCCACGCCGGATGGTCCCGGTTCCACGACGAACACCTGCCGCATTTCACCTACGTGCATTTGTTAAGGCAGTTGTGCAACTGTCGGCGGAGACGAATTTCATCGGGGATAAAGGCCAATGATGAGATGGACATGGGTGGTCCGGGCCGGTCCCTAACGGGACCCTCTGGGGGCCGTGCCGGGATAGCTCCTCATCGAAGACGAATCCAAGAAGAATGGCGTCCTAAAAGTCAGAATCCGTCACGATCCGTGACCGGCTTAACGCTCCTATCATTGTCGATAGCGCAACCACGGCGCGTCCCCTTGCGATGTCGGAGCTACCGCCCTACAGGAGCCCGAGCCCGAGCAGGGCGGCAGGGCTCCATCACGGCGTCCGGATATCACAGTTGCTATGGAGGGCGACAGTCGTTTGCTTTGCCGGCTTGTGGTGGACTTGCTCTTACCGAATTCGGCGCACCTCTTCGAGCATGGAATGCCCATGACTTGTCAGGCGAGGATAGGCATTGCCGCTATCATGACCATGTTCCATCGTAACCAGCTTGTGAACCAACAAGGTATCCAATTGCTCAGGTTCGAGGTCGTCGATCTCCTGCTTGTCGCCAAGCAGCAGTAGCGCGCCGATTTCATGCGGGCCTAGCATATGTCGGCCTCCGTTGTCGCGGTTTTGGAAAAACGAACTACGACTGCTGCCGCCAGCTCGATTCCCCAGTGGCGGGGAGGGCAATGGCAGTGGGTGCGTCGGTGCGAGGAGCGCTGGGAGCGTACACCGAGCGGTCACAATAGACCCCTTTGTCGTCGTCATCAAGCCAATTGTGTGTGGCAACGCAGCAGAAGTGCCTTAGTGCGCGGTGCCCGGCCGGTACATGATGCACCAGGCTCCGCGCATCGATGCCGACCGCCGGTATCGCGCACTTCCAGCACACTGCGGTCGCCATCGCGCCAGCGAGACCGAGATGCTGCCGCCAAGGCCGGTGTACTTGAGCGCATTGCCGACCAGGGTCCACACCATCTGCTCGATGCGCGTGAGGTCGGCTTCGATCACCAGGGCATAGTCCGCGAGGTTGCGTTCCAGCGTGATGTGCTTGCGCGGGGCGTGCGCGGCAGACGAGCTTAACCACCATAGACCAGCCCACCCGCGCGAGAGAGATCGAAAACTGGCCGGTGCGCAGGCGCGGCATGTCGAACTGGTCGTTAATGATATGAATCACGGTGCGACGGATAGTGCGCGGCTGCGCGCTGGCCGCCGCCGCATCGTTGGCCACTGCACAAGCTCTACGGTTGCTGCCATCGTCCAAATTGCCCCATCCATTGAGATACCTGCCACACAGCTCGGAACATGCCCTCGGCTTTACATTTCGCGCAGTAGTTCTTCGCGGAGTGCCTTCGCCTTTTCTTCGCTGAAAAAGGAGGGAATTTCCACGCCCCAGCCCTCCGAGCGGCGCTTGTTTAGGTGGCCATAGGACGCGGCAGCCTCGGCTAAAATATTATCATCGTAAATAGAGTACGGTCGCCAATGGCCTGAAACCATGGCCGCGGCATGCAGCCCGTCCATATCTGCATCATCAAATGGAAATGCAAAAAGCAGAGCCCGTGTCGGGCTGCACAGGATTACGGCGATTTGCCCCGTCTTCATGGAATCATCGATTACTTTGGAAATGAAATGGTCAGGAATATGAATAATCGAGCGAGCGTTATCTGTAGGCGCCTCACCTCCGGTGAGAGCTACCACGGTCATACACTCGGTTAGGTCAAGACTTTCTATGTTGCAGACATATGGGAAATGCCACGTTGCTGCATACAGGTCGAAATCTTCCTCACTCCTTACAACGACGCAAGCAACGGCCCTCGCCCTGCAGTAAGCCTTGATTGGCCGAAGCTTCTCTGGCGTTGTAATGGCGTAGCCGACAACCGGATTATCGTATTTCTGGAAGAAAAAGTTTGCTTCGTCTTGAAATTCTTGCATACAGCCATGTGGAAGCATTACTTTCACGCTTGGCTGTAACCTGCTCGTGGGGTCGGCGCCCGAGGTATTAGGGTCGTTAGTCTTGGTTTCGTTCATGAATTCTCCTTGAGACTGATTTTATATGTTGAATATTTAAGCTGCTTCGCAACAACCAAATTCGCAGGGTCATCATTCGAGAAATCTTTGAGTATCTCGTGCCATAACGATGACTTTATACGTGCTCATTGTTCAGGGCAACGGGATTTCCAGGTCTCAAAGCCATTCAAATGGGGCCAAATGCAAATAGTAGTTTCCTGTGACGACTGAGGAAGGGCGGGCGTGGCCCAGGCAAGATTAACCGAGTGGAGTACGCCTGGGTCATGCCTCCTTGTCTCCACATGGCTCGAAAACAAACAAGCCCTCGGTTGTCCGCTGCAGCCCGGATTTGGGGTTTAGATTGCGTTTGACCGAAACCTCGTGGACGACTGAACCATGGTAAAGTGCCCGGGATTCGGGCGTTAGATGATTGGAAACAATCACCGGGATTCCTTTCTGCGCCGTCGCTCGAGCAAGGTCTGCTAGTTCGCGTCGTCGCTCGGCGCTGAATCCGCCCGGCACGTAGTCACGGAACGATGGTTTGCTTTCAGTATCGAGGTAGGGAGGGTCGCAATAGACGATGTCCCCAGGCCGCAGGTCGCGGAACGCCTCAGTAAAATCGGCGTGTCGGAACGTGGCAGAGACCGACCTGTCAGCAAAGGCGAGAATCTCTTGCTCTGGAAATCCGGGTAGCCGATTGTGCCCAAATGGCGTGTTGAACTTGCCCTTGCCGGAATATCTGGCGACCCCTCGGTAGCCAAACTTGTTCAAATATAAGAAGTAGGCGGCGCGACTCAGTGGGTCGGATTCATCGTTGAAACCATCGCGGATTGCGTAGTAGATTTCTTCGCAATTGGCGGATGCTGAAAACAGTGGTTTGGACTTTCCGATGAAAGTTTCTGCATCATTTTGTATTGACTGATACAGTTCAACTAGGTGCGGATTGGCATCCACGAGTAGATATTCGTCGAAAACGGCCCTGAGGAAGACGGAGCCGCCGCCGACGAATGGCTCGACGAGACGAGTGCGTGGGCCGAATGCGCGTAGCAACGGCTCGATACGGTCCATTAAGGTAGATTTGCCGCCAATCCATTTTAAGAAGGGGGCGGGGCTTGAAAGTTTGGTTGATGGATTTTTTTTCATCCATCATGTAGAAATTTTTTTTATTCCTCCGGAGAAATATTTTTTTGAATCATAAAAAGGTAGGGAAAAGCGCCGCTGAGGCCGTGGCCACTGCCGGGATTTCAAGAAGGCCAAGCTGAGTTGGCGCTTCCGAAAGGCAAAAGAGCACCCGCCGGCTGGGCCAGATGGGGTATCTAGCAGTATGCGGATAGGCTATAGAAATCTGATCCTTCGCGTTTAAAACGCGAGCCTATACCCAGTTATGAACAAACCGGGAACGCACTTCTATCCATCGGCGAAGCGGCAGCGGCGCTTGGCGTCGCTGTCGCCACGTTACGGCGCTGGCATCGCCAAGGCCGTCTGCTGCCTGCTCTTCGCACTTTAGGCAGCCATCGGCGCTACGCATCAGACGCAGTCCGAGTCGCATCGGGCGCGCAGAGCCCCGCAGCCGGCAAGACCACCTGCTACGCCAGGGTCTCCTCTCATGACCAGCGCGAGCAACTACTGACGCAAGCCGCCCGCCCGGAGCGGCATTGTCATGAAGCTGGATTTGCCCACGTCGAGGTCGTGACTTACCTGGGCAGAGGCCTGAACTATCGGAAGAATGGCCTGCAGCGCATTCTGTTTGACACCCTGCGCCGGCGCGTCAGCCGCCTCGTCATCGTGACGAAGGACCGGCTGCTGCGCTTTGGCAGTGAGTTGCTGTTCCAGATTTGCCGGTTCTTCGGCGTTGAGGTCGTAGTGCTCGATGCGACTGCAGGGATATCCCGCGAGCCGTGCGGCAGTGGCGGCTACAGGAAGTCGCCAGGGACCGGCTCGGCATGGTGCCGGCAGGCCTGCACAAGCTCATACGGCAAGCCCAGGCCAATACCGTCGCTCTCGCTCGCCTGGAGTCGAAGCTCCGTGCGGTCGAAGCCCGTCTCGCGGCGAACGTGCCCGGCATCTGCTTTGGCACCGCCAAGCTCTTCCGGCAGCAGTTCCACCGGGAGTTGACGTCGCATGGTGACCGAAGGCCTGGCGGGAAGCGTGGCGCCATGCCCGCTCGCACCAAGTCTTCTTCCTGGGTTCCAAGCGCCTGCTCTACGCCAAATACCGACAACAGCTCGCGGCCAAGCGCCACCGTAGCGGCGTCGAACTGATTCTGACCCATCCAGCCTACACGTCGACCATTGGGGCGGTGAAGTACGCCGCGCGACGGGGCTGGAGCGTGCATGCTGCCGCCGCGGACAGAAGTTGTCTGAACGCTTGCCACGCGCCGGCACGGATGTCCGTGTCCCTTGCGAGGGCACCATGAAGTCCTGCGGTTACCTGTACGGAAAGACCGCAGATCGCGACAAGGTGGCTGGGGCGAGGTTCATGCAGCGTACAGGAGCCTGGTGCGCGAGCAGTGGCTCGCAGCCCGTCGCGGGTCTGCGCGGCCAGGTGTCAGCACCGTTGGCCGAAGCCCTCCGGCAATGAACACCGTCCACCTTGCGCCATTCTGAATGTTCAGATTTGCACATCTTTAAAGTGACGGTGAACCCGCGGAGGCCCGGCTATGCGGGTATGTAGCTGTTTGCAGACAGGCTGCACAAACCTGATCATGCGCGTTTAAAAAGCATGCCTATACCCGGTTATGAACAAACCGGGAATGCACCTTCTATCCATCGGCGAAGCGGCAGCCGCGCTTGGCGTGGCTGTCGCGACTTTGCGGCGCTGGCATCGCCAGGGCCGTCTGCTGCCTGCTCTCCGCACATCAGGCGGTCATCGGCGCTGCGCCTCTGAGACGATCCGCCACGAGGTAGGATTTTCCCACGTCGAAGTTGTGACGGACCTGGGCAGCGGCCTGAATTATCGGAAGAAGACTCCAGGGATATCCCGCAAGCAACTCACCGAGATTCTCACCGTCTTCTCGTCGCGCCTCTACGGCTCGCGCAGCCGGAAGAACCTGAAGGCGTTGGCGGGGTGATGCAGGCAACCACACAGACCCGCCTGCGCCTGAGCGAAGAGTCGGAGAGTATCCTCCAGCGCTACGGCGACCTCTACGGCACGCTCAAGCGCAAGCTGTACGCCTGCGTCGCCGCCGGCGGCGGCAAGGCGATGGCGTACAAGACCGAATTCTGTCGCACCCACGCCATCCCCGCGCGCCTGTTCAACGCCCTGGCTTGCGACCTGCAGGGGCTGATGGATGGAACGCGGGAGCTGCTCAAGGAGCGACGCAAGGACCTGAACAAGGCGCTGGACCGCCAGAAGAAGCAATTGACCACGCGTCGGGAGCGGTTACAGGAAGTCGCCAGGGACCGGCTCCGCCTGGCGCCGGCACGTTTGCACAAGCTCAAGCGGCAAGCCTATGCCAATACCGTGGCGCTAGCGCGCCTGGAGTCGAAGCTCAAGGCGGTGGAAACGCGCCTTGCGGCGAACGTGCCCGGCATCTGCTTTGGCACCGGCAAGCTGTTCCGGCAGCAGTTCCACCTGGAGTTGACTTCGCATGCTGACCGGGAGACCTGGCAGGAAGCGTGGCACCATGCCCGCTCGCATCAGGTGTTCTTCCTGGGCTCCATGGGCGAGACGGCGGGCAACCAGCTTTGCCAGCTGCTCCCGGCAGAAAACGGTCAGTTCCGCCTCAAGATCCGTCTGCCCGATTGTTTGCTTGCCGCTGGCGAGGCCAAATGCCTGCTCATTGACAACGTGGACTTCGCTTACGACCGGCCCGCCATTGAGCGCGCACTCGCCGAAAACGTTGCCTTTAGCTGGCGGCTGCACCGGGACGAGCGCGGCTGGCGGGCGTTTGTCGCGTTCAGCCACCCGCCGGCGGAGCGCTCCACGCTGGTCGCCCAGCACGGCGCCATCGGCGTCGACTTCAACGTCGACCACCTTGCGGTGACCGAGACCGACCTGTACGGCAACATGCTCCGAACCTTGCGGCTGCCGCTACTGCGCGAGGACGCCACCTCAGGGCAGCGCGAGGCCGCGCTATGTGAAGCCTTGAGTCAGGCCGTCCGTCTGGCCCGGGACGCCAGAAAGCCGCTGGTGGCCGAAGCCCTGGACTTCAGCGCGAAGAAGAAGGCACTGGGCCAGGCCAGTCCCAAAGGTGCCCGCATGCTCTCGGGCCTGCTTTACGCCAACTACCGACAACAGCTCGCAGCCAAGTGCCACCGGGCCGGTGTCGAATTAATTCTGATCAATCCAGCCTACACGTCGACCATCGCGGCGGTGAAGTATGCCGCGCGACGGGGCTGGAGCGTGCATGCTGCGGCAGCGGGCGTGATTGCCCGCCGCGGGCAGAAGTTGTCTGAACGCTTGCCGCGCGCCGGCACGGATGTCCGTGTTCCGGTGCGGGGGCGCCATGAAGTCCTGCGGTTACCTGTAAGGAAAGACCGTAGATCGCGACAAGGCGCCTGGGGCGAGGTTCATACAGCGTACAGGAGTCTGGTGCGCGAGCAGTGGCTCGCAGCCGGTCGCGCGTCCGCGCGGCCAGGCGTCAGCACCGTTGGTCGAAGCCCTCCGGCTTCACCCTCCAGCAAGGACCACCGTTCGCCTTGCGCCATTCTGAATGTTCAGATTTGCACATCTTTAAAGTAACGGTGGAGTGTCGGCGCCAGCCACATTCTTGGACGGTTGCAGTACAGAGTTTGGTTCGGATCGTCCCTAAGCTTCTCATTGAGTAAGAAGCCGCATTCCATCGGCGAAAGCTCGCCTCGCCACATCACCACCACAGAGGAATCCACGATGAACGATCAGTCTTCCAAGTCCAGCCCGCCGGAACAAGCCATCACTCGACGTCGCTTCCTTCAGCAATCGACCGCCCTCGCCGCGGGTGCCGTGCTTGCCGTGCCAGGCACCACATCGGCCGCTGAGGATGTCATCCGCATCGGCTACATTAGCCCCAGAACCGGGTCGTTCTCGGCTTTCGCCGAAAGCGACAACTTCATCGTGGAGCAAGCGAGAAAGGCGCTAGCGGGCGGCCTGACCATCGGGGGCAAGAAGTACGCGGTGGAGTTTCTGGTGCGCGACGACCAGAGCAGCCCCGACCGTGCTTCGAACCTCGCAGCCGAGTTGATCAACAAGGACAACGTGGACTTGATGCTCGCGCAGGGCGCGCTGGGCGTGGTTCCGGTCTCGCAGCAATGCGAGAGCAACGGTGTCCCGTGTATCACCACGATGTCGCCGTGGCAAGCGTGGATGTTCCCTATGAAGAGCGACCCGGCAAAGGGTTTCAAGAACTGCGTCCACTTCTTCTGGGGCCTCGAGGACATCAGCGATGTGTTTCTCGACATCTGGAAAGACCTACCGGTCCGCAAGGTGGTAGGGACAGTTTTCGAGAACACGCTGCCGGGCAACGCCATGGGCGATCTGAAGGCTGGCATGCCGGCGATGTTCGCCAAGGGCGGCTACAAGATCGTGGACGTGGGTAAATTCGCACTGGGAACGGATGATTTCTCGATCTACATCCAAGCCTTCAAGAAAGAGGGGGTCGAAATCGTCACCGGCGTGTTTCCGCCACCCGAGTGGGCGACCTTCATGAAGCAGGCAGCGCAGATGGGCTTCAAGCCAAAGGTTGCCACCGTGGCAAAGGCATTCCTGTTCCCGAGTGGCGTAGCGGCTCTGGGTGCGCGCGCTGACGGCATGTCCACTGAGGTCTGGTGGTCTCCTGCTTATCCGTTCCGCTCTAGCCTGACCGGCCAGACCGCCGGTCAATTGGCCGAGGCCTACCAGGCCGCGACGAAGAGGGAATGGACCCAACCTCTGGGCGTAGTGCACGCACTGTTCGAGGCAGGCGTTGCGGCGCTGAAGGCCAGCGGCCACCCGAAGAACCCTGCAAAGGTGGCTGACACGTTGCGTACCTTGAAGCATGAGACCGTTATTGGTCGCCTAGACTTCGGCGGCAGCGGCATCAAGAATGTCTCGAAGATGCGTATCGTCGGTGGGCAATGGCGCCTCAACGCACAGGGAAAGCCTGAGCTCTTTATCACGCACAACCGAACGGCGCCGGAGATTCCGGTGCAGCGCAAGTTCGAGCTGCTGACGGTCGCCTGAGCGGGGCTGGCGGCTGTGCCTCTCAGCCGCCAGCCTTACTGCGCGCCTCAATCAAACGCACTAGATGCAACAACGTTTTGGTGTGCGGAACGGCAATGCTGCTCCGCTCGCCTTTTTCCACGACCGCCCCATTGATGGCCCCGACCTCGGTGGGGCGGCCGGCCAGAACGTCCTGCAGCATCGAGGGTTTGTGGCCCACGTGGTGAGTGATGGCATGGGAAACGGACCCGCGGCAATGGTCGGCATCAGCCTCTACGCCTTCAGCTCGCGCGACGGCAACGACTTCGTCGATAACCGCCGAGGCGAGTGCCATGCCTTCCGGGGTCGCGCCAAGCTGGTCGACCGTGCATCCAGTAACCGCACAGATCCCGTTGAGGGCTGCGTTGAAGGCGACTTTTTCCCAGATGGCCTTCCATACCGCAGGATCCATGGTGCAGTGCAGCCCCGCCTTGGACAGAGTGTCCGACACTTGTGCGATGTCGGAACCTTCGAGGCGGGTAGCCCCCATGACGCGGATGACCCCTTGGCCATGCGAACGCACGTGGCCAGGGCCGGCCACATCCGCCGGCCAAGTGGTCATACCGACGAGGATCCTCTCCACCGGCACAAATCTGGAAATAGTCTCCACATTGCCGAGGCCGTTTTGGAGCGTTAGCACAAGCGTCTGCGGCCCGATCAGGCTGGCAATGCCATCGAGCGCAGATGCGGTATGCAGGCTCTTGGTAAACACAACCAGAAGGTCGGGCTGTGCAGCTGCCTGCTCAGGGCGACAGGCCGTGAGCGCGGAGACCCGGCGATCACCCGCATCGGTTTCCAGTCGCAGTCCATGCTCGCGAATGGCATGGATATGGACATCGTTGATGTCGAGAAGGGTCACGACTTGTCCGCTTTCTGCGAGCAGACCGCCAAACAGGGAGCCCATCGCTCCCGCGCCAAGGATCGCTATATTCATCATGCCTTGCACATTGCCATGTTCATGACCAGCACATTGCCTTGCCCATCGCCGGTCCGCAACAGCTTCCCAGAAGAAAGCCCCCTTCAGACAAATCTCCGAGCGGATCCAGCACAGTCCTTTCGACCGCAAGAGAGCACAGTTGCCACCATGCCTACAGTGCATTTCAACGAGGAGAAAAGACAAGTGAGCTCTACCCATTCCATGGCCGGCAAGGTCGCATTCATCACCGGGGGCGGCACCGGCATTGGCTCGGCCGTAGCCGAACAGTTTGTTGCTGCAGGTGGCAGCGTGGTGCTGATGGGTCGGCGCCTTGATCGTGTCCAGGCAGTGGCCGACCGGCTCGGCGGGATGGCTGTCGCGGGCGACGCCGCAAGCACTCACGATGTGCAGCGAGCAATCGCGGCGGCGCGCGAGAAGTTCGGTCGCATCGACGTGCTCGTCGCCAATGCGGGGGGGCATGGCGTTGGCGATGCGCTCTCCACCGACGACGCCGCGTGGGCTGAGGCCACGCGCCTGAACCTGAATACCGCCTTCGTCTGCGCACGCGAACTGCTGCCCGAATTGATCGAGCGGCGCGGAAACATCGTGGTGGTCTCCTCGATCGCAGGCTACTTCGCGGCGCCGCGCGTCGTCGGCTACGTGACGATGAAGCATGCCCTAATCGGCCTCGTGCGTTCGCTGGCGCGCGACTATGGCAAGCAGGGCGTGCGCGTGAACGCAGTCTGCCCAGGGTGGGTGCGCACCGAAATGGCCGACGAGCAGATGCAGATGCTCGCCGAAAAGTACAACCTGGCCGACAATGCAGCGGCCTACGACCTCGTCACGCGCGACGTGCCGATCGGCCGTGCTGCCAACCCTGAGGACGTGGCGAACGCCGTCTTGTTCCTCGCCTCGCCGCTCGCTGCGATGATCTCCGGCAGTTCATTGATGGTCGATGGTGGCGCTGCCGCCGTGGACCTGCCCACCATTATCTTCGAGCACGACTGAAGAAAGCGAGGCTGTATCCATGACTCGAGAATTCTCGGGCGGTTGTTTTTGCCGTGCGGTGCGCTTCACGGTGACGGCGCCGTCAACGCCATTTGTCGTCTGTCATTGTCGGGATTGTCAATATGCCTCCGGGGGCGCGCCGGCGCACGTGCTGGTCGTTCCACGCGAGGGTCTGGAAATAGTGGCTGGTGAAGAGTCGCTCCGTTCTTTCAAGAGCATCTCGGATTCCGGGAACGACGTGACGCGCCAGTTCTGCTCAATCTGTGGCACGCCCATGTTCGAGGCGCTGCAATTGGAGCCAGACATTCGCCTTGTCAAGGCGGGCACGCTCGATGATGCAAGTGGACTCCAGGTGGATGCCACGGCATGGACGGTCTCGGCTCAGCCGTGGGCTCATGTCGACCGATCGACGGAACTGTTCGAGCGGAACCCGGTGCCTCCGCTTGCCAGCAAAAATTCCTGAGAGGCGGCCCTTCTCTTACCTATCCCTGGAGATTTACGATGGAATCAGCGATCCCTGCTCACATGCGCTGCCCGCGGACCCGCGATGCCCGGGCCTCGCCGGACTATACGCCGCCTAACCCGGCCTACGTGGCGCGTATGGGTACCGGCGTGAAACAGGTCGTCATGGCCTACATCGGCGTCCAGTACAGTACCGAAGGGGGCCGAAGGGCAGCTCGAGAGGGTATTGGCCGGCTGCGTCAGGCGGCACACGGCGCAGACGCACCCGGCCACTACGACACCTCCTTCATGGTCGACCAGGCTGGCTACGAGACGCTGGTATGGGTCGGCTACTGGAGGGATCCTCAGGCCTTTGCCCGCTGGATCGCCGAGCCGGAGATTGACGCTTGGTGGAAGAGTGACGAGCGCCTGCAGGAAGAGTGCGGATGGTTCCGCGAGGTCGCCAGTCCGGGCGTCGAGCGCTTTGAAACCCTATTCTCCACCCCAAACGGGTTGGAGGGCGTGGCACGGCTGGCCGAAGCAACTAGCGGTGAGGTGATCGAGCACGGGTACTGGGGCAGCATGCGCGACCGCTTCGCCATCGGACAGACGGACGCCTTGCGCGGCGCGCCGGCTTTGCCGCAGGCACAGCCGCAGTCGGGACGCCGCGTGCACGTCACCGGCGTGGAAAATCTGGCGCTCATCCGCTCCGGCCAGGACTGGTCACGCACGCGCGGCAGTGAACGGGACCTGTACCTGCAGCAGGTGGAACCGACGTTTCGCGAGGGCATGGACTTCCTGCGCGACCAAGGCGGCGAAGTGGGCTGCTTGTCCAACCGCTATCTTACGTTGGTGGACGAATCCTTCAATCCCCTGGAGCAAAGCTACGGCCTCAGCTGGTGGCGCAGCCTGGAGCTCATGGAGCGTTGGTCCGAGAGCCACCCGACCCACGTGGCGATCTTCGCCACTTTCATGCGCATGGTGAACAAGATGAACTTCTCCCTCGAACTGCAGCTGTACCACGAGGTGACGGTACTGCGCGCCGAGGATCAGCGTTTCGAATACATCAACTGCCACCCTGACACCGGCCTGCTGCGGTTCGCGACGGCGGCCGGTTAACGGCTGCTGGGAGGCCTTCGCTTCCCCCAGCAGCGGAATTAGGTCGCGCGCAATTACATTGTGGCGCGATCTGACATTAATGACCCAATAGAACCGTCGCGCAAGCCCCGTCTCTTCAGGGCGGGGTAAGCGGCGCAGGGGTGTGTTGTAGGAAGGCTAAAACCGAGTCTTAGACTCGGTATGTTAGGCACCTCTCATACTTCGACCGTCACTCGTGTCCTGCGTTTGCGCATCAAGGACAAACACGCCGCCTGGCTTCGTACTCAGGCGCGGGAGGTGAACTTCGTGTGGAATTTCGTCAATGAACTCTCGACGCGCGTGTTCGAGCGTGAGCGGCGCTTTATCGGGGCCTACGAGTTGCAGAAGTACACAGACGGCGCGACTAAGGCGGGTCTGGCCCTGCATAGTCACACGGTGCAGGAGATCGGGCAGGAGTATTGCCGCCGGCGAAAGCAATTCAAGAAGGTCAAGCTGCGTTGGCGCGCCAGCGGCGGCGCGCGCCGCAGCCTGGGCTGGGTTCCGTTCAAAACCGGGGCCCTGAAGTACGGGCACGGCCAGGTGCGCTTTAATGGCCGGTGGTTGTCCCTCTGGGATAGTTACGGCTTGGCGGGATACGACTTGCGGGCCGGCAACTTCAGTGAGGACGCACGCGGGCGCTGGTATCTGAACGTGACCGTCAAGGTGCCAGTCGCGGCGCGCTCGGAAGGTGGGGCGTCGGTCGGCATCGACTTGGGACTGAAGGACTTCGCGGCAACAAGCGACGGACAAGTGATCGAAGCCAAACGGTTCTACCGTCGGTATGAAGCGGCGCTCGGCAACGCTCAGCGGGCGCGCAAGAAGAAGCGGGTCGCGGCACTTCATGCCAAAGTCAGAAACTGCAGAAATGACTTTCTGCACAAGCAATCCTCGGCACTCGTACGGCAGTACGGTGCCATCTTCATCGGCAATGTGAACGCCTCCGCGCTCGCCCAGACCAACATGGCCAAATCTGTGTTGGATGCGGGCTGGAGTGAGTTCCGCACCATGCTCCAGTACAAGTGCGATAGCGCGGGCGTGTGGTTCGAGGAAGTCGATGAACGCTATTCCACTCAGACCTGTTCGTGCTGCACGTCGCGGACCGGTCCGTTAGGTCTCGCAGGATTAAGCCTGCGAGACTGGACCTGTTCGGTGTGCCAAACAAGACACGACCGAGACGTCAATGCTGCAAGAAACCTTCTGCAAGAGGGGCACGTCCGCCCCCGGCCTCTGACGAGGCCTTATTCACGGCGGCTTGACCGGCCGCTGCGGAAAAAGCTTCTTCCATTCTCGATAGGCCCATGCGCAGGATGTCGCGTAGCGTAATGCGTAAATCAAACAGGAGGCCGGTGCTACCGGGCCAATCATTTTTACCTGAGCTCGTCTGCCGTCTGGACGCATGCTGGCTGCGCCCTCCCGGCGGGTCGAAAAATGGCGAATGAGCGGATTCCCCGGTGCCGCACGCTAATGAATGGGGCGAACAGGTACGGACTGCAGTGGCTTAGGAACCCGGGATCAGTTGCCGCCGACAGGGTTGGTGATCGTGGCGGTGCCGCTGAAGATCCAGAACGGCTCGGGCAGCCGCCGCGCGTGTTCGCACTAGTGGCCGGCTGAACACCAGACAACATCCGCAAGAGAGAGGAGGAAAGCAATGAAGTCTCAACGCAAGATGCTGGCCGCCGTGGCGGTCGCAGGCAGCCTTGGCGCCGGCGCGGCCAGCGCCCAGAGCAATATGCAACTGTATGGCGCGGTGGATGCCTTTGTAGGCTCGGTGCGCACCAGCGGCAATGCTCATAGCACGGCCGCAGTAGAGAGCTCCGGTCTGACCACCTCCTATTGGGGTATCGGCGGCCAGGAAGCATTGGGCAACGGCTTGAACGCCGAATTCACGCTCGAGAGCTTTTTCCGCACCGATACCGGGAAGGCCGGCCGCTTTGACGGCGACGTCATGTTCAGGCGCAATGCCTACGTGGGGCTGAACGGCAGCTTCGGTGCCGTCAAGCTCGGCCGCAATACCACGCCTTTGTTCGTGTCGATGTCGCTGTTCAACCCGCTGGCGGATTCGGCCGTGTTCTCCCCCATGTTCCTGCACACCTACAGCACGCCGCCCGGCTCGCCGGTGAGCAGTTCGGTGGCCAGCGACACCGCGTGGGACAATTCGGTGCTGTACCAGAGCCCCGGCTTCGGCGGTTTGCGCTTCAACGCCATCTATTCGACCGGCGAGGTGGCAGGCCATCAGGGCAAGCAGAACTTTGGTGGCAATGCGACCTACTTCAACGGGAACTTCGGCGCCACGCTGGCCGTGCAGCGTGTGGGTGTGAACGCGCCCGAGTTAGCAGCTTTCGGTGCGAACTACCAGATGGCTTACCTGGCAGGCGTTTCCTATGACTTCAAGGTGGTGAAACTGTTCGGGCAATATGCGCAGTCCGACAACAGCTTCAGCTCCCTAAGCCGCCAGCGCGACAAGACCGTGCAGGTGGGCGCCAGCGCGCCGCTGGGTCCAGGCTTGCTGATGGTTGAGTTAGTACGCACCTGGCAGGGCGGCAATGAGGCGGTCATCTCAAAGCGCCGCGATACCACCACCATGGCCTATGACTACCCGTTCTCCAAGCGCACCGACGTCTACGCCGCCTGGCGCTATGACAAGGTGAGCGACTTGAACCCCGGCAATACCTTTGGCGTGGGCCTGCGCCACAAATTCTGAGCGCGCCGGGAGAGCGGCAAGGAGCGCAGACGGCGACAAGGTGCCTTGGGGCGAGGTTCATGCAGCGTCCAGGAGTCTGGTGCGCGAGCAAGGACTCGCAGCCGGTCGTGCGTCTGCGCGGCTAGGCGCCCGCACTGTTGGCCGAAGCCCTCGGGCTTTGCCCTCCAGGCGTCCGCCCTACATCCCGCTAGCACCCACAATCCTGCCCAAGCACCTGCTGGCGCCACTCCCGCGGCGTTGCCCCATACTGCTCCTTGAAGCTTCGGCTGAAATGAGCTGCGTCGTTGAAGCCCCAGGAAAAAGCGATGTCGCTCACGCCGCGTCGCGCCTGCCGCGGGTCTGACAGCTCCCTGCGGCACGCTTCCAGTCGCTGGTGCCAGATCATGCGCGACAGAGGAACAGGTTCGCCCCGGAACAGCCTGCTGAGGTGATCGGGCGACAGCCGCATTGCGGTGGCGATGCTGGCGATGGATAAGTTCGGATCGCGCAGCTGCTCCATCACGTAGGTTTTGACGCGCGTCACATGATAGGAACTCAGGCTCGAAGCACGGCGCGTGTTGGCGCCCGGCAGGCTGCGCAGGCCGGCCGCGATGATGCTTGTGATGCCTTCGGAGACGCCTATTGCCGATGATGGGTGCAAGCGGTCGAGGTCGCGCTGCAGCGTGTCCACCATCGACAGAAGCAGGTTGCCGGCCGCGCACGTGCCGGGCACCGTCATTGCGGTGAGCTCCTCCAGATTTGCTACATGCGACGCCAGCGCTGCGCGCGGCAGCCGCACCACGACGAGATCGTGGAAGTCGTCTTCGAAGTGCAGTGTGTAGGGGCGTGTCGTGTCATAGATGACGAAGTCCCCCGGTACCAGCATGGCTTCGCGGCCGTCCTGGCACACGACAGAGCGGCCGGCACGTTGAATCTGCACCAGGCAGCGGTCCTGTTCGTTGTGGCGAATCATGCTGTCCGTACGCCAGACGCGGGGCACATTGGACCTCAGGTGCGTGAAGTCGAGCGGCCCCAGCTGGCTAAACTCGATTTCGCCGAAAACATCGACGTCCGTAGGGCGCTCGCATTCCAGTTGCGCGTATATCGCGCAGATCATGTCGACCCAGTACGAGAAGCGCTCGACCGCTGGAACCCCACCGGTGCTCAGGCGTTTGCGGTGCGGTGACAACTCGGTGGGGCGCAACGTGCCAAGTGGCTGATAGACGGGTGCGGACATCGGTATCTCCAGGGCTGCGGTCGCGACGCAAATTCCGGGCCCGACAGGTCGATCAAGCATAGTCGGAAGGCGCAAAAATGCCCTAGGGTCAATCCCCAACGTCGCATGTCGGCGCTAAACAAGGCGGTTGTCGGAACCAGTCCAAAGTACGCCGCTGATCAAGTGATAGGTCGGCAGCAGCCAAGCTCGACCAGGAACCGCGACATACGCTTACCTCTACCTAGTACGCACTGAAGAGGAGCGCTCATGCACCGTCCCCGATCACGACAAACCGCACCCTCGGCCTGCCGCCGGTTCGCGGAGGCAGGCGTGGCCGCGCTGAAGTCCAGCTGCACCGCGCTCCAGACCGTGGTGCAGTGCAAGTTCGAACTGCTCAAGGCTTGAGACGGGAGTCACGTGTGCTACTAGAGCTTCGGCAGGTCCGCAAGTCATACGGTAAGACGCCGATCATCCGAGGTCTCGACCTCGCGGTGGACGAGGGTGAATTCGTCGGCGTCATCGGACCCAATGGTGCCGGCAAGACGACGGCGTTCGGGCTCATTGCGGGTCACTTGGCGTGCGACACCGGCAGTGTGTGGCTGGCCGGCAGCGAAGTCACCGCCCTGGGCGCCGACGCGCGCTGCCGCGCTGGCATCGGTCGTACCTTCCAGATCCCGCAGCCGTTCGGCGGCCTCACAGTGTATGAGAACGTGCTGGTGGCCGCTACATTCGGCGCCGGGTTGCATGGCGGGCATGCGGATGCAGCCGCCTGTGTCGCATTGGGGCGCTGTGGACTCTCGGATGTGGGCAACCGGTCGGCGGCGTCACTCTCGCTCCTACAACGCAAACGCCTCGAACTGGCACGCGCGCTCGCCACCGGGCCGCGCCTGCTGCTGCTGGACGAAGTGGGTGGAGGACTCACCGACGCGGAGGTTCACCAACTGGTGGACCTAGTGCGGGAGATTCATGCGCAGGGTGTCACGGTCTTGTGGATCGAGCACCAGGTGCACGCGCTCGTTTCGGCTGCGCGCCGACTGGTCGTCCTGGCCGAAGGAGCCGTGCTTGCTGATGGCACGCCTCGAGATGTGATCAACAGCCGCATTGTGCGTGAGACCTACTTGGGCGCCGAGCTCGAGATGGAAGCGGAGGTGTCCCATGCTTCACATTGAGGCGCTGGATGCACACTATGGCCTGTTCCAGGCATTGTTCGGTGTTTCATTCGACGTGGCACCGGGCGAAACGGTCGCTCTCATCGGTGCTAACGGCGCCGGCAAGACAACGTTGCTGCGGTCTCTGGCGGGTGCGCAGGCCGTGCGCCCGACCAGCGTGCGCCTCGAAGGCGAGCCAATCGGCGGGGATCCCGAGCGGCGCCAGCTCGCCCGCGGCATCGCACTGGTGCCCGAAGGCCGGCGCCTATTCCCCAGCCTTACTGTGGAGGAAAACCTGCAACTGGCGGCACGCAACGGACGAAGCGGCCCGTGGACGATGGCGCGCGTGCTGCAGTGCTTGCCCGTGCTGGGGGAGTTGTTGGGGCGCCCCGCTACCGCGCTGTCGGGCGGCCAGCAACAGCTCGTAGCGATTGCGCGGGCGCTGGTGTGCAACCCTTCTTACCTGCTGTGCGACGAGGTATCGCTGGGCCTGTCGCCGCTAGCCGTGGAGGAGGTCTACCGATTGCTAGCCATGGCGCGCCGCGACGGCATGGCCATCCTGCTGGTCGAGCAGAACGTGCAGCGCGCGCTGGTGGGCTCCGACCGTTTCATCTGCCTGCAGAAGGGGCGCGTGGTTTTCGAAGGTATCTCCGCCAATGCGGACCGGCATGCCGTAGCGCAAGCCTATTTCGGAGTCTGAACGAATGGCCTCTCTGATCGAGATCGTTCTCAACGGGCTCATGCTCGGTTCCTTGTACGCGTTGTTCGCACTGGGGTTGAGCCTGAGCCTGGGCGTGATGCGCATGATCAACCTGGCCCATGGCGACCTGATCGTCCTGGGCGCTTATCTTGCGGGCGCGACGATGGCGGCGACTGGCTGGTCCGCTCTCGCCGTCCTTGCGATTGTCCTGCCAGCTATGTTCGCAATCGGCTGGTTGCTGCAAGCGGGATTGCTCAACCGGGTGGTGGGTGCGCAGGAGTTGTCACCCCTGCTAGTGACCTTCGGCCTGTCCGTGGTGATTCAGAACCTGCTGCTGGAGCTCTTCACTGCCGACACGCGCAGCCTGCCTTCGGGCCAGCTGGGTCTGCTCGGCATACAGCTTGGCGACCTATCAATCGGCGTGCTGCCGATGCTGATCACCGCCGTGAGCGTGGGCCTGTATGCCCTGACGCATGCGGTGGTCGCGCGTACGCACTGGGGGCGCCAGGCGCGCGCCGTGGCGGATGACCCGGCAACGGCACGGCTCGTCGGCGTGCACGATAAACGTTTCTTTGCACTGATGGCCGGTTTCGTCATGGCCATCACCGGCCTGGCCGCGGTGCTCTATGGCATCCGTACGCCCTTTGCGCCCTCGGCCGGGCCGGAACGCCTGCTCTTTGCTTTCGAGGCTGTCGTCCTCGGCGGCCTAGGCAGCCTGTGGGGTAGCTTCGCCGGTGGGTTGGTCATCGGACTGGCTCAGGTGCTGGGGGCTCAGATCCACCCCGGCCTCGGCGCCTTCTTCGGCCACCTCGTTTTCCTCCTCGCATTGCTCGTGCGCCCGCAAGGCCTGGTGCGCGTCCGCTCCGAATGAGTACAGTCATGCCGTCCAATAAAGTGCCCGCCGTAATGGCCCCGTCAGAAGCCCGGCCCGTACTCAGCTTTCCATACGGCTGGGCAGTCGCCGCACTGGTCGTCGCCGCGCTGGCTGCCATTCCCTGGTTCGCCGGCTTCGCCACTCAGCGCCTGCTGGTGGAAGTGTTCACCGTGTTCGCCATTGCCATGGCTTGGAACCTACTTGCGGGGTTCGGCGGCATGGTGGTGGTAGGACAGCATGCGTTCGTTGGCGTCGGAGCCTACGCACTCTTCTACATTGCCAACACCTTCGGCCTGAGCCCCTGGTGGACATTGCCTCTCGCCACTGCGGCAGCGGTGTTGTTTGCCCTGGCGACGGCATGGCCTATGTTCCGGCTGGCCGGTGCCCATTTCGCCGTGGGCACCTGGGTGCTGGCGGAACTGATGCGCATCATCGCGCTCAACAGCGAAGTCTTCGGAGCCGGCGGCGGCATGCCCTTGATGGGCCTGCGCGAGCTCTCACGCGTCGAGCGCAATGCCGGCGTGTACTGGGCTGCGCTAGCCATCGGCGCGTTGACGCTGGTTGCCGCCCGCCTGCTGCTGCGCAGTCGCCTGGGCCTGGCGTTGGCGAGCGTGCGCGACGGCGAAGCAGCGGCGCGGGCGTGCGGCGTCTCGGTCGCGCGCGCCAAGCTCGCGCTGTGGACTGCCGCCGCCGCGATCACCGGGGCTGCGGGTGCGGTCGCCTACATGAACACCCTGCAGGTTAGCCCGGACGCGAGCTTCGGCATGTCCTGGACCGCCACGGCGATCTTCATCGCGGTACTGGGCGGCATCGGTCGCATCGAAGGTCCGATTGTCGGCGCGCTCATCTATTTCACGCTGCGTGAGTTCGCAGCCGGCTTCGGAGCTTGGTACTTCATCGCCATGGGCCTGTTGGCGATCACCGTTATGGTGGCCGCCCCAGGCGGCACCTGGAGTCTCGTGTTGCGCCGCTGGCCCCGCCTGGATCCCTTCCGGATCCGCCGTTCGATGCCGTGAGACTGCACTCCGACTACCGCGTATTCCATCCCACTTCCGAGCATCAACCACGAAGGAGCAGTTCCATGGGTATCACACATCCAAAATACAAGGTCGCTGCCGTACAGGCGGCGCCAGTCTGGCTCGACCTCGACGCGACGGTCGACAAGTGCATTCGCTTCATCGAGGAGGCGCGCGAGAAGGGCTGCGAGTTGATTGCCTTTCCCGAAACCTTCATTCCCGGCTATCCCTGGCACATCTGGCTGGGGGCTCCCGCTTGGGCCATCGCGCGCGGCTTCGTGCAGCGCTACTTCGACAACTCGCTTTCCTATGACAGCCCGCAAGCTGAAAAGCTGCGGCAGGCGGTCAAGCGCGCCGGAATTACGGCGGTGCTCGGCTTGTCCGAACGCAGCGGCGGTAGCCTTTACATAGCGCAATGGACCATCGGCCCGGACGGCGAGACGATCGGCAAGCGCCGCAAGCTGCGTCCCACGCACGCGGAACGCACGGTATTCGGCGAAGGCGATGGCAGCGATCTGGCCGTACACGATACCCCGCTCGGTCGGCTGGGCGCGCTGTGCTGCTGGGAAAACATCCTCTCACTCAACAAGTACGCAATGTACTCGCAGCACGAGCAGGTGCACGTCGCGTGCTGGCCGAGCTTCGCCACCTATGAACCGTTCGCCCATGCTCTGGGTTGGGAGGTGAATAACGCGGTGAGCAAGGTCTACGCCGTGGAGGGAAGCTGCTTCGTCATCGCGCCGTGCGCCTTGATCTCCCAGGAGATGGTGGACGAACTGTGCGACACGCCAGAGAAGCACGCGCTCACGCACACAGGAGGTGGCCACTCAGTAATCTACGGTCCGGACGGTAGCCCGTTGGCCGAAAAGATGGCCGAGGACGCCGAGGGCCTGCTTATCGCGGAGCTGGATTTGGGCATGATTGGTGTCGCCAAGAATGCGATGGACCCGGTGGGCCATTATTCGCGCCCGGACGTGACGCGTCTGCTGCTGAATAACCGGCCCACGCGGTGCGTGGAGAACTTCGCCTTGCCAGCGGACATGGTGGAGCCGCAGCCGCAGGAGGGCAGCGCAGCCGCGTAAGCCATTGGCCGGCGCCCACAACGTCGCCGGATGGCAGGCGGCGTTGTGGGCGCGGGCGCGGCTGCCCAAGCTCGGGTTTTGGCAAGCGACAGTGCAAATGCGTGTCGCCGGCTCAGTGAGCCGAAATCAATTGAGAACACCGTAGGCTGGAGCGTGCTGCTCTAGTCAAAGAAAGGATACAGTCTTGTCGACAATCGTACTTGTCTCTGGAGCGTGGCACGCAAGCTGGTGCTGGTCTGAACTTGTCCCGCTGTTGGAGGGGAAAGGCCACAAGGTCATAGCGCCTGATCTGCTCGGCATGGGCGACGACAAAACCCCGCTGAGCGAAGTCAGTCTTGCTCGTTGGGCCGATCAAATCGCGGAGATCGTGCAAACGCAGGACGAACCAGTGGCGCTGCTCGGACACAGCCGAGGCGGCATCGTCGTCAGCGAGGTGGCTCAACGCGTCCCGAATTCGATTGGCCTCCTCATTTATCTTTCGGCTTTTCTGTTGCGTGATGGCGAGACGCTGGGAGGCACGATTGCACAAGCCACCGGGGAGTCCAAGTCGTCGTTTCTTGACCCAGGGTCTGATGGAACGACCACGACAGTGACCAAGGAAGCGATCGGCAAGGTTCTCTACAACACCACACCCGAGGAACTCGTTCGCCGGGCCGAGGCGGCCATGGGTGCCGAGCCCATGGTGGTGTTCGGGACGCCACTTCGACTGTCCGAAGACCGCTTCGGCAAAGTCCCGCGAGCCTATGTCGAATGTCTGCACGACAACGCTGTGCCGATTGCGCTGCAGAGAAGCATGCAATCGCATCTTCCCTGCCGCGCCGTCGTGACCCTCGATACAGATCACTGTCCATTCTTCTCAAGCCCGGGCGCACTCGCTGAGGCAATCGACGACCTGGTCAGCAGCCAATAAGGCGCGCCGTTCTGCAATCCCTCGTAGGTATGTAGCGTATGCGGATAGCCTTAACAATCCTAATCCTGCGAGTTTAAGACGCGTGCCTATAGCCGGTTATGAAAAACCGGGAACGCACCTTCTATCCGTCGGCGAAGCGTCGGTCGCGCTTGGCGTGGCTGTCGCGACTTTGAGGCGCTGGAATCGCCAGGGCCATCTGCCGCCTGGATTGCGCACATTAGGCGGCATCGGCAGTGCATCGGGGGCGCAGAGGCCCGCAGCCGGCAAGACCATCTGCTGCGCCCGCGTCTCCTCTCAGGACCAGCGCGAGTAGCTACTGAAGCAAGCCGCCCGTCTTGAACGACATTGTCACGAGGCTGGATTCATCAATGTTGGTCGGTCTACCATCCATACTCTGCCTTCTCGTTATTCCTCGAACGTGATGAACTGCGCCGACGACCACACCTTCGCGTCGTCGCGTTGCCGCCCGAAGAAATAGACCGGTCGGAAGCCAAATGAGGCATTGCCCGGCGCAATTTCGATGTTGCCGGAGAGGTCGTGAGGCAGCGCGCGGTCGGTCAGTCTCTCGATTGCGACGAAAAGCTCGGTGCCACCGAGTGTGTACTTGGCCGAGCCGTTCGCGAGAAGGTCCGCGCCGCGGATTTCCCAGCGGAACGACGGAGCATGCACGAACGGGTTTCGCTGCAGCGAATCGCCGACCTTTTTGAAGCCGTCGATGGTTCCCTCGATTACGATAGTGGCATCGGCAAGGCCGCTGACGTCGATATCGACGCTATCCGCATCGCCGTATGTATCGCTGCGGAATTCGATATCGGTCGTACCGGTGCGCCAAGCAGCTTCTTCAAGGTGCTCGAAGCCGTTCGATCCGAAGTTGTGAATCGTGCCGTTGATGACCCGGATAACGCCGCGCCACGTGGCCCAACGGTAGCGGTCGCGGATTCGTGCACCACCCCAGCGGATGCGGATCAATCGATCTGCGTAACCGAGTTCCGAGTGCAGGTCCCGCTCCCAAATTTTGCCGGTATGGTCGTAGGCCGCGACATATTCCCAGCCGGTCTCGCCGAGCAACCGATAGTCGAGTGTTGCCGAGCCGCGATGGCGAAACGCGTCGCCTTGCCGGTGCGTGCCGCAATTGACGAGAATTGCGCTATGCTCGCCGGTGGTCGCCCACGTATGCCGCGCACGCAGCGCCTTGCCGATACTGTGTCGATCGAGCCCATCCGACAGCACGCCAGTTAGCCCGCCGCGCACGCCGAACACCTGCACGCCGGGGGCGCCGCCGCCGGGGCGGCCACGATGCTCATCGCCGCTTGCCGCGACGCCGAGCCGGTAGCCGCGCTCGATCACGTCCTGATACAGCCAGCCGAAATGCCCCCAAGTCGATGCAATCTCGACTAGGCGCTCCAGTTCCGGATGATGCCAGTCTGGAATATAGCGGCGGCCCCCGACATGCGGCATCACCAGATGCCGGGCGGCGTCTCCCGCGTATGCATCCCACAGCTCCTCGACCGGCCAGCGGCCGATTTCGACAGCGTTCCCCTTCATGTCCTCGTTCCAGACAAGCGTCCGGTTATGCTCGCCGCGCGCGTTGTACGGGAAACCAGGGCGTTCGTCGCCGAGAAAAACGACGTTGTGGTCCCCGCCCGCCGTCGAGCTGCCGCACCATTCCTGCACCGGATAGACCACGAAGCGGCCCGGCTCGTTGAACCGCTCGACGGCATCGACGCCGGCCTGCCAGTTCGTATCGGTGATCTGGAAATCGTTCGCGGTATAGCCGAGCACGTCGATTCCGCCGATGTCGCGGGCATACGCGGCGTTGTAGCTAGGGCTGTTCGTGCCGACCGTGTCGTGCGCATGCACGTGCAGGTCCGCGTACCATGCGCGCGGCGCGGGCAGCGCTGCGTCGACGGTCAGTCGCGCCTGCGCGGCGTGCACGTTGGGCCGGCCTGGCACATCGGCGACGATCCGCAGCGCACCAGTGCGCGCTGGCAGACCGTCGATCGCGCAGGTTGCCCAGCCCGACGCGGGCAGCGGATGGTCGCGCCGGTAGACGACCGTGTCGCGTTCGTCATACGCGGTCACGCGCGCAGACGCGTCGACGTCGCGGCACGCGTTGCCCCAGCGGTCCTGCAGCGAAAGCCGGAAAGTTGCCGGCTGCCCTGGATGCACGAAGCGCGGGCCGTTCAGCTGCACGGCCGCCGGCGCGCCCGCATGCACGTCGATCGAGATGTCGCCCGGAACCGCGACGAAGCGCGACGTGCCGAGCGGGTCCACGTACAGCCGGAACCGGAAATCATCCTCGACGAAAGTCTGCACGCGGGTGCCGGGCCCTTGCCGCCGGTCGCCAAGCCGGACCACGATTCGGTCGCCGGCATTCACGTAACCGTCGACGATGTCGACGATCACCGCCTTCTGGAACGGCCGCTCGTGTCCCTTCTGGTCGAAGCGGACGTTTAGGGACTGCACGGACGCTGGGCTCTGGCCGCCCACCAGCGGCGCCGCGTGATACTCTGCGCTTATGTAGTTCGCGGCGGTCGGGTCAGTCGTCTGGAACAATGCCCAGTCCGAATAGAACTTGAACGTTGCTTTGAGCCAGCCGCCGTCGGCGATGCCGGACGAACCGACTTCGTAGTCGAGCACGATCTCACCCCAACTACCTGCTTCGAGACGGTCGACATTGCAGCGCACGCGGCCAGCGAATGGCAACTGCTTGTGGCGTTCGTAAAGGCCGGCCGGCGCAGTGTGCGGTCCAAGGCGTTCGCGCAATGCCGCGGCGCGCGCATCAATGCCGTCGTCGGCGACGGTATCGTCGGAGGGGAGATGGAAATCGGTCATCGGAAACGTGTCAACAGTTTGGTCGGGGTGTAGGGTGTGCGGTATATGGAATCTGCAATCAATGCGTGAACGGCCAGGGCGCCGTGGGATTCCAGACGGGGATGCCGAGATACGCGTACCACGGCGCCATCACACAGAGCCCATACAGGATTGCGATCAACACCGAGCCAGCGCCGACTTTGGCGTAGTCCGCGGTCGAGAATGCGCCGCTGCCGTACGCGATCACGCCGGCGGTAATCTGTGTTGGCAGTAGGTAAGCGAAGCTATCGGTATCGCAGACCAGCAGCGTGAATGCGACTGGATGTAGACCGAGCTGCGTCGAGAGTGCGAGAGCAATCGGAGCGATCATCGTGACGGCAGCGACGTTCGAGAGCATCCCGATTCGGATCACGTGCGTGCCAACCATCACGATTCCAATCGCGACCCACCAGCCGTAGCCGTGCGCGGCGGAGCCGAGATGCGCGGCCGCCCATTCCGCGAGGCCAGACGAGCTAATCGCCGAGGACAGCGACAGCGCGCCGCCAAGCAGGAACAGTGTGCCCCACATCGTCCGCCGCTCGATGTCGTGCCAGTCGATGCCGCCGAGCACGCCCGGGGCAAACAACAGCGCGAGCGCGATCAGCGCGACGATTTCGGAGGGCAGGTGGTGCAGCGGTTCGGCCGCCCACGCGATCGCGACGAGCGCGAGCATCCCAAGCACGTGCCAGTCACGGAGCTTCGCGGGCGGCAGGGCTCCGCGCATTGCCAAGAGCGCCGCACGACCGCCAGGAATCGGCACGGCCCGCGACCGGAAATACGTCTGCACCCACCATTGCGTGAGTACAAACATTCCGAGGTACGGCCACTGCAGCTTGAACCACGTGAAATATGAGATGCGGATGCCAAGCTCCTTCTCGAGTAGGCCAGAAACGACCATATTCGGCAGATGCGCGGTCAGGATGCACATCCCGCTGATCATGGCGCCATAGACGATTGTCTGGATCACGATTGCCTTGCGCGCATCGCGTTCACGCGGCGAGTCGCCGAATAACCGGGCGATGCCGTTCACAACCGGCAGCAGGGTCGCCGCGCGCGCGTTCGCGGCCGGTACGACGAGCGACAGCGTGAAGTTGACGGCGAACATCGCCCAGATTACGCCGTTCGCGGTGCGTACGCGTAGCCGGTCGAGGAGCAGCAGCGCAATTCGGCGGTCGAGCCCGCAGGCCTGCATGATCGCGGAGAATAGGAACGCGGCAACACACAGGAACACGACGGGCGCCGCAAATCCGCTTGCCGCCTTCGAAAAATTTGGTGCCGCGTGCGAGAGCACGAGCAGCATCGGCAGCAGGATGCCGGTGATGCCGACCGGAATTGCCTCGACAACCCAGACGATCGCGACCCATGCAACGACTGCGAGCGTGGCTTGACCGCTAGCTGACAGGCCAGGCAGCGGCGACATCAGCCACCCAATCGCGAAGAATGCAATC
The DNA here is from genome assembly GCF_059419025.1 of Cupriavidus sp. GW821-FHT07C08. Lineage (NCBI taxonomy): Bacteria > Pseudomonadati > Pseudomonadota > Betaproteobacteria > Burkholderiales > Burkholderiaceae > Cupriavidus > Cupriavidus sp. GW821-FHT07C08. Next base: position 47,431 of record NZ_JBWKQZ010000014.1, read on the forward strand.
CAAGCCGCCGCAAAGCCGAGCCGCGAGCGGACGTTCATGCCGTGAACGGCCGCTTCCGCATGAGGGCCGCTAGGCTGCGCGGACGGCGCGGCCATCGCGTCCTGTAGCGCCAGCCCGATTCTGTCGTGAGCCACTTGCTTTCTCCCGTTTGTCACGCTGTAATGCGCCGGTCTAAAACCGGTCGCTCGGATTGGAATAATACGTTTCAATACAAGCTGGCTATAGAATCACTTTTCATATCGATATCGGTTCAATTGAAATGGACGACACGGAGCAGACCTACCGATGACCTTGGTTCGAGAAGATGCGACATCGTTGTATGTGCAGATCGCAGCGAAACTGCGCGACGAAATGGAACGCGGCGTCTATGAGCCAACCGGGCGCCTGCCGTCCGAATCCGAACTCGGCGAGCGTTTCAGCGTGAGTCGTGTGACGGTACGCCTTGCAATCGGCTGTTTGGCTGAGGAGGGGCTTGTCGAGCGTAAGCAAGGAAAGGGCACGTTTGCTACGCGGCGCCGAATGCGTCATCGGCTCGATGTTCTGCGTGGCTTTTACGATTCGCTCACGCGCCAGGGAGTATCGGTACAGATGGAATTGCTGCGGTTCGACGAAAGTGAGGTGCCACAATCGCTGCGCAAAGCGTTCTCCCCTGACGTCGTCAGCTGTGTCTATATCGAACGGCTGCATCGCGTCGACGGTGAGCCGGTGGCGCTGGCGCAGACGTGGATGCTGCCCGAAGCACGGATGATCTCGCGCGAGCAGGCGGCGACGCTCCCTTCCTACGAGATGATCGAGTTGTTGCCAGGATGGCGGATTGCCGACGCCGATTTGTCGGTAACTGCAGTTGGCGCGCCGGCAAACGTTGCCCGGTGGCTCGACGTGGGCGAGGGAACACCGCTGCTGCTGATGCGCCGCACTTCACGACTCGAAGACGGCCGTACCTGCGAGGGAACAGTGTTCCATATTCGGCCGGAACGATATGAGTTTGTGGTGAACAGCGGAGTGCGGAGGACGCCGGAGGATTAAGAGTATTGTGGAAAAACAGATCCACAAAGTATCCCGATAAGAGAATATCTCGTTGGGTACCATTCTTTGGGGGAGTAGCTTTGTTAGCGAATGGCCATCCGGTCTGCCGGAATCGCGACTTTGCAAAGCAGGTCTCCCGGCGGACCACCGTCAATAGATTTCCCGCCTAGACCGTTACTTTAAAGATGTGCAAATCTGAACATTCAGAATGGCGCAAGGCGAACGGTGGTCCTTGCTGGAGGGCGAAACCGGAGGGCTTCGGCCAACGGTGCTGACGCCTGGCCGCGCAGACACGCGACCGGCTGCGAGCCACTGCTCGCGCACCAGACTCCTGTACGCTGTGTGAACCTCGCCCCAGGCACCTTGTCGCGATCTGCGGTCTTTCCTTACAGGTAACCGCAGGACTTCATGGCGCCCTCGCACCGGGACACGGACATCCGTGCCGGCGCGCGGCAATTGTTCAGACAACTTCTGCCCGCGGCGGGCAATCACGCCCGCTGCGGCAGCATGCACGCTCCAGCCCCGTCGCACGGCGTACTTTACTGCCCCGATGGTCGACGTGTAGGCTGGATTGATCAGAATCAGTTCGACGCCGGCCCGGTGGCACTTGGCGGCGAGCTGTTGTCGGTATTTGGCATAAAGCAGGCCCGAGAGCATGCGGGCGCCCTTGGCGCTGAGCTGGCCCAGTGCCTTCTTCTTGGCGCTGAAGTCCAGGTCCTCCGCCACCAGCGGTTTTCTGGCATCCCGGGCCAGACGGACGGCCTGACTCAATGCATCAGACAGTGCGGCCTCGCGTTGCCCCGAGGTGGCATTCTCGCGCAGCAGCGGCAAGCGCAGGGTTCGGAGCATGTTGCCGTACAGGTCGGTCTCGGTCACGGCCAGGTGATCGACGTTGAAGTCGACACCGATGGCGCCGTGCTCGACCGCCAGCGTGGAGCGCTCCGCCGCTGGGTGGCTGAAGGCGACAAACGCCCGCCAGCCGCGCTCGTCCCGGTGCAGCCGCCAGCTCAGGGCAACGTTCTCGGCGAGCGCGCGCTCGATGGCCGGCCGGTCATAGGCGAAGTCCACGTTCTCGATGACCAGATACTTGGATCCGCCATCGGCGAGCAAGCAATCGGGCAAGCGTATCTTGAGGCGAAACTGACCATTCTCGGCCTGCAGTAGTTGGCAGAGCTGGTTGCCCGATGTCTCGCCCTTGGAGCCCAGGAAGAACACCTGATGCGAGCGGGCGTGGCGCCACGCCGCCTGCCAAGCATGCTTGTCGGCGTGCGAGGTCAACTCCAGGTGGAACTGCTGCCGGAACAGCTTGCCGGTGCCAAAGCAGATGCCGGGCACCTTCGCGGCAAGGTGGGCTTCCACTGCGCGGATCTTCGACTCCAGGCGAGCGAGAGCGACAGTATTGGCGTGAGCTTGCCGTTTGAGCTTGTGCAGACGCGCCGGCGCCAGGCGGAGCCGATCTTTGGCGACTTCTGCCAGCCGCTCCCGACGCGTGGTCAGTTGCTTCTTCTGGCGCGCCAGCGCCTTGTTCAGGTCCTTGCGTCGCTCCTTGAGCAGTTCCCGCCTCCCGTCTATTTGCCCCTGAACGTCGCATGCTAAGGCATTAAACAACCGCGCGGGAATGGCGTACGTGCGACAGAACTCGGTCTTATACGCTATTGCCTTGCCCCCGCCAGCGGCCACGCGAGCGTACAGCTTGCGCTTGAGCGTGCCGTAGAGGTCGCCGTAGCGCTGGAGGATAGTCTCCACCTCTTCGCTCAGGCGCAGGCGGGTCTGGGTGGTCGCCTGCATCAGCCCGCCACCGCCTTGAGGTTCTTCCGGCTGCGCGAGCCGTAGAGCCGCGACGAGAAGACGGTCAGAATCTCGACCAGATGCTCGTTGGGCTGCTGCTCGCGGGAAATCCCTGCAGTTGCATCGAGCACTACGACCTCGACGGGGGCAATTCCTGCCTCATGACAATGCCGCTCCAGGTGGACGGCTTGCGCCGGTAGCTGCTCGCACTGGTCATGAGAAGAGACCCGGGCGTAGATGGTCTTGCCGGCGGCAGGTCTCTGCGCACCCGATGCACTCCGGATCGCCTCTGATGCATAGCGCCGATGACCGCCCAAAGTGCGGAGAGCCGGCAGCAGGCGGCCCTGGCGATGCCAGCGCCGCAAAGTCGCGACAGCCACGCCAAGTGCGGCTGCCGCTTCGCCGATGGATAGAAGTTGTGTTCCCGGTTTGTTCATAACCGGGTATAGGCGCGCGTTTTAAACGCGCATGATCAGGTTCGCGCAGCCTAAACACATACTGCTGGAAACCCCTCCGTCTTACGAGCCGGAGTCGCCCCGATAGCCTCGCGCTAGCTCGCGCAGTACTTCACGCTGTCGTTCGTCCGGCATGCGCATTCTGGGCGGTAGATCGATTGCAACTTTCAGTACGAGATTCCCCGTGCGACCTTGGGAAGGATTGTGTAGTCCCTGCTTCGGGATCCGAATGACTGCGCCGCTATAGGTCATCGGTGGAATCTCTACGACTACCGGTTTACGAAAGCACGTAATCGTAGTCTTTCCCCCCAAGCTTGCTAGCACAAAATCGATCTTCAACTCGCGCGCCAGATTTAGTCCACTGATGCTGAACACACGGTCTGCCCGAATCGCGACCTTGCAAAGTAGGTCTCCCGGCGGACCACCGTCGATGGATTTCCCGCCTAAGCCAGTGCCGCGGAGGGTGATGCCGTCCAAAGTGTGAGGCGGAATTTTCACACGCAGTATCTTGGTCACGCGGGTATGCCCGGCCCCCCGGCAGGCGTCGCACCGGTGCGAATGCCAGCCAATGCCATGGCATGGATCGCAGCAATTCTGCTTGCCAATGAAGCCACGGGAAAGAGTACCCTGACCCTGGCAGCTATCGCATACTGCCCGTAGCTGGCCGCCCCCAGCGCATCGCCCACAGAGTGGCTTCATGTCGACTCTTGTCACAGCAATGCCGCCCAGGACCGCAGTTTCAAGCGGGACGGTCGCTTCACAGACGTAATCGGCACCGCGCGTACCGGTGCGCGGTGCCGGATCTGGGGCAGGACGGCCGGTACTCGTGTGGCTGCGGTTAGCCTGGGTTTGCTGAGCACGCTCCGCATCATAGGCAGCCCGCGTTACAGGGTCTTTAAGGACCCCATATGCCTGCTGCACGGACTTAAATACTTCCTCCGCTTGGCTGGCCGCTTCCAGATTGCGGTCCGGATGCCACTTCATGGCCAGGCGCCGATATGCGTGCCGGATGTCCGCCTGCGACGCGCTGCTGCTAAGGCCGAGTACGTGGTAGTAGTCGCGATCCATCCCGGTCCAGTGGTCTTACTCTGACGAATTCGACTTCCTGCTTGTTAGAGCATGCCCCAACTCGCATCTAGTCTGTACACCGTGACGGAGGCCTCGCATCCGAGTACTGGATACTTGGGTGGCCGGAGATTATCCCCGTTTTATCTAGCCACTCATATAGAGCGGACAGAAGAATGACACCTATGGCGATCCCGGTCCAGAAGACAGCGTCATGCACAGCCGCTCTTATTCTTTCTGTTTTCGGGAGACGAAATTTTCCTGGCAGACGAACCACTTTGAATCCAAATTTACACCTCTATCTGAGGGTTTACGGCGTTGGCTGCTTTAAATTAAGAAAGATTTTAAACCAGGACTTGGATCGTACTGTATCCCCGCTGATGCGAAAACTTTCAGAATTCAGTCTTTCCTTATATATAATCCAGCAAGTCCCTATAGCGAAGACGGAGGACAGTAGCTGGTAGAGCTCCAGCATATGGGTACGTCACAATTTGAGTTCCGATAGTGGAGGCTCCGGCGAGCGCGACCACGAAGAACAGCGCTTCGGTCGGCATTTTGTACCCAGGCAGCGTGATGAGGTAGTGCGAACAATACTAGCGCCGTACCGATAAACTGCAGACGCTGCGTAATGGCTCTGTTTCTTCAGCCGAGTTCGGCGAGCAGCGCCCTAGCTTCCTGCAGGTCCAGTGTGTCGAAGCCTTCGCTGAACCAGCCATAGATTTCGGCTAGAATTTGGCGAGCCTCAGAATGCCTGCCATGGTGCTGCCAGAGCCGGCTCAAAGCCACCACCGCGCGCATTTCCAGAGACCGGGCGCCCTGGCGGCGAGCGATCGTGATTGCCTGGAGGAAAGAGGCTTCTGCTTCGTGCTGGCAGTTGTCCCCCGCATCCCCCCCAACGCTCTCACTCGCGTCGCTCGGCTCCAGCAGCGTCAGTTTCCCCTTTAGTCGGTGCAATTCAGCTGTGTAAAAGCGCTCCTCGGTCCGATCCGCTGCGGCGAATGCTTCAGTCAGCGCTGCAAGCCCTCGTTTAGCTTGCCCCGCTCTTGCGCAGGCATCAGCTAACAGCGCCAAGAAATAGGTCTGCCAAAGTTCTGCCCCTGTGGCGTGGTAGGCGTTCAAACCCCGTTGAATCATCTCTATGCCCTCTGGTACGCGTCCCTGCTCAGTCAGGACCCAGCCCGAGAGCATAGTTCCACTCGTCAACCCGAACGGTAAGCCATATTCGGTTGCGAGGGCGAGGAGAGCTTGCGCCAGATCGCTTACCTGCTGCACTTCGCGGCGGAACTGACAGAGCACGGCAGAGAAGAGTAGGGCATCAGCCGAGTCCGGGGGGTTGGCCGGTGTCTGGGCCAAGGCTATCGCCTCGCGACTGCGGTCACGGGCTTGATCAGGATAGCCGAGGAGCCACATGTCAAAGGCTAAGAGGGCCAACCCATGCACGCCGGGTTCCACGCCATAAAGGAAGGAATGCGACTGGTGTTTCCGCGAGTCATAGAGAAGTAGGGCATGCTCTAACTGCTCGCGGGAGGGGTTCAGCTCGCCACAGCTGAGCAAGCTGCTCCCTAGCGCCCGATGTGCTTGTACAAGCAATGCGGGATCTTTTGCCTTTTCGGCCAGCGCAAGCAGTTGCTCCGCCAACTCGCGCGAGCGCGGTAGTTCGGCACGGACAATGTAAAACGTGTGCAGTCCCAGCAGGGCGGGGAAGAGCTGGACTGCCTCTCCGAGCTGTCGAGACAGCACCATGGCGCGTGCGTAAGTCGCCTCCACTTCCGTGGCAGCGAAGCCCTTGATTGCCATCAACGCTGGACCGAGAGTAATTTGGAGGTCAAGTTCCTGTCGTGCCCGCTCGGGACTGTCAGGCAGTTTTGCGAGCATGGACAGGGCCATGGTGAGATGGGTCACTGCTTCAGCATCGGCGGAGCGTTGCACGGCCTGGCGCCCGGCACAGTGCAGGTATTCCACCGCTTTCAGCGTGTTGCCGCTGCGGCTGAAGTGGTACGCCAGCTCGCCGCAGTGCTCCTCGCGCTGAGCGCCAAACATCGCCTCAATTGCCTCGGCCGTGCGCTCATGCAGCGCACGTCGTCGCTCGCTTAGCAGCGAGCCGTAGGTTACCTCCTGGGTCAGCGCATGCTTGAAGCTGTACTCGACCTCCGGAAACGCCGGCTGCTCGTAGAGGAATTCCCCGGCTTGCAGCCGCGCCAGCAGAATCTTTGTCGTGTCCTCGGGCTGCTCGACGACGCGAATGAGCAGGCTCCAGGGGAATACCTTGCCGATCACCGACAGGGTCTGAAGCAGCGCTTTCTCTGCAGGCTGCAGGCGGTCGATACGGGCTGCGAGCACTCCCTGCACGGTGGTCGGGATATGCAGCTTGCTTGGGACCTGCTCGAGACGGTAATGCCCGCGCTCCCCGCGCAGCACCTGCCCCTCGAAGAGCGCCTGTACCACCTCCTCGATGAAGAATGGATTGCCTTGGGTCTGCTCAAGGATCAAGTACTCGAGCTGGGCAACTCCGGCGTCATCGCCCAGCAGCGAGTGAAGCAGTCCCCGGGCTTCGGCTGTGCCAAGAGGGTCCAGGCGCAGCTGCGTATAGTAGCTCTGGGGGCCCAGTTCAAGCCGGTACTCGGGCCGGAAATTGACCAGCAGCAGTATCCGGGTGCCGGCGATGCTCTTTCCAATAAAGTCCAGGAAGGCCTCGGTTTCACTGTCGAGCCACTGCAGATCCTCGATGATCAGCTCCAGCGGTTGGGCCTGGCTCTCGCGTATCAGCAGCCGCGTGATTGCATCGAAGGTGCGCTGCTGGCGAATCTGAGCATCCATCTGCGCGAGCGCCGAGTTCGGCTCAGCGGCCCCTACGAGGTGGAACAGATAAGGCAGACTGTCTTCCAGCGCTCGGTCCAACGTCAGGACCTTGCCGGTAAGCTTCTCGCGCCGCCTGCGTTCATCGTCGTGCGCCGTCATCTGGCAGTAGTTGCGCAGCAGCTCGATCAGTGGCAGATACGAATAGGCCTTGCCGTGCGAAACGGAGAAGGTTTCCAGCACTAGGCAATTGCGCGGCGCGAGCAGCTTGAATTCATGGAAAAGCCGCGACTTGCCAACTCCAGGATCGCCAACCACGCCGACGATTTGGCCATGTCCGGCGTGCGCCCGCACGCGCGCTTCGCGCAGTTGCTCGAGCTCACGGTCGCGGCCCACAAAGCGCGCCAGCCCGCGACTGGCTGACACCTGTAGACGGGTGCGCAGCGGGCCAAGACCGAGGACTTCGAAGACTGCAAGCGGCTCAGGTACCCCCTTGATCGGCGTCGCGCCGAGCGGCTTGAACGCGAAATAGCCTTCGGTCAGGTTGTAGGTATGTGCGCTTGCAACGATCGAGCCAGGCATGGCGATGCTCTCCATGCGCGAAGCAATGTGGATGGTATTACCAATGGGGTCATAGTCGGTGTGCAAATCAGTGATACGGATCATCCGCACCACCACTTCGCCGGTATTGATGCCGATGCGGATCGGCAGTGCGATCCCTTGGGCGAGACGCACCGTGTCGGCGTACTGGCGCATCGCTTCCTGCATGCGCAGCGCCGCCAGTAAAGCGCGCTGTGGATGGTCTTCATTCGCGATTGGTGCGCCGAACAGCGCCAGGATGCCATCGCCCATCGACTTCGCCACATAGCCTTCATAGTGATGCACGGCTTCCATCATCAGCGCTAGCACCGGGTCAATCAGGCGGCGTGCGTCTTCGGGATCGAGGTCATGGATTAGCGCGGTCGAGCCAGCCATGTCGGCGAACAGTGCGGTGACCGTCTTGCGCTCGCCGACCACCGTGCCGCGGGCTTCCATCTCCGCCTGTGCCGCGCGGATCCGCTCGGCAAGATATGGGGGGGTGTAGTCAACGGGGGCGGTCGGTGCAGAGGCCGTGACAGGCGGCGCCGCGCTCAACGGCGCGCCGCATTCGCTGCAGAATTTGGCGCCCGGCCAAGCTTCTTGCCCGCATGCGGGGCAAATGCGCAAAAGCCCGGCGCCACATTCCTCGCAGAACTTGGCACTTGCCGGATTCTCGAAGCCGCAGCTTGCGCAGCGCATAACGCTAGACCTTTTGAGGGCCTGCAAAACCTAACGAATAAATCTTATATCAGTGTGGGAAGGAGCCGTCGGATGGGCGGGATCGTCGCCAGCCTGCGGCGGACGAAGTGATGCCTACGTCGCCAGGCGGTGGCGGGCAAAGTGATGCCCACGTCGCTGTGAATGCCTACGAGAAGCAGAGGCGCGGTGCGGCTCTACTGGTATTTCAAGGATTCCGACGACCTGTTGCGCCGGAAGCTCGAGTCCGGCGCAACGAGGCTGCTGCGTGACGACAAGGTCCTTTGACAGCATTTCCCCCGTACCGCGTCCACATTCCGGTTTACCAGCAAGTTGCGAGCGGCCTTGATCCAGTCCTCATGCGTAATTGCCGCGCGCCGGCACGGATGTCCGTGTTCCGGTGCGAGGGCGCTATGAAGTCCTGCGGTTACGTGTGAGGAAAGACCGCAGATCGCGACAAGGTGCCTGGGGAGAGGTTCACACAGCGTACAGGAGTCTGGTGCGCGAGCCATGGCTCGCAGCCGGTCGCGCGTCTGCGCGGCTAAGCGTCAGCAACGTTGGCCGAAGCCCTCTGGCTTCGCCCTCCAGCAAGGACCACCGTCCGCCTTGCGCCATTCTGAATGTCCAGATTTGCACATCTTTAAAGTGACGGTCAACCTGTGAGCGCATGCAGCACTCGATTTCGCCCACTACGCTTCGCCTCGTACAGCGCAGCGTCGGCATGAACGTAAGCATGCTCAAATGTGCGTCCCTGTGGTGACCAGCTTACCCCGAAGCTGGCTGTGACCTGGCGGTTGACGGGGGAGGGGAAGCAGTGACAGGCGATTGCGCAGCGTATCCGTTCAGCGAGGCCGATTGCGTCGTCGATCGTGAGGCCTGGTACCAGTGCTGCGAACTCTTCGCCGCCCAAGCGACCGATGGTGCCTTCGGTCCCGACGCTGTCGCTCAGGCAGGCGGTGACTTCGCAGATCACAGTGTCACCAACAGGGTGACCGAAATCATCGTTCAAATGTTTGAAGTGGTCGATATCCAGGACGATAAGCGCTAGGTTGCCATGTGCCAGCACCTCCGTGGCGCGGTCGATCACTGCTGCTCGATTTAATGCACCGGTCAGCGTATCGTGCGTGGCTCGGTACTCAAGTTCCTGTGCCAGTTCCTTTAGCCGATGGTTGAGCCGGTTCATTTCCAGCTCCTCCCGGTCGCTGCGCTGGATAAGCCGGCGCGTCTCGCGCATCAGTCGTTCGTAGTGGCTGATCAGGTGTCCCAGTGTACGGCGATACGCGTCTTCGCCTGCGGTGACATCGCAGAGAACCGCTTTGGCATATGCCAATACGCTGTTCTCGGATTCGAAGAGGTCCGGTTCCGGCATCAGGCTAAGCGTTCAACTGCTGATTGTGACTTCATCAAGGAAATCTATGGCTGGGAAGTCGTCTTTTAGTTCTTGGCCGAACTCCAGCATCGTGTCGTCGTCTTCGTCGTGGAACCAGTGCAGGCAGATGTGGTTTCCGCGTTCCGCCGCTTCATTGAGAGCATCGAACATGCAGAACAGCATCTTGGTGCTCGAGCTATTGAAATAGGTCAACGCGACGTTGACGGTGATGGCGGTGTTCTCGCACGCGGCCAGGTACTTGCGCAATCGGGCGATGGCTTCGCCGTAGAAAACGGCCGCATTTTCGGGATAAGATTCGCCCTTGAGAGACAGGACGTTCCGCGCGAACTCGAAGTTTATTTCGGGCGAGCTGGGTGTGGCGGCAATGAACAGGTTTTCCATGGGTGACTTCTTGCTCTGTGCTTAGATGGTGGCGACGAGCTGGAACATCGTCGAGACCGGGTCTGAGTCGATCGGTTCAAATCTGTACTCTAAGGGCGCGCTGGCATCGCGCGCCATCGTCAGGAAACCAAGCCCAGCTCCTTTGCTTCCCTCGGGTGCCTCGGAGCGTAGGGTCTCCTTGTAGGCCCGCTTGATGTCGTCAAGCGTCATCAGGCGCAGATTTTCTAGTGTGCTGCGGAGTTGCTGGACACGCGTGGTGGCGATCGGGTTTGAACATATCAGGCGGTAGTGCTCGTCCACCATGCTGATGCAAACTGAGCCGTGCCGCAGTTGAGCATCGTGTTGCGATGCTGGTGTGAGCGAATCGGACGAATAGTGCACGATATTCTGCGCCATCTCAACGAATGACGAGAACAGTTTGCGGCGTGTAGTGGAATCGACACCGCTGATGGTAAGCTGCAGACGCACCGCGTCGGACATAGCGGCGATGATGTTCTGAGAAAAGTAGCCGACGTAGTAGAAAATCACGTTGCGTTCCTGAGCCATTTGGAAGAACGGCCCATATTCCTTGTCAATCGATTGTTCAGCGGTCATGTGCAGGCGTTTTGGCGGGCGGGTACTGGCTTTTTACTGCGCGCGGAAGCAGAAGAAGGTTAGGTCGTCTCGGCGGCGCTGCTGGCCCTGCCACTTGCGAAGCACGTCGAGAACGGCTTGGCCGATTTGGGTGGTCGGCGCGTCGCGATGTGCAAAGATCGCCTGGCGCACGCGGCGTTTCCCAAAGGCAATTTCCTTCGGGCCGCCAATCTGGTCGATCAGGCCGTCGGTGGTAACGAACACCAGCGTGCCTAGGCCGATCGGCACGATGTGGTTCTGCCAAGTGAATTCGATGTCGGTGTTGACGTAGCCGACGCCCATTCGTGCCCCGTTGATCAACTCGCCATCTGGCTGTCCCTGCTGCAGCACAAATAGCGACAAGTTGGCGCCTGCGAATATCAGCTCGCGCGTGGCGTTGTCGAACCAGAAGAACGCTGCGTCCATGCCATCGTCGGAGTCTGAGACACTGGGCGCGCGGTCGTTCTGGCCGAGCATCTGCTTGATGCCACGATTCACGGCCATCAACAAGGCTGCTGGGTTGCGCGGGCCCAGTTTATCCAATGCCTGCGTCAGCAGCGACGAGGCTAGCACCGTCATAAAGGCGCCCGGTACGCCATGGCCGGTGCAGTCGGCCAGCGCGCCAAACCAGCCGTCGTCGTAAGCAGCGAAATGGTAAAAGTCACCTCCGACCACGTCGCGCGGCTCCCAAACCAGCGCGACATCGCGCAGCGTCGTAGTTAGCGTGTCGCGCGAGGTGCGCAGCATTGCGCGCTGTATCGTGCTCGCATAGTCAATGCTGTGCATGATTTGGCGGTTGCGCTCGGCCTGCATGTCGGCAACCACACGCATCAGTTGAAGACCATGGCCGAGCCCGATGAACTGGCCTTCGCGAGCTACGATGAAGCCTTCGGTAAGCGCCTTTTCACCGTATTCCACGGTACGTAAGGTCAGCGCATCGATACTCGTGGTTGCATCCACCACTAACGGTTCCTTGTCCATGAACGCGATGCAGCTTTTGCGACTGTAGAGTTCGCGGTGATACGGCTTGCTCATCTGCGACAGGAAGATCGATCGGTTAATCAAGCCGATCGGCCGTCCCTGGTCGGTGACTGGCAGGCAGGCTAAGTCGCGGTACGTCGCGAACACTTCCAGCACGTCCTGGTTGGTCTGGTCCGCGGTAACCAAAGGCGTTGGCGCGGCCAGATCCTCGGCACAAGGCTGCCGGAAGCGCGGTCGGGCAGCGGACGGATCAACAAGGTCTCCGGACATGGCGGATGGAACGGGAGAAAACTAATGGCGCGGAGTATATGCGCACATCGTGTCGAATCCGTGACGGTTAATATGCTGCCGTAACCGAACCGAGAAATGAAAATCTACGTTTCCTACATCCTGTAGGAAATTTCGCAAAAAAATAGGGATTTTCTGATGAAATGTCGAAATATGAGCATGAACGGCGGTGCGGTGAGTACTACGTAGCTGCCGCCAGACCATCCGATGGGGCTGTATCGTTCCAGAACAGTTCGCCGGCATAGGCAATCGCAAGGAGTCGTGTATCGCCTTTCGTGCGCTTCCAAATGCCAAAGCCGCTAGCCGGGCGCAGACTGGATAACTGTGTCGCTCGGGCTGCTGCCTGGCTCATATTAGGATATTCCGGATCCTCCGGATCGATTTCGGTGAGGTGGCCTACTTGGTAGGTCATTCTTGGCATAGGGGCAGACAGGGCGCTTTCCAGGCGCAGAAGCGTAGGGCGCGAACCGGCTATCGAGTTCATCGCAGGGCCCTAGACGGACATTTTTTGTGAGCAAGAGGCAATTCAGTAGCCTGCAGCAAGGCGTCCATCGGTTTCGCCATCCCTTTCGATTTGGTAGATCAAACGCTGCAGAAAGGTCCTCTGCGAGGAGGTGAGCGAGAGAAAGGCACAGCCAATGAAATGAAAAATTTCTCGGTTACGTTGAACAGTGCCACATCCGACCGCTTGAAGTGATGCTTTCATTACTCCATGAATGCCAAAGTTGAGTGTGCAATCATGCATGATCGTACCCGTTGGCAGTTCTCGATAGCCGATAGAAGTTGTCCGCAAACCAACGCCTGTCTGCGACAGATTATCTACTCCAAAATCTAGCAATTGACCATTTGCCGTCTGCAGATTGCAGGTGTAGTTCATGGTCGGCGCGATGAGCACGCGGGGATGGCGTCGTCTGTCTGCGTATTCAAGTTGCGTTGGAAAGTCTGCGAGACACGCGAGTCCGCCCCGATACTCAACGGTACGGGGATTTCTGATGGCGAAGCGAATTGGTGCTCCGCGTAGCGCAGCGGAGAAGATGATTTCTCCCGAGGCGAGGAGAAAGTCCTGCTCGGCAGGGGTTCGGCAACCCTCGAAGATATAGCTTCTTGTTCGAGAATTTACTGACAACAGGGTGGTCGTTAACGAATATCCGCGGCGCCCATATAGCTTACCTCTGCATTTCAGCCAGGCAAGGTCCTGCAGTGCGAGACTGACTCGCGTAGGGTCAGGCGGGTGGCGAGTTTGCACCGATCGATGTCCTTCCGGTGATATCTCATAATGGGGGTCGTTGGAATCAGAAATGATCATTCTGAGTGACGGCGCTCTGTGGGTTCTGACTGGAAGCGTATTGGTGGTTAACGGCAGGTACCGATTGAGACTGAAGTCCCAAGAGCCAGATTTTCGCCGCAGTTCTCGTAAGTCAGGGCGCGCCTGACGAAACGATGGTCAACGCGGAATAGCGTGGCGGAACGCTGTAGGCATGCCCCGCCATAAAATTCAGAATACGCTTACATATGTGGGTATTAACTCCATTCATTCTATTGCCGTTAATATGGCCGTAAGCGTTAAAAGTTGAGACAGCTACCGAGCTGTCTGCGCGATTTGACCACGGTCGGAAATTTCCGGCTGTAGTACGTGGTCTGCAAAATTTGCGTCGACCTCATTATTGGAATCCAATTATAGAATTTTGGCGGAAATCGGAAATGCTCGAGGTAAAGATAAACTCCGTGAGGCAGTTGAAAGCGCGCAGAAAGGGCAAGAATGTGGTAAATCTCGGGAAAATTGCCGCGTTGCGCATCCCGGACTGGTGGCTAGACGAATATTTTGGGCCGCTCGAATGTTTTGTTGAGCATATCCAAAAGGGTGGGAATTCGGATGTGCCAGAATCCGACCTGTCGTTGAATTATCATTCAGATGGGAAAATCTATCATCCGGTTTCTGGAATGCTTAGCATGGCGGAGGTATTCAAATTAGCTAAAATGCGGGATGCATCTTGTCCTAGCAGCGGAAACCTCTTCCTTATGGCAGGGAAGCTTGGTGCCGGGAAACTTCTTGCTGCTGAGGAAATTCATGATCTTCGGGGTTGCCTTCGCGAACTGAGGGCATACGCACGCTCACGATCGCGCTCACAAATGGTCGACTTGATACGGACTGCATGCATAAAATTTGAATTGCGTAAGCACGACGAAGTCTGCTGGTAGGCCTCGATGAAGCGCCGCTCGCTCTCGAACACGCGAGTCGAACCGAGACGGTAGGGCGCCACCTTCATCGGTACGTGAACGCCTCCGCGCTCGCACAGAAGCAGACCATTGATGGGGCAGGAGTTCAGCGACATCGACGGTCTTCTGGGTTTTGCAGTCTCATGAGGACGTCTTTCGGGCAAGTGTAGGGGATCGTGCCCAATGAGCTTGTCCGACTGGATGAAACTCATGATCGCACTAGCCCTGACCCGGCGAATCGACGACGTCCTCTATGGCCTAAAAGACGGAGAGGACATCAACACCTGCGTTACCTGCTCCTGGGAGGTCGGGCGCGCGCCAAGCGTCCGGGAGAGCGCCTGCTTCATCTCCTCGTTCAAATGGGTGAGGTTCGATGCCTTGCCGCCGGCGAAGTAGGGACGACCAGGCCGCCTTACACGGGGACCCGGAATGGCCACCTCGATGATCATGTCGAAGGGAGCGCCGCTGGCACAGACTTCCAACGGGATCAAGAAAGCCTAATTGGTGGACGCACCAATTTGTTCAATGCTTCTGCCAACCACATTAGGCTGGCTCGACAAAGACCATGTAGCCCTACCTGTTGGCGACGATATAAAAAAGCGTGGCTTGCTTGCGCGAAGCTGCCCTGGAGAAATGCGCCTCTAAAGAAGCCAAACTTTCCTAGCGTGCCGAAAGCATTGTAATTGCTGAGAGAAACGAGCGCACCCATATCCCGGAATACAAAAGGAGGAAGGGCGGCCCCTTCGAGCCATTGCCCGAGGTGGCGGGATAGGTGTTCGGCTTGCTGATTCGCGACTTGAGCTGTGGGTGGCAATGGCTTGCCGCCGTCTGTCGGGACGAAGCTGGCGCAATCTCCGATGGCAAAGATGTTCGGGTCTTCCTCCGACTGCAGTGTGGGGCGCACAAGCACTTGATTAGTGCGTGTAGTGCTAATGTCGGGAAGCCTCGCGAGGAAGTCCGCTGCCTTGACACCGGCAGCCCAAACCATTAGCTCTGCCGGTAAGAGGCGACCATCGCCGAGGCGAAATCCTGAGGGTTCCGCGCTGACTACACGCGTATCCACATGGATATCTACACCGATACCGCGCAGTTGTTCAGCGGACGAAGCGGAGATGCGTTCTGGAAATGCGGCCAAGATGCGCGGTGCGCTTTCAATTAAAGTCAAGTGAAGGCGCTGGCGAAGTTCGTTATCGCCATAGTTGGACGCGAGATCCAAGAGTCGGCTCAGCTCGGCGCATAACTCTACGCCGGTAGCTCCACCGCCAACGATAGCGACCCGAAGCGTTTCTTTTTCCACAACGCAGCGCAGCAAGCGGGCACGAAGCATCTCGTTGAAGGCGTCGGCCTGAACCTGGCTATCGATGAAGTGACATGTCTCGGCCACTCCCGGCGTGTCGAAATCGTTAGCGCGGCTACCGATGGCGAGCACTAGTACGTCGTACTCAAGCGTACGCTGTTCCACGACAACCTCGCCGCTCGCAAGTGTGAACGGTGCTAACGTCACCGTGCGCGAGCTGCGATTCAAGTCGCAAATGTCGCCAGGCTGAAAGTTGAAGCAATGTCTACGAGCGTGGGGGAGGAAACTGACTTGCTGTTGTTGAGCGTCCCATGTGCCAGCCGCTAATGCATGCAGCATCGGCTTCCAGATATGTGTGGGGCTGCGGTCAACCAGGGTGATTTCTGCCTTGCCTGAGCGGCCGAGCTGGTCGCCAAGTTTCGTAGCTAATGTCAATCCGGCAACGCCGCCGCCGATGATCAATACTTTTTTGCGTGGATTGTTGTGCTTCATGCTAATAAATGGTCCGTAGTTCTCGGTAATTTTACATACATTCTGGAATGTATGTAAGTTGGAGGCACGCTGTGCGGCGTGTGTCTTCCAGGCGTGGCCGGTGTTTCACATTTGGTTACATTTGCGGTCGTGGAACCATTTGGCTGATCACGTGCGCGGCTTCGATCCTCAACGCGACGATGACAAAGCGGCTCACGCGCTCGCGAAGAATGTCCAGGAGGGCGCGCTGAAGTCCTGTCTTGCTCCCGGGGGCGTGTGCTGCGCCAGACGCGGCTCGCAGCACATCCGACTCGTAATGACGATGGCCGCTTAATGTGCGGATGGCAGGTAGCAAGAAGCAGCCGGCCCTGGCGATGCCAGCGCCGTAATGTCGCGACGGCCACGCCAAGCGCGGCTGCCGCTTCGCCGATTGATAGAAGGTGCGTTTCCGGTTTGTTCATAAACCGGTATAGGCATGCGTTTTAAACGCGCATGATTAGGTTTGCACACCCTATCCATATACAGCTGGATACCCAGTGCGTTGCGCGACTCGCCGCCATTGCGAATCACCATCGCTTTCGATGGCGGCGGTATGGATGGTGAGTAACCTTGCGCGGCCCTACTCAAAATCGTGCGCGCAGTTTCGTGGGGATTGACTGGCGCGGCTTTTACTTTACGACGACGCGGAAGAGGCCTTCCTCTCTGCCAGGAAGTCGACGAGGGCGCGATTCACGATTTCGGGCCGATCGAGTTGCATCCAGTGGCTCGCCCCTTCGATGCGTAGATATTGCCACGGCCCAGTGACGAAATCGCGCGTGCGTACAACCTGTGCTTCCCCGAGGTAGGGATCGTTGCTGCTCCACAGCGACAACACAGGCGACGCGACCGTTGGAATCAGCTCCGGTGGTGCCAGCAATCGGCGGGGATGCTGATTGGCGCGGTACCAGTTTAGCGCCGCAGTCAGAGCTCCAGGCTTGCTCAGCTCTTCAATCCAGTGATCAGCTTCTGAGTGGTGGCGCCCCCAATTGCGTAGGAAAGCCCAACCGTCGGCTCGAAGCAACTCTTCCGCTAAACCTTCGAACTGGAACAGCAGCATGTACCACGACATCGCTCGCTGGTCGAGGCCGCTCAAGCGCATGGCGTTGACGTGACCTACCGACAGTGCCGCGATGCGGTCTATTCGTGAAGAATGCAATGCCGCCAGCACCCAGCCGGCAGCTGCGCCGAAGTCGTGGCATACGAGGTGAACCTTCGGCAGGCCGAGTTGATCCAGTAGCGCAACGATGTCTTGCACGATGGTCGGCATTGCGTAGGCATCGACCCCTTCGGGGCGGTCTGACTCGCCGAATCCTCTCAGGTCGGGTGCGATCACCCGAAACCCGGCATTGAGCAAGGCCGGCACCTGATGCCGCCACACACGGTGGGTGTCTGGGAATCCATGCAGCAGCAATACCGGCGGCCCGGAGCCAACATCTAGGACATTAAGATGGATTCCGTTTACGGAAATTCGTTGAGTCATACCTTCAGTCTTGATGTTTAGAAATCAGCTTCAACGGAGGTGGTAACTAAGGTAGCGGCGGCCAACCAATCTCGCCTGGGCGAAGCATTTCGGCGTAGTTCACTTGGACACTATCTGACCGGAACAACGACGGCGGGCCGATCACCACCTACCCGAAGGTGGTGGCGCACATAAGCACTGCTTACTGTTGTCCTCCCCGTTGACAGCGTGCGCTCTGGCGCACTCGCGCTCCAAGTTTCGAATCCCGAGTCCGCCTCTGACAACCCATTCCTCACGGCGCGCGCCCGGCCAAGCTTGGCGTCTTCGCGTTGCCTTGCTTCGGCAGAACGCCGGTGCCGGATGTGCTTCGGCGGGCGGCTACGTAGAAGTCCTAGTTTCCGAGGCTATCCCGCCCAATTAATCTTGAATTTAAAGATACTTGATCGTCAAGTCAAGTTAAGTAAGCGGCACGGGATCGCGCACCAGAGCCAGGGTTCGTTTCCAGCCCCGGTCCGTCATGCGCACAACACTCAGGAGAGTTCTTATGTCAGTGGTAGACGGAGGCCAGGTACTGGTCAAGGCAATGCAAAGCTTCGGCGTTTCCACGGTGTTCACCCTTCATGGTGGTCACCTTGAGAGCGCCTACTACGCGGCTGTCGGCGCCGGCATCAGGCTGGTCGATACACGGCATGAGCAGGCCGCCGGCCTTGCAGCGATGGGATGGGCCCGCGCGACAGGCAACGTTGGGGTAGCCATGGTGACGGCAGGGGGCGGAGTCACCAACATCGTCACCGCAGTTGCAAACGCCTATGTGGATTGCGTGGCCATGGTAATCATCGGGGGTGCACCGCCCCTTCGCGACATCGACGCGCTTCCGGTCAACAGTGGCTATGAACAATTGTCGGTAATGCGCGGCATCACAAAGTGGGCCTGCGCTGTTACCCATATCGAACTGCTGCCTGAAATGGTCGCTCGGGCCTTCCGGATCGCTCGTGAAGGTAGGCCGGGGCCGGTCTATCTCGAGATCCCGAGCGACGTGATGTTCGCGCGGATCAACGACGATGCATTGTCGTACCCGAATGGCGCACTGCGCGTATCTCGTGCAGCCCCAACGCACGAAGCCGTTTCGCAAGCGCTGCAACTTCTGAAGTCCGCCCAGCGCCCGGTGATCTTGGCCGGCGGAGGCATTGTCTATTCCGGTGCCGCTGACCCACTGCTAGCTTTCGCCGAGCGGTCCGGCATTCCTGTACTGACGAACAACAAGTCTCGCGGTGTAGTCCCCACCAACCACCGCCTCTGGGGGCGCGGTTTCAGCAGCATCGCGGCAAACGCCGCGCGTGGAGGCGGTTCGCCCGACGTCGTACTGATCCTAGGCGCGCGACTTGGGCTCTATACCGGGGGGCGCCGCACATCCGTCATTCCTGACTCGGCCTCTGTCATCCAGGTTGACATCAGGAGCGAGGAAATCGGCCGCTTGCGCGATATCCAGCTGGGCATTACAGCAGATTGCTCTGAAATGCTGGTCGCCCTACTGGACGGCGACACGGACCATGCCTGGCCCGACTGGTCGGAATGGGCATCAACCCTGGTCCCGCAACCGACAAAGATTGCCGAGACTGCTCCTAAGCATGGCGAAACTAGCGCGCCTATCTCTCCTGCGCAGCTTGCAGCCCATCTGGCCGCAGCAGCGCCTGCGCAATCAATTCTCGTAACGGATGGCGGTGAAACGCCGGCGTGGCTTGACGCAGAAGCTCAAAGCCTCGAGCCGAATCATTGGCTTGGACATGGCTACTTGGGCATCATGGGCGAAGGGCTACCGCTTGCCGTCGGCGTCCAGATTGCTCGTCCGGAAGCACGTGTCATCTGCCTTGTCGGAGACGGCGCAATTGGCTTCAATTTTGCCGAATTCGACACTATGGTCCGCCACAACCTGCCCGTTGTCGTGGTAGTCAATAACGATGCGCAGTGGAGCATGTCCGCGCATGGACAGGATCTTGTCTACGGTCAAGGCAACCGCGTCGTCTCGGAACTCCGCCAAACACGCTACGACCTCGCCGCGCAGGCGTTTGGCGCCTATTCCGAGCATGTCGAACATATCGACCAACTCGCGCCAGCCATCGACCGGGCGCTGAAATCCAATCGGCCTGCCTGCATCAACGTATTCACCCGGCCGCAATCCATAGCGCCCGTGACCCAGCGCTTCGTGGGACTTGCCGCCAAGGGTCTCGTCAGCGATTCCGGCCTGTCGCGTGTGCCGTATGCCGACGTGCTGGAGGTTTGACCATGTCCGCCAACCAACGACTACAAGGGCGCGTCGCATTGGTCACCGGCGGCGGTTCCGGCATGGGTCTGGCAACGGCGAGGCGCCTTGCCAGCGAAGGAGCGAAGGTCTTAATCGTCGACCAGCACGCCACGGCTGCACATGAAGCGGCAGAGCGCATCGGCTCGTCGGCTGCTGCTTTTGCGGCGGACGTCACTAGCGAGACAGACATGGAAGCGGCCGTGGCGTATGCCGTTTCTTGTTTCGGCAAGCTCGATATCGGCATCAACGCTGCCGGCATCGGTGCCAGCGCGCTGCTGCTCGACCAATCTCTTGAACAGTTCCGCCGCTTACAAGATGTCAACTTAGCCGGCGTCTTCGTATCGGTCAAGGCAGAAGCGCGGCAGATGCTCGCGCAGAGCGGCGGCGGGGTAATTGTGAATTTCGCATCAACAAATGCCCTGCAGCCTGCTGAGGGACTGGGAGCCTACTGTGCGGCAAAGGCGGGTGTGGCCATGCTGACCCAGGTGGCGGCCATGGAGCTGGCACCTCATGGAATTCGCGTCGTCGGAGTGGGGCCCGGTCTCACGTCGACGCCCATGGTCGATCGCGTGCTTTCCGTGCCCGGTGCCCGCGAGGCATTTACGGAGAACATCCTCCTTCGGCGCGCTGGGCGGCCCGAGGAACTGGCAGCATCCGTCGCCTTCCTGGTTTCTGACGACGCGTCGTATATCACCGGCACCACGCTCTATGTCGATGGCGGTGCGCTGACACAGCGCTACCCTGAACTTCACCGCCGTTCCGCAAAAAAATCTAACTGAGGAGTATCTGGAAATGAAGGCACTTGTTTATGCCGGAGACAGGAAGGTCGAGATTTCGAACGTCGAATTGACGTTTGACGAAAACACAGACGTCCTTGTTGACGTGGTGCGGACCGGCATCTGTGGCACCGACGTCGGCGCAGTAGCCCACGGCAGACCGAAACTGCCGCACGGCGTTGTGCTCGGGCACGAATTCGTGGGGAGGCGTACCGATACAGGCGCGCTCGTGGTGGGCAATCCCATTGTTTCCTGTCGGAGTTGCAGTGTCTGCCAATCAGGCATGACGCATCTTTGTGCAAAACGGAAGGTACTCGGCGTGCATCGGCAAGGCGCCTTCGCACCGCGCGTTGCCGTTCCCGCCGGCAATCTTGTTGAGGTCGAACATCTCACCCATGCGCAAGCGGCTCTGGTAGATCCGTTGGCAACAGCCTTGCACGCCTGGCGGCTGGTGCGGCGTTCCTGCCGGCGCGTCGCGGTGATCGGCGCAGGCGCGATCGGCCTGTGCGCAGTGGCAATTCTCGAAGCCGACGGAGTGGAAGAAATCTTTGCGTCAGATGTTGTGCCCGAACGACGCGAATTTGCACAGCGCCTCGGCGCCACAGCTGTTGGGCTGTCTCCGGAGGGTGAATTTGATGCCGTTATCGATGCAGTCGGCACCGAGGAAACCCGCCGTATTGCCGCGTCGATTTTGCGCCCCGGCGGTGTCGCTGTCCTGGTCGGTCTGCATGCTGCCGAACTTGTCCTTGCCGCAGGACCGCTGATTGGTGGCGAGCGGACTATACAAGGGTCGTTCGCCTACACCGAAGCGGAGTTCATTGAAGCCAGCCGTATGGCATCGATGCTCGATACGTCGTGGGTTCGAGAGATCGCGTTCGGGGCAGCAGCCGATACGCTGAACGCGATGGTTACCGGCCAACTCGGCACTGGAAACATCAAGGTCCACGTCTGTATCGGTGAGTAACCACGCTGCGCGGACGTGCGTCTCAGCGGGGAGCACATCGCCGGAGAGCGTTGAGGCGCATTCCGGCATAAAACGAAAATATCAGGAGACATTGATGCAACCATCCGAAATATCCGAGGCATCCCTCGGTCCTAATGGTATTCAACCCAATACGCCGGCCAGATTGGGGTTCCACCCAACCCGGGCATGGAGGATGGTTGCGATACTCGCAGCCATGCTGCTGCTATCGTTCGTCGACCGGTACGCGTTGACCGTCTTGGTCGGTCCCATTAAGCAGGATTTGCAACTCACTGATACACAGATCGGATTGCTACTCGGCACCGCATTTGGAGTCTTCTATAGCACGGCGGGGCTCCCGATCGGCTATCTGATCGACCGGTACAACCGGCGCAACCTCCTGACGGCAGGAGTGGTAATTTGGTCGTTGATGACCGTCCTAAGCGGCTTCGCGCAGGATTTCACTACTTTGTTCATCGGCCGGATGGGCGTAGGGCTGGGTGAGGCCGTACTGACACCCGCTGCGTACTCGCTGATCAAGGACTCTTTCCCCGATCATCTCCGCGGCAAAGCATACGGCTTCTACCTGTTTGGCTCATCCGTCGGTACCGGCGCAGCATTAGTGGTTACTACCGGTCTCGCCGGCTGGCTTGGCGGTGCCGACCTTAGCGTGATGCCGTGGTTCTCTGCCTTGGCAGTTTGGCAACAAGTCCTAATCGTCATTGGCGGCGCGGGTCTTCCGATTGCAGCGCTTGGCATGCTGATTCGGGAACCCCTGCGCGGCGATACTGGAAATAGCAACGCGGCCACACTTTCGGCTGTAGTTCAGCATGCAAGCGGGAATTCACGTATCTATGTTCCGCTCTTCGTTCTCTATGCAGTCTGGGGCCTGTGTATCTACAGCTATGGCGCATGGATCCCTACTGCGATAAGCCGCGCTTGGCATGTACCTATTGCGAAGATTGGTTCTCAATATGGATACATGACCATGTGCCTGGCGCCGTTGGCGGCGCTGATATTCTCGCGCATCTTTGATCGACTCGCCAAGGCCGGCCTCTCGAACCGTGTGGCGCTGCTCTCTGGCGTGGCCTGCCTGGCTGTAGCAATCCCCACCGGAATCGGTCCTCTCGCAATCTCGCCAGCCCTGACGTGGATCTGCCTCGGCTTCAACATCTTCTTTGCCATGGGAGTGCAGCTGGCTCTGGCATTGATAATCGCAAATGTCACACCAGGTCGCATGATTGGCAAACTGTCGGCGTGTAGCTTCCTCTTTCTCAACGTGGTCGGACTAGGGGTTGGGCCAATCTCAATACCGTTCGTGGCCAAACAGATCAATGCCGGAGAAGGTGCAATTGGCCTTGCGCTTGGCCCAGTAGCGAGTGTCGGCTGGCTGGTGGCAGGAGGCCTTTTCCTTCTTGTTTGGCGAGGCACAGGAAGACGTGCCGCTATGCGGTGACCATATAGAACCGCCGCGCAAGCCCCGTCTCTTCAGGGCGGGGTAGGCGGCTTAGGACCTATGATTGGGAAGGCTAAAACCGAGTCTCAGACTCGGAATGATAGCCACTTCTCATACTCCAACCTTTACGTATCCTGCGCCTTCGCGTCAAGGAAAAAGGGTGGGGAGCACGTCAACATCTCCACCGGCGCTCCGACAGCCTCACGAACTCCATCCCCAGCCGTTTTCAGCGCCGCCAGTCTAGGGCACGTACACGCATGCCGTGCACTGCGAGGCGACTTGCGCGTACCCGCGGCGCCCGGCGTAAAGCACTGCCGGTGCGGCACATCCGATACAATCCACACAACATAGCCATCCCGGGATTGATACCGGAACACACCATCTCATGTACGCAGGAACGTCATGACCGTACAGAAGAGGAAGCTCTCTCCCAAGAAGCAATCACGACCTACCGCTGCGGACGAGTTCATCGATCGGCTCCGCGCGCTTAATGCCGATGCAACCACCGAGGACGGTGTGCGCGACAGTGACACAATGCGAGCAAATTCGGACACGTTGATCAAGCAGTGGGAGGCCGAGAGAAATGACCTAGATCTGTCCCTCTTTGGACTCTCGCTGCGTGTGCGAAGAATTGGCATGCTGCTCGACGAACTGTTGGCAAGGGAGTGCGAAGAACTCGGGATCAAACCGAATGAAATGCTGTTGCTCTTTGCGCTGCGCAGAATTGGCCCACCGTACTGTCTACGTCCCACAGACATACAGGCGTTAACGATGGTGACGTCGGGAACAGTGACCTACCGAATTGACCAGTTGGTCAAACAGGGACTGGCAGACCGAATTCCCGATCCTTCAGACCGGCGCGGCTATCTGATCAAACTAACCGAACATGGCAGCAAGGTGGTTGATGCCGCTGTTGAGGCATCGGTTAACTCTTCTAACTTGCTCTTGGCGCCTCTCGCTGAAGTGCCGTGTGCCATGGACGCTCTCGCTGAAATGCTCAGATTGTACGAAAGCAGGCTCGACGACCTAGCTAAGGAACGGGTTCGATGAGTTGGCGGCGGGTTTGGTAGGGCGGTGCGAGGCCATGCCAGCGGGCCCGATGGAACTCGACAAGGGAGAAGCAGGCGAAATACAGAAGGCCTACGCGGTGCCGGCAAACATCAAAGCTGTCGTCGCGACAAAGACCTTGACACTCGCCCATCCTGCGCTATGCTTTTGGTGAGGGGTTCCCCTCACCAATCAAGTCGCGGTGGTGAGTCGGAACAGAAGAGAACGCGAAACGCAGCGTTGCTAATGAAGGCTGCTCAAGGATGGGCGACGTCGGCTTCGTTAGCAGCTTGGGCGAGATCCGAGCGGTCCACGAATCGCTCGAGACCGGGGATAGGATACAGATGCGAAATTTGTAGGAGGAATGCGAACGAGAAGCTTCCCGAACTAATTCGCGATTCGATTTGAGTCGGGCTGACGCGGATACCAGTTTCTTCGAGTTGCTTGGACAAGCTGTCAAAAGAGATGGCACTCTGCAGTAAATGGGCGAGCGCAATTTCGCGACAGGCATCCTCCCAGCTCCCTTTGTTATCCAGAGTCCGTTGGAGGCCTTCGGGTAGGTCGGCATGCAACGCGCAGATAAGCTGAAAGAAAAACTCGCACCGAAACGCTCCGCGCTGGATTCGCAGCTCGACGGACTTGGGCGATTCTTCAATGCCCATGGACCTTAGCGCCCGGGAGACCTCATCGTAGGTGAATCCCTTTCGCGCTAACAGGCCACGAGCTGTGCGTGAGGCTAGGCGCGTCCAGGAAGTTTCGACTAGGGCCACAATAGGTCTCGGAATAGAAATGCGTCGCTTTCAAACAATTGGAAGCGAGACGGAATTCGGCGACTCAAAAGTAGAACTGAAGCCAATTCACGGCGGAGTTGCCTCTTCCATGAACGGTATATGCGCATTCTAGCGTGAGTTCGTCGACCACGGAATCTCGCGCCAAGGCGCCGGTGCCTCCTACTATGAGGTCCGCCGTGACGACTCTGTACCTCAACCCGGAAGTCCTCCGCCCACCGCAAACCGATGACCGGCCGGAGTCCCAGCTCGTTTTTGAACTGGGCACGCAGGGCATTGATCCGACGGTGTTGCTCGAATATCTTCTGCTCGTTTTCCCGCAAACAACAGTGGTGCTGCATACGTATGGCGTGATGACCTGCGGCTACCAGTGCACGGTCAGACAGCTATCGCCCCAAATTCGCTCGCACGTGATTGGGGCGACGTATGGCGGCAATCGCCTCTGCAGATTTCACAAGCATGCGTTGACGCATCGGCGAGCCTGGTTGCGCGCGGATATCCGGCGACGCGGTCCCTGTCGCCTCGCCGTGCTGGACTCAGACCGGCAAGAGGTGTTGCCCGAACTAGAGGATTGCACAGTGATCGTTCAATCCGACGGCCTAATAACGGCCGAACAGGCCGGATTGTTGGTTAGCCTTCTGCGGGAAATGCCCGACTCCGGGTCACTTGAAGCGCTCGCCGAGCCAAAAGTAGGGGCATGTAACGTAGGCCTGCCGAACTGAATTTTGTCAACTGTTGCTTAATGGCAACGCAAAATCATGACTTGGCTTCGCATAAAACCACTTCCGTGTTTGGTATCCCGCCCTGAAACGGGTCGCCCTTCAGCGGTGTGTTGAGCACAGCATATTGTGCATTGTAAAGGGCGGCGAAGTCAGGGGAGGGATTTGTAAAGCCGAAATCTCAAATGCCTAAAGGGGCACATTACGCGGATCGAGGGCGATGAGAATCCAAAGCCTGTCGAGAAAATCCGCAGATTTTTGAAGTCGGATTTTCGGATTGATTACGCGGACTTTCTTTTTATTAAGTAGTTTTTAAGTCGCGATTTGACAAAGGCTGCATCTGCTCGCGATTAACTCAAATGTCCGGGGGCTGGCAATATCCGTGGCAGAAATTTTTTTGCGTACTGCCTCTTCCCAGCATTATGGTCGATGTGGAATACTCGCCGCTGCTCATGCTGAGCAATTTCGAATCGATGTAGTGAGAGAGGCCAATGGCTGCCCCGTAAAGGAAAAAAGCGGGATGGCCAGGGCCAATCCCGCTTTTCGCCTCGGAAGCATCATTAGTGACACGACCGGCGTAGGACCCCTAGTGTCGCCAATGATGCTCCGAGTGTCAACACACGCCTATTTTCGTTGTGTTGACGCAACAAAAGGAGTCATTATGCTTGCTACCGCCGCTTCTCTGTGCTCACGCCCCGTGAGCGCAACCTCCTGCCCGCATTCTCGGGCGAACTCTTCCGTTACTCCCGTTCGCTCTGCCACGGTTGCCATCGCGCCACCCGAATGCGGTCCAGTGCGCTGCTCGAACTGCCGCGCCCTTTGGCTGCAGTCGTCCGGCCAATTAGTTGCGGCTTGGAGTACGAATGCGTGGCAAAAAGACGGCATTCCGTCAACGCATTCCCCCGGCGCGGTCCATTCGCCGAAACCCTCAAAGCGCAAGACGCGACGGCCATATCAAGGTAGCCCTGGCGTGGCGCGTCAACCTCAACTGAAGCGGGCCGCGGTTCGTGCAGACGCCAGATCTACGTCAGCGTTGCCGAGCACGAAATTTCAGGAAGACCTCGCCCGATTGGTCGAGTCCCTGAATCTGCCTCGCAGCTATCCGCTGTCCAATGCGCTGGAAATCGATAGATGCGTTGTTGACGGAGGTCCGGCCCTGTCGTCAAAAGCGATCGTCGAGAAAGTATTTTCCCAGAGGAAGAGCGGGAATCCTCGGAACCCGCTGAAGGGCGCTAAGCCGAGAGCCTAGTCGCTATTTGCTACGTCGGACGCCGACAACTCCTTCCGCCTGATAACAAGGCGGGTGGGTCGCGTTTGCGCGTCAATTTGGACCGAAGCTTGTATTGCAAGCTTCGTCAGTTCGGGCCAAGGCTCTGACTCGCAACCTCTGAGAGAAGAGGGTGCCTTAGTCGAGTTTTGCCTGAACGTTCTTCGCATCTGCGAACGAGGAATTTATGGCAAAGCAAAAAGCGAAAAAACCTGCCCGCTCGATCAGGACCAGGCAGATGGACTCACGAGGTTCAGATATCCGGCCGACGCCGGTGTCACCTCGAGGGCCCGGCCAGGCTTGGATGTGCTACGTCGCGTGTATCCGCACGAGAGAGGGCTGGATTTATCGGGCGGTGGTGCTCGACCTCTGCTCACGCGAGGTCCTCGGCTGGGCAACGGCCACAGAAAGATCTAAGGCGCTGGCAGTCTCCGCGTTGAGCATGGCGATACGGCTGCGCAGGCCAGCACCTGGTTCGGTTGTGTACGCCGCTCAAAGCTCGGGCCTTTCTGGGAGAAGGGTTCATCGAATGCTGAATACCAACGGACTGGTCGTCTGCAAGGGCAGTTCACGCATGAACTGGCCAAAGTAGCACCGAAACTGTTTTTCCGGCCGCTCGTGAAGGGTTACTCGCGCACTGAGCGGTAATCCAGGCTCGCACAGATATCACCAAAAAGATTAGCAAACCACGGACGCAGTGGTGGAACGCGCTCGCCTTGCGTCTTTGAAAACCAACTTAACACAAGAGGGAATCATGTCTACAGGCAAGGAACTGACCTCGTTCGTACCTCGACTGCTGGGCGACGAGTTTTTGCGACCTTTCGAGCTGCTGAACGGGGAACTTAGCCCGGAGGCGGCGTTGCGCATCGATGGTCCGGCCGTGGCCCCGGCCCGCCAGAGGCTGGTTGAGGATGAGGTGACGGCAGTCCGAACCGGCTTAAGAGAGGGCTTTGAGCCAACAGAAGCTGAAGAGTTCTTCTTGGCACAGGGCATTGACGCCACCGCTAGCTCTTTGCGTGCACTAGCCGTGGAGAGCGACTTTATAGCGGCCCGCGAATCGCAAGCCCGAGCGGTCATGAATAACATTTACACCCCTATTCCACCGCCTCTAATGGCAGGTCAATTCTCGCAAGTTGCGATTTTTACCACTGAGATGGACGAATCGCGGTTCGCAAAACGGGTAAAAAGCCACGTAGCTTACAAGCATGCCCATGATGAGCTAGGCGGGATTAGATTGCTTCTGTATCAGATCTTTGCTCTCGTCATACTGTGGCCAAACTGCGGAACCATGCCAGGGCTCGCCGACAGAATCTTGGTTGCATTGGACCAGATGCTTGGCAAGACGCGGTTTTTCATCGGGCAACGGTTGAGAGGCATCTCTCGGAGAAACCCGGAATCTTTCATTGAGGTTTTGCTTCAGCTGTTCAATGTCGGGATGCTCTATGTCTACGGCGTAAATTCGGACAACGTTCGCTCACCCACCAGCAATCGCGCGCTTTCGTTCTTAGCTGAGATTCCGAGGGCAACGGGCATTCCGGTAATGCTTTCGGGAAGCTGCGCGTTGTTGAACCATCTGCGCGAACAACCGGCTGCAGGAAGCGAGCTTCTCCATAACCAGCATATCGAGATTTCGTCTTATGGGTTCGACGATGGAAGCCGCGCCGCTAGCTCTTACTGGGCGGGGCTGCCACCTGCAATTCGCGAAATAATCAGCGAACAGACGATGGCGGACATTCTTCAAAAAAGTGGGTTTCAGCGCCGTCTTTATGTGAAAGCGGCAACCGCCGTAGTGGACGAAATTATGAATAGCGGAATGTCGTCAAAAGATGCCCAGCTTGCTGTCGCAGATGCCGCTCTATCGCGGCACAAGGGCGTACTCATCGCCATCTCGGAAGCAGCGAAGGGAAATCCAATTTCCGGCGAGTACAAGACCCGCTTTCAGGAGTTTCTGCCATTGTCGACCCAATATATCAGCGTCGGCAAAAAGAATGCCAAGTGAACCGATCGCTGCGCTATGCGAGCTTCCATATGACTCCATTTATCCCACCCATCATTCCGGCCGAGGCCATGAGCAGTTACTGCACGGATGTTTTGGTTTTTGGCGAGTCTGGCCAGCAACCTCATCGGCTTTCGTTAGAAGGGCCACCGATTGGCGGACCGGTTATGCACAGCGTCGCCATCGGTGTGAGGAAGTTCTGTTCCGTCACCGAAGGCATCCTGGGAACTCCTGACGAGCTTATCGAGAATCACAGCATATACCGCTACCACGCTTCGGCATGCAGCACGGAAACGCAAACTGCGCTTTGGAATTGGCTTATGGACAGCACGTCGTCAAGACTGCATTTTCCGCGCTTGCTAGCGCCGATTGAACTGGAGCGGACCCCGCGTCTCTATTGCCCAGCCTGCAGGAGGGAACAGCTGGCCGCCTATGGAAGATCCGGACAGTTGACGTATCACGTGCTGCCGCTCGTGCAGATGTGCGCCGTGCATAAGGACGTCCCGCTGGTTGATGAGACGAGGTCAAAGAAGGGCTCTGTGTTGGCGAGGCCGTCCACCGCTTATATAACCTCGGCACGCCGATTTGCACAAATGAGCGCCGGATTATTGAGTCTAACGGGACCGGAAGCGATTGCCGAGTTTCGCGCCGGGCTGAGAGAGCGTTTGGTTGCCGCAGGCTTCTATAGGCCGAATGGAAGCCTTAGGGCCTCGCAGCTCGACGAGGCTATGCGCTCCTATTACGAGGGCTCCGCATTCGACGTACGCCTAAGAACACTTGCAACTGGGGAGCAGCGGGCCAGTCACACGGTTCATTGGCTCCTGGATGCAGTGCGGTCACAACACCCTGTGTTTGTTGTCCTGCTGGCAATGCTATTGGAAGACTCCGAGTTTGCTGAACGTTTCGGAATTCGCACTGTAGTAAGTCGTGAATGCGTACAGATATCTCGCCGAGAGGAACGAACGGAGGCAAGCAAGCCGGTAGTCCACCCAAGGTGGACGGCATACGGTCGACGAATCACAGAGCTGCTGAGAAAGGGCTACTCGCCGAAGCGTGTGGCGGCGCTGCTCTCAATTCCCGTTGATCGGGTCTACCACCTAATTCGTCGAGATGGGCTATGGGGACTCGTGAATGCGCTGCGTATGGAAGGGGAGCGCGAGAAGCGTCGCCATGCCTGGCTAGAGGCATTGAAGCGCTGGCCGGATAGAAGCACAAACTACGTTCGCAACAGGGTGCCACGCATATATCGATGGCTCTATAAAAATGACAAAGATTGGCTTCGGGAGCACGGAACTGGCGTGCATACGTGGAGTTGCGCCCCTAGGAGCCATCGACGCCGCCCATATGGGGCTGACGCGAAGCTGGCATCGCGCATTGCCGAAATCGGTAGAGCTACACGCCAGCGTATTCCCGCAGTGCGGTGTAGTAGGCGATTTCTCGTCGTCGAAACCGGACTCACCCAGTCCAGCTTTGAGGACGCTCTGCGATGGAAGCGAGTGGCTGACGCTGTAGCTCAAGCGGAGGAATCGGTTTCCGTCTTCCATGCCCGTGTGAAGGCGCTTAGCGGTGGTGATGTATAAGCCATCAATCAAAATTCAAGGAACTTATGACTTCTGACATTAGCGAAGACTTGATGCCTACTCCTATTCTTCTACTTCCAATTGATGAGGATGAGGCGTATGTGAGCTATTTGAATCGAATCTCTGTGTTTGCACAAAAATCACTGCTACATCGGCCGGGAAAAAGGTTCTCACTCCTATTCCCGTCGGCGGTCAAGCTTCGTTTCCCAAGCATTCTTTCCCTCAAGCCAATTAATAAGTTGCTAAGTGAAAATTTTCACAACCCACTATTTGAACCGTACCTGACGGAGCCACAGCGAAAGAGGTTGGGAGCACATACGAGCGATTCGACGCAGGACCGGATCGCCCACATGACAGGCATGGCGACATTTCCACAGCCGAACGGTCGGGTCCGAGTTTGCCATGCATGTGTGGCGGAAGATGATAGCAAGAAACGGATTCCAATCTGGCGTCGCGCATCGTTGGTTCCCGGCGTCCTGCATTGTCCACGCCATGGCCAACGGTATTGGGATCTGTGCGGTCGGTGTGTCGAGGGCTCAAGATATAGCGTGACAGTCCGATTGCTACGACAGACTTGTTTCTGTGGCGGCCCCCTTCGGCTGTCGGTGCCGATCATGTCGGAGATTGGTGAAGAAGCCTCAATACGAATGTCTGAGTTCATCCAGTTCACAATCGAAGGTGGATTGAGTCATCTCTCACCAGAGCGAATACGGCATGCATACCGCGAGCAAGCTAGAAAGCTCGGGCTGATATCCGCTGGAGGGCCAGCCAACGCTCGCGGTCTAGAGGGTCTTTTTGATGCGTCTGGAGCAGGTGAGCTCGCACGCAGTCTGGGCCTGAAGACGGGGACGCGAAGCGTGCTGAGACGATGCATAGTTGGGAAAAGTTTCAGTACAAATCCGGTGGTCAACGCGATTGTGCAGAGCATGCTGTTCGCGACTCCTCAGAACTTCGTCGATGCTGCTCGTCCGGATGCGCCGAGACATATGCCGATTCCAAGCGAGAAGGAAAAGCGGCGGCTCAAAAACCTGATGGACAAAATCGAAGCACTTTGTGTCGATCGCGGGGTGTTGACTCGCGCCGAGTTCCGACGGCTGTTCCATTCTCAGGCCAGGAAGCTCCTGCACCAATATAAGTATGACTGGCTGGAAGAGAAAGTGCCGCGAAATCCAGTCGTAATCCCATGTAGGGATAATAGGGGAATTTCAAAACCCATGGACATTGATGCGCGTGCTGTGAACCGAATCGAAAGCAGATTCCGGGAGTTATCTTCAGATCCGAACCTACCAAGATTCACTCGTCGGGCGTTAGTTGAGGGATGTTATAGCGAAAGTACGTGGTGTACGAACGCAAGAATGGAAAGACTGCCGAGAGCTATTGAGCTGGTGGCCAGCCTTGTCGAAACGAAAGAGCAACACAGCCTGCGGCAAATGAAGACTTGGTTGCCGCACATATCCTCGCCGGAAACGATACCGCACCATGTTCGCCGTCTCATGATTCTCAAGTGGAGGCAAAGCAAATGATTATTTTTGCGCAATCCAAAAATTTTTTATGGATAGAACTCCTTAACGAGCTCCCCGCGAGCACTCCAGACTTCCAATTGATGAAGATGCCATCTGTCATAGACATTAGACGTCAATACCCGATGGCGCAAGAGCCGGAGGTTTTCTGGCGGCTGGATTTGCGTGATGTACCGCCCTGAGGCGGACCGAGTCGCCATTGAGTAGGTAGTAGTGGCGCTCTAGCGCGCAGCAGAGTTGCGCTGGAGCGTCACACAGGTACCTGACGGCTAAGCCGCAGGCGGAGTCTTGTTGAATTCAAATAGAAGAAACGCCATGATTTGCATTGAACGATTCGCAGATTATTTCGTACCTAACCCTCGCGTCGAACTTCCTGAGCGCGATGTTTTCGGAGTTCTACACGGGACAGCGTACGAGCCAATGCTTGGACCGGAGCAAGGAAAAACAGCACTAGCTGGCTGTGAGTTTGACATGAAGTCCGGCGAAGCGACGGTATTTCATTCCCTGCTTGAGAGCATCCTCGACTTTCGACTGATGTTAAGCCCGTTTGTGATTGAAGTCAGACCTCACTTCCCAATGACACTCGAAGAGAAGGTTCTTCGGCGGCTTGGGTGGGGCGAGCGTCTCCGTAAGTCGGATGTTGCCACAATCGACAGAGTGGTGACGCTACAGCGCCGCGATACATTGGCACTCCACCTTCATGCTGTGAGCGTCAAACCAGAGGAGTTGCTCCCGGAGGACAAGGTGAAGCGACGACATGAGCGGGAGCGGCTATATGCCGAGTCTCGTGGCGCTACTTGGGAAACAGTCGGAGGTGAATGGCATAGGAAGTTTACATCAAGGAACCTTGCCTTCATACGGTCTTGCTGTCTCGATTCGAATGTGTCAGCGCTTTATGACGACGCCGTCGAGTTTGCAAGACGTATTAAGCGAAGTGAGGCAAGGGGCTCGCTAGACCGCCGTATTTCGCTGGTGGCGGGACGCATGAACTATTCATCTCTAGACGGGTATCGCTTGTTCGGTGCCGCGATTTGCACGGGACTTCTGGCTGTCGATGATGACTATCGGCTCGATCCTGAATATCCATTGAGACTCTTGGAGAAAGGCGATGCTGGCGGAAACCGACACCATTGAGGAGTTCACGTGCCCATTCGATGTGATGGCACCGTTGGAGTGGAAGGCGCCGCAAGGCAGTCATTTCTTTCGGTTCGTGCACTACGATAAAACTCTGCGACGATTCTATGTGATGCCGCTGGGGAAGAAGCCGAGCATCCCAGACGCTGATTGCAAGATTGTCGTATGGCCATATGACAAGGTGGCACTATTGCTTGGGACGGTGATTTGTCAAGTTCCAGAGTTCATTCGGTTTTGGTTCATGTCGGAAAGCATTGAGCTAACCGACGCAGAGTCGGAGAAACTTTCGGAAAGAAAAGCCGTTCTGCTGCCTGTGCTCAATGGCGAGCTTGCACGTGAGCTCGGCTACGAAATTCAGCCTTATGACGTCTATACGAATGAGTCGCTGCGCGAGTCACTGATCGCAGAACAGGCGAAACGGACCGGCGAACGCAAGGATGCCGTGCGTGAATTATTCAACGCGTGGATTTGGTTTGGGGGGTGGCTGGAGGGTGGGGAGCGAGCCATCATGCCGCATTATCGGCGACGCGGGGCGCCCGGGGAGACCCGTACTAATACGAACGGACAAAAGGTGGGGCGGCCCAGAGAGGAGTTGCGCGGAGGGAAGCTCTGTCGTGTAACGAATTACGGGAGGGTAACGCGCTACTGGATTAAAGTTTTTTGCGAGGCGCTCGAGATGTTCTATCGAGGTCTCCACGCGACATCATTGAGTTTTGTGTACGAGAAGATGGTTGAACACTTGACGAAGGGTGTTCCGGTGGACGCGACCCAAGGCCGAGCGGCGAAGATAAGGCGGCGGCGTATCCCTCTGCGCACGACCTTCATCTACCACGCAAAGCGGCTGATTGTGGAGATGAAGCTGGACGAGAAGTACCCAGCTCCGAAAGCGGATACCATTGGCGCGCAGGGAGGTCACGCAATCGATATCACGCTTGGCAGGCAAATTGGTGATATCGATTGCAGTCACTTGAAGCTTGTGGAAGTCATAGTTGAGGCTCCAGGGGTTGGTCCCGTTAGCGCAGGTAACCCAATTTTGGCATTCCTGGTCGATAGAGACACTGGCTGTGTCGTGAGCTGGGTCGCTTGGTATGGGAGAGCGGAAAACAGCACGATTTACCGGCAGTTAGTCCTGCGGGCCTTCCTGTCAAAGGACCCGTGGCTCGACCGGATTAAGTACACCGGGGACAGGTCCGGATTCGTCCACGGACAGATTGACGCCGTCTGTCCTGATCGCGGACCAGGCTTCTCGTCTGAAATCAGGAACTTGCTTTCCAAGGAGATGAGGATTGGCGTGGTAGCGCCACCGCCCAGGACTCCTGAGGGAAAGGGACGGGTTGAAGGCTCTTTCGGGAATTTCAAAGCAATGCTTCGATGGGTGCTCCGTCAGTTGTCGAATCTGAAAGGCGGGGTTATTTCGCCAACGAAACCGGAGGGCAACGGGCGTACGCGCAAGCCCGGTATCGTGGCTCGGGTCACCGCGGAAGTGCTGGAACTCCTTATCGCCACAGCGGTGAACATCATCAATACCAGACGGTACCGGCAGAGCCACGTATCTCGCGGGACGATTTCCCCCAAGTATAAGGGGCTTACCCCCGCCACATTGTTTCAACAAAATCAGAGGCGGCGTCGAGGTGACATTTCGGTGCCCAGGGATACCCAGGAAATTCACCGGCGCTTCCTCAAAGAGGAGCCGGGTGCCATCCGCAGTGGCAAGGTCCGCGCCAGAAATAACACATACAGCTCGGATGCTCTAAGAGCGTATGAGGTCGTATACCGGGGGCAAAACGGGATCAATCACCGTAAAGGTATCCCGATCTCCTACATTATTCCGCCAGACAGCAACACTCTCCTGTGGCTGAAGCCAGGCGGGGGGATTGACGTGCTGGAACCAACGAGCTTGGCGGAAGAACATTTCGGCGGTGTAGATGACCCAGCAAGTGATGTTAGCATTCGCTTCCAAAACCGGGTTGATGCAGCTGTCGAAGGTAGCGGGCAACCAAGGCAGCCGCCACAGAGAAATCGGCTGAAGCAGCCTGTCGAAAAGCTTCTTGTTGAGCAGGTTGTGGCTATCGGGGAATTGCCGAAGATAGTGCCTCGCGATCCAGCCGCTAGAGCAGCTCTCCACGAGGAGGCGCTTCGAGAGCAGTTCTATACGGCAGTCGACGGCGCCGCTCTGGATGTCCCTAGGCCCGCGGAATCGAGCGACGATGCTGAGAAAGGGACCGATATCCTTGCTCCCACCCTTCCGCAGCATCATCGTTCCAAACAGGGAGCGTGGTTCCTCAGCCAACTTCATGAAGGCAAGGAAAAAAATAGATAAGGTACCGCGACCTTTACAAAGAGGCCCCGCTGCGCTTTCGCCCTGAGAGGGGGCAACGTCGCTGGCGGGGCGTTTGCTATCAAAGGCCGGCCTAGCGTTGCCTGCGTGTTCCGGCAGCCTCTGTCACATAGATTCGAGTGTGCAAAATGCTGGAAGCCGCGCCGGTTCTGGCTTTCGCGGTGTTTTGCGGTTATCTATTTGACGTTGCCGCAGGAGGAAATTTGTCGGCAAGTCACGCGGCCCGGACGCATTTCGGGGCGCCGAACTGCCTAAATTTTGCTCGGCAGGGCCTAAATTTTGTGTGTAAAAACAAAGAGTTATGAGCCGGTGAGCGTAAGTTTTTGTCAGCGAATGCGCGTATGTGTTTGTCGTTGCCAGAAGTTGTGCGTGGAAAATAAAGTCGTAGAAGTTGCGACAATAAAGTCAGAGAAAGGCGGAGCAAAAAACTTGCAAACCAGCATCTGCTGCAGCTTCGCGGGCTTTATTGACAGGTCAGGCAGATGGCTGGCAGTACACCAAATTTTTGGCAGAGTTAGCAAACGGAGTCCGTTCGCCTGGAATAAAAGTGCTCATAAAGTAACTTATAACGGGGTTGAACTCAGCGAGATGGCCAATATCCCTCCGCATACCGGCCCTCTGTCCACCTCCACCTAGTCGACCTGCTTCGGCGAGTATGGGCCCTCGCGAGTTCGCCCGTCGCTGCCCCATTCCAGCAGTCCGCCCTTGGTCAGCCGCGCCGCGGTCCGCACAGGCAGGCCTCAGCCCTTGACGCCGCAGGTGTCATGGCCAAAGCCATGACGCAGCCGATCTGGCCCTCACGGTCGTGGATGGGTAGCTTTGCCTTTGCCCAGCCATTGGCGGAGGTCCAAAGCTGCTTCTACAGGACATGTTGAACGTTCGCTTTCCCACCGCCCCTAGCTAAAAGAAATAAGAGCCGCCTACCTTTATTTCACTTCTTCGATCACCGGGGCCTTTTGCAAAGCCTCAGTTCCTCTGTCGCCGCCCATCTTCACCATGGAACAGCGACGTATGTCGTCGAGCGGCGAGAGGTTCCGATTTCCGTGCTACCACGGTCGAGAAGGCCCTCCAATCGGATAGCCGCGTAGAACGGACTGAGTCGGCTTGGCGTACCACCATCGAAACGATTAAAGGGAGGAGTATTGCATGAGCATCCAAGAGAAGGGCCGTCTCCTCCAGGCCTGGCTTCTCGCGGGCCTACCATACTTCGATCACGCGGGTCGTCAATACTTGCACCTTCGCGATGTTCCGTTTGAGTTTGAGAGTGCTATCTTGCGGTGGTTGGACCTTCACCCAGAACTCGTTGAGCACGACTCTCCAGATTGTGTGATAGACGAGGGACCGAAAGGCCTTGCGATCAGCGACTGCGGCTGGTCGTTGTTTTTGGTCTGGGCTAAGGAGACTCTTGATGAGAAACTGGTTCAGTTGGAGTCAGGTCCCGGTAACTAGAAGAATGTGGTAGCCGGAGGCTATTACGTTCGACTATCTAATGGAGGGCTCATATGAGGCTATACGTCGATTGCGAGTTCACCGACTTCATTTGTTGTGAATTGATCAGCGTCGCATTGGTAAGCGAGACAGGCGAGGAGTTTTACGGAGAACGGTGCGATTTCGATTCGTCGGCCTGTAGTGAGTTCGTTCGCGCGGCTGTACTGCCGCAGCTTGGTCAGTTTTCGAGGTACATCTACGCAGCTACTGAACTGCGCAAGGCATTGCTGGATTGGTGGAGTGCAGTTTCTGCGCAGGGTCAGGAGTGCCTAATTTGTGTGGACAATGCTACAGATTGGGACCTGCTCATCGATCTGCTGGGAGAGGTCCCTTGTGGATGGCGAGGACTTCTTGTTGCGCACTTGATTGATCGTGAACGACAGGAAGCATACTTTTCCGAATATGGTGGAAGACATCATGCCCTCCATGATGCGCGCGCGTTGCGAGCCTCATCACCGGAGGACTTAAGCAATGTTGTTTCGATTGTCGACATGAAGCCTTCCCGCTACGGTTTTTGATAGGACGTGCTCTTTGTCAAGTTCGCGGTGGAGAATGGAGGAGTGCTAGCGATCGGAGGTGAGATGGGTGACCAGATATTTGGCGCAAAAAAATCCGTTGGTACTTCCGTCCGTCACCAAGGACTTGCAGTTTCCCGCGCCCCGCGCCTATGGCTATGAATGCCCCCGGGCGCTGTCAGCATTCCGAGCGCTGATCCTGCTGGCACCCCCCATTGGAGGGGTTCTGCTAGTGTTCCTTCCCCCGGATAGTGGACCAAAAAGTGGGCTCTTAGGTTAGTCGGGTTAAGCTAATATTGATTGATAAGAAATGGCTACTGCAATAAGAAAAAGGTCTGTACAAAATCAAGTCAGGGACGAGGCAGAAAAAACCCTAACGGGTCGTCAAAATATTGCAAGATTTAAAACGCCGGAACTTGTGATCGCGCTATGTGGCCCAATCGGCTCGCCTCTTCATAAAGTAGGTGTGGAAATTGGCCAAGTGCTCGAAGAAACTTTCGGTTATGAAAAGCCGCGGATATTGAGGCTTAGCGATTTTATTAGGGAGCATGCGGCCAGCGTAGGGGTTACCATTCCTGAGGGGTCTCGGTTCGACAAGGTCGAGGCGCTAATTGAGGCCGGTAATAAACTTCGAGCAAAGCACGGCGCTGGAATTCTCGCTGAGGTCGCCATTAGCAGAATTCGCCTGGCTCGCGAGCAAGCCAAAAACGAAGAGACAGGTCAATATCACCCGCGCCGAGTCTGTCACATTATTGATTCAATTAAGAATCAAGAAGAGCTAGATGTTTTGCGGGATGTCTATCGAGATATGGTGTATATGATCGGAGTATTTTCTCCGATGTCTGTGAGGGAGAAAGCGCTTCGAAAGGACCTGGAGCTGAGTGAGATATATCGCCTGATTGACAAGGACTCCGGTGAGGAGTCGGAACATGGCCAAACCGTGCGGGATACATTCCCTCAGTCAGATTTTTTCTTAAGGGTCGATAGCGACAAGGACTCACAGCTAAAGAAGCGTGTTGAACGATTCCTTCATTTGGTCCTGGGCACTGAATTAATCACACCAACACCCAGCGAATCTGCGATGTATGCCGCAGCAATGGCTGCGACAAATTCTGCGTGCTTGTCTCGCCAAGTTGGTGCGGCCGTTACTAACAGTGAGTACCAGGTTCTCGGAATAGGTTGGAACGACGTACCAAAATTCGGTGGGGGGCTATATCAAACTGCTTCGCCTGCCCTCTTGGGCGACGCGGACGACGACGCTCGATGCTGGAACTTGGACGGGGGTAAATGCTTCAACGATGCGGAAAAGAAGCTGTTCGCAAAAGAAATGTTGGAGACCCTGCGAGGGATAATTCCGGCGGAGAAGGAGGCCGAGGCGCGGAAAGTGCTGGAGAAGGCGAGCAAGCTAAAGGGGTTGATTGAGTTCTCGCGCGCCATCCACGCTGAAATGCATGCAATCATCAATGCTACCCGCGCCAGCGGGGGCGCCATAGTTGGCGGCAAGCTTTTTGTGACGACCTATCCATGTCATTCCTGTGCGCGGCACATTGTGGCTGCGGGCGTCTCGGAGGTCTACTACATCGAGCCCTACCGGAAGAGCCTTGCCATGAAGTTGCACCACGACGCTGTGACGGAGCATGAATCTGAACTCGAAAAAGTGCGGATTTTGGCGTACGATGGAGTTGCACCCTCACGATATCTCTCGCTCTTCAGGATCCCGAGTGGCGGCCGTAAGCGAGATGGGAAGATCATCAAGATCAATGCGAAGTCGGCTACACCGAAGCTCGAGAAGAACATGGAGGCGCTTGCTGTTCTCGAAGCTTTTGTCGTATCATCGCTGGCTAGCAAGAAGTTAGTGGACGCCAACGGAGGAGCTGAAGATGGACCGGATCCCGCTGCAGCTTAGTCTTGATTTCGAATCAGACGATGACACTCCCTCGGTCCGGGTTGCGCCGGAGAAGCAATCCACTAAAGCAACAGTGGTATGTTTGAAGCAGTTCCGTAACGAGCGTTCGGAAGGTGCTGATGCGACTGATACAACACTTCTCTACAAGAGCATTTTGGATTCAATTAGGCACTTTGCTTGATCGATACAGCACGTGCCGTCGGATGCTTTGCTTGCCTTGAGACCCGCCAATTGGCGGGTCTTTTGCTTTTGGCAACTGTTATCTTTTTGCAAGGCTTCCGATGTCGAGCACATTGGCGTACCGCAATCAGCTTCCGGATGCGAACACCTGCAGACTGACTCTTGAGGCCGTCTGGTTCTTAGCTTTGCATCAGCAGAACGTATTTTCCAATGCAATGCTTGACTCCAGCCTCTGTAAAAGAATAAGTGCGTAATGTGTTGATTTTGTGACCTTGTTCCCGCAATTCCTTAACGCGTCCGGCAGGGTGATAGATGTCGAGGAAACGGGATGCCTCAAAGGTAGTTACGGGAAACAGTCGCAATGCCTCCAACATGAGCTTGGCTTGGGTCTCTGCTTCTGTCCCGATAAACTGATCGCGCAATTTTTTGAGAGTGCTTTCTTTTTCGAGAGTGGTCGATTTTAGGGCAACTTGGCGTGGTAGCGATTCATTGATCCAGCCTGCTGGAAATAACCGGTCTTCGCTAGGATTGCCTTTGTTGTATTTTGCCATCATGAACCTTTTTCCGGGTTTTTCCGGTGTTGATCATGACAGCACTTTGAAGAAGTGATTGCGACTGAGCGAGTTTCAATCGCGAACTGAACGACGTTCATTCGCGCTTTATTGCGAGCTCCGGGTCAGGCTGCTTCCACAGTTTCCGTACATGGTCGGAAGTCACATTGAAACGTTTAGCCAAGATACCTGCTATTTCGCGCCGATGACGTCCTTCAGTCAACAGCGCTTCAGCTGCTCGCTTTATTTCTTGTGCCGACACGCGAGCAGTTGCGCGCCGCGCTTCACCGGAAAGGTAGCCGCTACGCCGTGCACTTTCCCTTTGCTCTCGAACCTTCCACAGGGTTGCAGCGATGCCATCCTCGATATCGTCTAGCGAGGTCTCCCAGTAGTGAAGCAATCGTTGGGCATCGCTTACATAGTCGAGATATGCGGAAAACTTGTTGTCATTAGTTTCACCCACGCTTCGGTCAGATTCCATTAAGACGACGTGGTAGCCTTTGCGTGCCG
This sequence comes from Cupriavidus sp. GW821-FHT07C08, assembly GCF_059419025.1. Taxonomy (NCBI): domain Bacteria; kingdom Pseudomonadati; phylum Pseudomonadota; class Betaproteobacteria; order Burkholderiales; family Burkholderiaceae; genus Cupriavidus; species Cupriavidus sp. GW821-FHT07C08. Next base: position 88,005 of record NZ_JBWKQZ010000014.1, read on the forward strand.
CTCGTCTTTCTAGTTGCGTAATGCGTGCGGTAACCAGTGCTGGCGCAATGCATTTTAAGGCCGACGAGAGGCTTCTGCTGACTTCGTCTTGTTGGCGGTGAAACTCAACGATAAAGCTCATCACAACGTCATCGAGCGCTGTTTTTTTTGGCAGTACATTATTCTCCACGGTCACCTGGACTTTTCCACTCTCGTCCCGAGTCAACTTTATATTGCGTGCAGCCAACGCCTGCCGACCGGCCTCAGTCTCCGAAAGGCGCTTGTGCTCGCGCTCGAAATCAGACTCGTTCCATTGAATTAGGCGAAATGCGCGTCGGAAAAATGTCTTTTGTCTGTCCAATCTATTCAGGTGATCGACAAATGGCCAGTCCTTTTCATCGACCTCGTTCGGCTGTACAAGACTGTAGGGTAAAAAGTAGATTAACAAGACCCTCTCCGGTAATACCAACAAGTAGGCATACTAGGAAGTGACAAAACCGCCCCAGTCGCCAAGCCTAGAGGGTGACATTCGCGGCTCGTCAGAGTTGGGCAGGGGTGATAGCGTACATCTACTGATTGTTGGTGGCAAAAGCTTGCTTCCGTTCAGGCTAGGGCATGACCAGGAGTTTCACGCAGGAGTACTACGCACCGTTCCGCCCGTGCTCCTGCCTCGACAGGCCCGTCTGCAGGGACGTTCGAAGGCCTCTGTGGCTAAGTGGCGCGAAATCAATCGACTCTTGGGCTAGGTGGCAAAATAGCCGCCAAGGAGGATGGCGAGAGCGCTCGTAAGTCATTGATTTTTTGAGATTCTGGCTCTCGTAATAAATGATACCCGCGACACTTGCCCTAGCAACCCGAAAGTGGCGGAACCCATCAAGGGCCGCGGCACACCAGGCGCTGAACGAATTGGGAACTACTGCTGGTGAGGGTCGATGAACAACTCGTGAACATCGACCCCGAGAAATTCTGCAAGCCTGCAGATATTGTCAATTGTTGCGTTGTTCACCGCGCGCTCGATCTGACTTACATAGGTCCGATGGAATCCTGCCTTGATGGCTAGGTCTTCCTGAGATAGGCCCGCAGCCTCCCTCGCCTTCCGTAGGTTGGAGGCAACCCTAAGCCGCGCGTAGGTCTTTTCTGCACTCTTTGACATGGGGCGCAGAGTGCGCAAACCACGGCTAAAAATCTACACACATACAGCTCTACTGGATATACATCTACTGGTTGTGAATCTATAATGCCGTGGTTGGTAGGTGCACCAGTGGGACCAATGCTGCACTGCCTCCCTTCGTAATAGAGAAAAGCCAAGAAGGCGATGATTGTGTTTTTGGACTATGACGGTGTCTTGCATCCAGACGCCGCCTACTTGGTGAACGGGCGCCCCGAGCTTCGCGCGGCTGGAACGCTGTTCATGTGGGCGCCGACTCTTGAGGAAATTCTCGCACCGTACCCCCAAGCCCGTATTGTCCTTTCTACGTCGTGGGTTCGGATCCTCAAAAGCTTCAGTCGCGCACGTGCCTATCTGCCGGCTGCGCTGCAAGCACGTGTCATCGGCGCGACTTGGCATTCGGCAATGGCGCGACATCATGAAGGCGCTCATCGCGTAGACGCGAGTTGGTTCAACGAGCTCTCGCGGTATGCCCAGATCGCGCGCTACATTGCGCGGGCCGGGCTGCGGGCCGAACACTGGCTGGCCGTCGATGACGACAGCGAGGATTGGCCCGCCGAGCTGCGCGACTACTTGGTCGAGACGGATGGCGTGCTGGGCCTCTCGAGCGCGTCTGCGCAGTCCGAACTGGCGCAGCGGCTGCAACGCATGACCGCTAAAGCCCTGCTCGGGAGCTAATACCGATGCTACGCGTGACCGTGGAACTTATTCCAGACGGCCAGGAGGAATACTGCCGAACACTTGGGCGGGTCGAGATCGAAAATGTGTTGGGCGAATCCCTGACCACCGGCGCTTATCGCATCGTCATGGACGAATTCGATGGACGCATCCCAGCGCAGCGCTCGACCTTCCGGACTATTGCGTCACTGGACAATGTGGAGCGCGACCTCGTTCGCCCCATGCAATTGGTCGGCATGGCGCTCAGCGTCGTCGCCCCCGTCAAGCGCACCATGCATAGCTCGCAGAACGAACCGCAGGGCATCGTGCTGACGCGCGATGCCATTTAACGCGGCTCGAACCCGTCGGGGGGCCATGACCGAAAAGCTCGTGTTCTGAGAAATGGAGTTTTACGCGGGGGCGCACCTTCGATCTAGCCCACATTTGCGTGGTACCCGTAGCAGAGATTCCCATCATCCTCGCACGTCCGACCCTGTTTGATGTGGTCAAGCTCGCTCATCAATATCCGCTGGAACCGTTGTACAGGTCGAGTCGACGGCTCAGGGTGAGTCGCGAAATCTCCGAGCGCCAATTTCTTCGCACGCAGGAGATCCTGCGCAACGTCGAGCGCGTCAAGACCCCGAATCCTTCGACTATCGACGACGTCGCCCGGGCAGTCGTCCCCCATTATGACGATCCGCCCGTGCCGGTCGAGCGCATCCCAACTGCCGAGCAGGCAGGGCGCGCGTTGGCGCATTGGCTGCCGGCCGGACTGCCAACCATGGCAGCGACGGGCTGGCACTTTCGCATGGCGGATGGTGTGCGTTCATGGGCTGGCTGACCGATGCCTTGTAGCGTAGACCGGATCAATTGGAAATCGGCTTGTAATTAGATCAGCGTGCCTCGCACCACCACGCACCCACGCAGCAGCCAAGCTAACAACTATTGCGTGGCGATTCACGTAACCCCATAGGACCGAGAAGGTCCTGCCTCGCGCCGACGTCACGGCCTCGGCGCATCCACCTCCAAGCCATTCGTTGCATGCAAAATCTCGCAGTTCTTATCCTTCCGGGAACCTGGTCATCGCTCGCCGAATTCAAGGCCGCCATTAAGAAGCAGGCGCCAAACTATCGCTTTGCCAATGGCATGCTCGTGGATCAGCGAACCCGCCAGGGCGTCCACGTCCACTTTCAAATGGGGCACAACTCGAACATTGCGGAGGACTTTCGATGTTGCGGTAGCTATTGGTACGACTCCGAAGACATGCGGGCCATCGCTCGGCATACCTCTCATGTCCTCCTTGTGGACGCCGGAGGGAGTCGGCAGCGGATGGCACATGTGATGGGCGCAGCGAGCGCCGTGGTCCGGGCCGGCGCTCTAGGCGTGTATGTGGAGAACGCCGGCGTTGCCCATCCCCCACAGAACTGGCTGGCGCTGGCCAATGACGGCATCGATGGAATTTTTCGGGCATTCGTTGCCACCGTCGATACTGGAGGCAGTGGCGCTCACTGCAGTGGCATGCAAAATTTTGGACTGAAGGACGTGAGTGTCCCATCTAACGTCCCCGACTGCACAACCGTCGCCGGCGCCTTTGCTTGGCATCTGGTCGTGAAGGAGGTGAAGGTGAAAGCCGGTGAAACCATGATGGTCGGCACGAAATCTTCCAGCTCTCGCGTCTGGATCGTTGAATCTGCCGTAGTCCCCGAAGGCTCAATGTTCTACAACCGATTCGGCACCTGGCAACTCCTGCCCGCGACGTCTGTGCACTAACACGACATATCAACCGATGTCGGCACCCTGGTTTAGAGTGACCCGCGCATGGCTGCGAGATGGTGCATCGGCACTCTCACCAGCAAAAGCGTAGCGCGGGTCGCTGTAGACCATCACTTTGGGGGATGGCCAGCCAGAATAGGTACGCAACGATCCGCAGCGCTGCTGTCAATGGACCCGCAGCGCATTTTGGGACCCTTCTTGAGCGCCATGTAGTCTCGCCAGCAGCGACTCTGCTTCGGCGATGCAATCTTGTACACGGTTGGAAGAACATCTGACAACTTCTCAGACAAGCTAAGGCGGAGCTCGATTTCCGACTTAATCAGCTGTTCAATATCGCCTTTCCTGCCCCGTATGGACGTAGTTCTCAGGAAGGTGTTCGTTGACGTAGGCTTCAATGCCTGTGTGGGCTGCCACAACTGCGGTCAGCATGAGCTCGATGTACCGGAACGCATCCATATCGGAGAGCTCTGCTTCCTTGGGGCTGCCAGGAGAACGCAGCAGACTGTTGTTCTCGAGAATCTGGCGTGCATCCGTATATGCGCGAAGAGCGATGTTGAAGAAGAGCGCCGTCGCATTCGGAAGGTTCACCGTCAGGCGAGTTCCGCTTGGAAGATCCATGGTCGTGACGACGTTGATATTCGTGCCGGCAGCCACACGCTGTCCGGTCCATGGCGAGGTCCGCGCCGAGCTTCGCGGTCACCTGCAAGCGCCAGTCTTGCTCAGGGTCAATGTCGTGGCTTTCCATGTCAGAGCCCCCATTTTCGAACGTTGCGACAACGGTTCCCGCGCAAGGGAATATCCCGAGCTAAGGATGAAGCTCGCTGGCAGACCGCTTCAATCGACGTCAGCCTGCCAGCTGGTTGGCTTCACGACTTCCGGTTGCTGTTCGGCGTCACCTTCACTGGCGTCCAAGTATTTCCGGGCTTGGTCGTCGGCGGAAGCGGCGATTGTCGGGCACAGTCGCGAAGTTGGATTGCTTTCCTCCGCGAGGGCCTACCTCTTGGAAGATGCCCCCGCGGTTACCGGTGCTTTCACCGGGCTTCTTTGTCGATGCCATCGCAATCTCCTTATGAGGTTTGGCGTTGGGACAGAGGGCACTGGTTCAAAGACAGCAGATTGTTGTTCCACTTTCCGACATGAAGCTGTGCTCAATGATTCCTCCTTTGCTGACCACTACTGCAACTGGATCTCTCCTGCACTGTGCGTAACGAATGGCAGTGGCATGGAGCGAAGTTTTGCACAACGCCGCCGATAGCCTTCAGTCCTGCTCCAGCACGTCCAATGCCAGGAAAGAACAGATGCCTCGGCATCACGCAGTTCGTCTTGCGTGAGGGCCGGCAGATCCACGGGTAAGTCTTTGCCAGGCATTGGACTTAGCGCAGTTCAAACCGGATGGTCTTGTCGTCCAGCGCGGCCCACGCGCCGATGGCAAGCCGTACTAGTTGTCCATCCGACCAGTAAGAGATGTAGGCAGGCCGCCACTTAAGCGCGCGCAGGCGTCTGGCCTCGATGCCAGCGACAACCAGCCCGCCAGCAGTAGCCGCAACAGCCTCGCAGGGCAGGCTCAGCTCTTCGCTGTCCTCGCCGAAGTAGTGGGCTTCCAGAAAAATGGTGGTAGCCGACATGCTTCTAGCGGTCCGCTTGCTCGGCGCGGTAGGCCGACCAGTAGTAGTGGGAATACCGACCGTGCTGGGCTCGTTTCTTCTCGATGAACAACCGGATCGTTCGAGCATGCCCGGCCTCGACTACCACCTCATGGCGGTCCGGCGCCTCGCGTGTGGCGCTGCCCAACGTCCCAATGGCGGCCGCAATGTACTGACCGTGGATCTGCCCGAGAATCCCGTTCTCAGTGGCAGCGGGCGCGATGCCCCGGGTGTCCGACGGCAGGTGGCAACTGTGAGGAACCGGAATTCGTTGGACTGCGCTTTCCGAAAAATCAATGACTCAACAGCAAATTCCGTCGCCGCTCGGCCGTCTTAGAAGCGGAATTAGCTGGGCTGCAGAGAAAAGAAGCGCGAATTAACTAGACTGCTCCGCATGCTCCCTTTTTCGCACTTCTCGTTGCAAGGCTTCTCCCCGGCTGCTCAGTGGCTCTTGCCGACCCCGAGGCGTCATTCGAGTTCGCGAGGCTCCCAAGTCAGCTTCCGAAGTACGGCGGTCACTTGTCATACGCGAGCGAGGTTCCATCGGCCTCAGCGGTCTGTTACCCCGTCCGTCCTGAACGTCGAACGATAATGCAATCAGAACGTGGCTTTTTATTTCCTGCTGCATGCCGCGGATTGCGATTGCCGGTAGCGCCCCGGACTTTGTCCAACGATACGTTTGAACGCGGAATTGAAGGCAGCCTCTGAACCATAGCCGATGCTTTCGGCGACCGAAGCTATACTTTTCCCTTCTCGCAACGCGGCGCCAGCTTTTGCGATACGCCAATCGGTCAGATAATCGATGGGCGTCATGCCGACTAGCGTCCTGAAGCGCTCGGCAAACGTCGTGCGCGACATGGCCACCGCCGCCGCGAGTTCATCGATTTTCCAACGCCGGGCTACGTCCTCATGGATGAGGGCAAGGGCTGTCCCAATCTTTGGATCGGCCAGCGCGCCAAGCCAACCCGGCGTATGCGCTCCCGACGCCAAATATTCGCGCAGGACTTGCACAAGTACCATGTTCGCGAGGCTCGATGCGGCAACCGACGCGCCCGGCCGGGACATCTGCGTTTCAAGTCGCAGCAGATCTAGCACGGCCCGCAGCGCCGGAGCCGTTTCAGAAGCAGCCGGAATATGGATAAGCGGCGGCAAGGACTTCAGCAAGAGTTCGCTGGTATCGGCGTCGAAGAGGAAGCGGCCTCCGGCTGCACTGACCTTCTCCCCGCTGCGGCCATAACGCACGATCCCGTCTGGGCAAAGGCTCGTAGCAAGCACTTCACGGCCGTCGACAGGAGTGAGCGAAGGGTCGCTTCCGGTGCAATACGCCCGCCCTTGAGTCAACAGATAGAAATCGCCCGCCCTCAGCTCGACCGGCGGGGTGCCATCTTCGAACCATAGCCAGAAAGCACCTTCCAGGACGCTACCGAACTTGATGTGTTCATAAGCAGAAAAGCGCAGCGACCATGCGCCATACACTTCCAGCCGTGCCGACAGCACGCTGTCGACTTTGAGCAGGTGAAAGACATCTGAGAGCGGGTCCATCCGAATCCGGACGATCGATAAATAAATACGTTGATTCGATTATAGATTAGACGACCCTGCTAGACGAACATTGGATGTGCAGAGCGTGCGGGGCCATTTCATGATTCTCGCCCTCTTAGACAAGTGATGAGGAAAATATCATGTCGACAATCAAGGACAAGGTCGTTGTCATCACCGGTGCAAGCAGCGGCATCGGCGAGGCAGCGGCACTGCTACTGGCTGAGCGCGGGGCGAAAGTGGTGCTGGGCGCCCGTGGCGAGCATCGGCTTCGCGACCTCGCCGATCGAATTGCCAAGGCGCGGGGACAATGCGCATGGGCATGCACGGACGTTAGGCGCCGAGAGGACATGTCGCAACTTGTAAAACTGGCATGCGAGCGATTCGGTCAGCTCGACGTGCTGATCAACAACGCTGGCGTCGGGCCGATTTCTTCTCTCGACGAGCTGCGCGTGGACGATTGGGAAGACATGATCGACGTGAACATCAAAGGCGTGCTGAACGGTATTGCAGCGGCGTTACCGCTCTTTCGTACGCAGGGCTTCGGCCACTTCATCAATACCGCGTCCACCGCCGCTCATCGCATCGCGCCGAACATGGCGGTCTACGCCGCGACCAAGAGTGCGGTGCGCGCGATCTCGGAGGGGTTAAGGCAGGAGGCGGGAGACAAACTGCGTGTAACGGTCATTTCACCCGGCTTCACGCGGACGAACTTTGCAGAATCGGTGACCAACCCCGAAGCCAAGGCGCAAATCTCCGCTTCGATGGATAAATTCGCCATGCCGCCGGACGCCATTGCCCGGGCGATTGCGTTTGCAATCGAGCAACCGGCCGATGTTGACGTGGGCGAGATTATCGTCCGCCCCACGGCGCAGGGATAGGTTGCTGCCGCCGCAGCCGGCATTATCGCTTCTGGCTGGTAGCTGACATTTCAACAAATTGGTCTGGTCGTTCGCATTGGCCGATGCGACGGGCATCGGCGGCCGGCGAACGGCCGGAAACTGAACGGAGAGCAACACCTGAATGTCAGGTTCACGACACTAGCAAACGGCTCTTTATGGCCGACAACGGCCCTCCCTGGCACGCCGAACCTCGGCACTGGATCCGCCGTTGACTTCTTATCGCTCTTGCGACGACAGCCGCCATGTCGGAATGCCGTCGTCGAAGCTATTGAACCACTCCCGGATCGCGTCGGCCACAATGCTTGGATCGCAAGTGGCGGCATCCGGAACGCATGCCCGAATGAGATCTTCGAAGTCAAAGCGTCGTTCCGCCCGAGCCCGCAAGGCGTCGCGGTTGCGGGCGAGGATAGTGAGTTGCTGGTCGCGGATCGGGATGTAACGCATGGCGAATACAGTCCCGTATTGACGGCCGCCTCGCCGCAGTAGATGGCCGCGTCGTCCATTTTGGGATCCAGTCTGTGGATTCAGACGTCAGCAGCGCCAGGTACCGTGAAGGCAAGCAACCTCACACGCTTGTTGCGGGAGATATTGACGCCTTACCAACTAGAAGGTATAAGCCGTTCATGACTGTAGACCGACGAACTGAACTTCTCCGGCAGGCGGAGTATCTGATCCGCACGCGCGGATATTCTGATTTCAGCTACGCTGACCTAGCCAAAAGCGCTTCGATTTCGAAACCCGCTGTCCATCACTATTTCCCGACGAAAGAGGACCTCGGTGTCGCTCTGGTAAACGAATATCTTGAGCGGTTTCGAGAATGTCTCAGTCGCATCGACGCTAAGCACCGTAAGGCAAAGGACAAACTGGTTGCCCATGCTCAACTTTTCGCTGACTCATTGAATGACGGCATGCTGCCTCTCTGTGGGGCGTTGTCTGGGGAGTGGTCAGTCCTACCGGAGAGCGTGCGTTCATTAACCTCTACCTTCTTTCAGCTGCATTTGCAGTGGCTAGAACGCATTATCGAGGATGGCATTGCTGCCGGGGAACTGCGTGCTGATCGCTCAGCGAAGCGGTCGGCCCTAATGCTTCTCAGCTCCCTGGAGGGCGGCTCCCTCGTAGGCTGGGCCTTAAGGGACAATGCGTCGATCCTTACAGGATTTGAGGAATCGCTCCGCGAGCTTGCGGTCTGAGCGGCCTTGTAGGAGTCCGATGTCCTCTATCGCATCCTTCCGGCAGGAAGCCTGGCTGACGGACTGCCTTGTGTGACGATAAGGGAGCCGCGTCCGGCGCCCCGCAGCCCGTTCGATTTGGCTTGCGGACTGCGTTCCGAGCCGCCGCATCCCGGTGAATATCTGCCAGTAGAATGCAATCCCTCTCCCGCTGATCATCCTGGCGGATGGCATAGCTTTTCGTTCGTGCCTTAGGTACCCATGGCGACGCGTACAACCATTCCGAGGGCAATCAAGGCGGCGACCAGAGCGAAACCTTGTTCAAGGCGCCTTCTGCTTAGTTTGCTTGCGGCGCGTCGACCGCCCAGCATCCCGAGCAAGGCCCCTGTCGCGAACGGCAAACCGACACTCCAGTTCATACGCCCTGCGATCGCAGTGGAAACAACGCCGGAAGCGGAGACCAGCGCGATAACGGTCAGGGATGTCGCCACTATGGCATGCATTGGGGCGTTGGTAGCTTTTCTAAGAGCAGGGACGATGACGAAGCCCCCTCCAACGCCGAGTAGGCCGGATAGAAATCCAGCGCCAACCCCCGAGAGAGCGAGTGCCCGGCTGCAGGAGGCCGTCCAGACAAAGCGGCCGGTAGCGTTACTCAGTTGGCAAGGCGGCAAAGGCTGCGCGGCGTAAAGGCTGGGATTCGGCTTTGAGGGCGTCTGCACGAACATCCGCAGGGCCACGAAGGCCAGAACCAGAGCGAAGAGCAAAGTCAAAGGGCCATTCGGCAGACGATGTGCAAGCCAAAGGCCGACGGGCGAAACGACTGTACCGGCTACAGCCATCAGTACGGCGGCTCGGTAGCGCACGATGCCTGCACGCAATCCCATGGCGGCTCCAACCGCAGCGGACAGGCTGACCGCCAGCAACGCCACTGGCGCGGCCTCTGCGATGTTCAAATGCAAACCGAACAGCAGCAGTGGTACTGCGAGAATGGCGCCACCTGCTCCGGTTAGCGCCAGGATTACACCGACTACGGCACCTAGTGCCGCGCTGCTGCCAATAAAACTGTCCATTTACGTAGTGTTGTCCGACGTTGTGAATAGGAGGGCGCTGGGAAGTCCTCCTCCCGCCCGCATAGGCAGCAGGCGTCGGCTTAGAGTTGCTGGAGGAGCGTACGGTCCGAAAGCGTCTGGTGCCGCAAGGGCATCGAGGCGAAATCACGCTGCCATAGAGCCTGTCATGAAAGATCCAAACCGGTAGAGCCATCAATTTTTGTGCCTACCTGTCCCGCATAGCTATGAATCGGCTGATTCCGCCATGAAAACAAGGACGTAGCGCGGCATGAACGAACGTCCCACGCGCGAAGAGAAAGGCCTAGTGCGACATATTCACTGCCAGAGCGGCAGATGGCAGCCACTTGGCAGTAGCCGTAAAAGTGCGCCGAAGGGGCCAGCAATTAAGCCCTTGACAGCCCCAAACGGCTCGCATACGATACTAACCAACTAGTAGGTAGGGTGCTGCGCCACCGGGATCGTAATTCAGTCCAGATGGAGCAGCGCTTTTTTTGACCAGGGAGATTACCAACTAGTTGGTAAGTTGGCTGCTCCCACGTGAGGAAAGACTATGCAAGCTAAACAATTTGACGGCCGCAAACTCCTGGTCGTTGGTGGAACGAGTGGAATTGGCCTCGAGACAGCTCTGATGGTCGCCGAGCAAGGGGCTGCTGTCGTCGTCATCGGCAACCGCGCGGACAAGGCAGAAGCAGCTCGCCAAAAACTTGCTGCAGTCACGGGAGAAGGTAAGGCATTCGCCCTGACGGCCAATCTCACCGACTTCGAAAGCGTTCAAGACCTCATTGGCAAGTTGGAAGGCGAGCACAAGGATATTGACATGCTCGTGAATGCCGCTGGGATCTACTACCCCAAAGCATTCCTTGAGCACTCGCTAGAAGACTACAACAGCTATCTCAACCTGAACCGGGCACTGTTCTTCATCACCAAGCAGGTCGCTGCATCGTTGGTGTCCAGAAAACAGCCGGGTTCTATCGTCACCATCACGGCGAGTGCAGCGAAACAAGCCATCGAAACGGTGCCTGCTTCAGCCTATTCCATGGCGAAAATTGGGCTGGAAGCCATGACCAAGCATGTGGCAACCGAGTTGGCAGAGCATGGCATTCGTGTCAACGCAGTTTGCCCGGGCATCGTCGAAACCCGAATCTTCGAGCGCTTCATTCCCGGCGAGCAGTTGGATGACGCACTTAAAGATTTCCATAGCTTTCACCCCCTTGGTCGCAATGGCACGCCCCGCGATGTCGCCGAGGCAATTGTTTTCTTGCTTTCCGATAAGGCTTCCTGGGTGACAGGCGCGGTTTGGGACGTCGACGGCGGTGTGTCGGCAGGTCGAAAACTGGGAAAGTGATTCGCGGAATTTTTCACTGAAAGGAGACGTTACATGGCAGCAAAATGGGCTGAAAAAATGACGGCGCTCGTAAAGAGCGTCGGTGCCTTCGGGAAAGCAAACAAGCCGGTGGCAGAGGCCTTCCATACGCTCGAGACTGCGACCCGAGCCGAGGGAATTCTGGACGCCAAAACCCATGAGCTGATCGCGCTGGCTGTCGCCGTGACCACTCGATGCGACGGTTGCATTACGGCGCACGCCGCTGCCGCAAAGAAAGCAGGGGCCAGCCAGGCGGAGATTTCGGCGGCACTTGGTACCGCAATCGCCCTGAACGCCGGCGCTGCGTACGTATATTCCGCCCGAGCTCTGGAAGCCTACGAGGAACTGTAAGGTTTCCTTCTGGGTAACGACACACGGCAAAACGAAGACGTAAAACCTAGCTAGCAGCTAATACTGAAAGGATGCAAAGAGCTATGAGCAAATGGACTGAACGACTGACGGATCTGATCAAGAGCGTTGGCGGATTCGAGAAAGCAAACAAGCCGGTGGCAGAGGCCTTCCATACTCTGGAGGCCGCAACTCGCGTAGACGGCATCCTGGATGCCAAAACCCATGAACTCATCGCCCTGGCTGTCGCGGTGACTACGCGATGCGACGGCTGTATTACCGCGCACGCAGCCGCAGCAAAGAAGGCTGGTGCCAGCAAGGCTGAGATTTCTGCAGCTCTTGGCACTGCCATTGCCCTTAACGCAGGGGCGGCATACGTCTACTCTGCTCGTGCGCTCGAAGCTTTTGAAGAGCTCTAAGCTCGAGGCGTTGCCGGTAGAAATCCTCTTGCGATGCAATGCTCGATCGCAAGGGGAACTAATGTGCTGAACCTCCTTACTTTCGATGGAATCCACCACGCCAGGCGGTGACCGCTTGCCAGCGGGAACTGTCGCGCGGCATGCGCTATTTGGGCAGGAGCGGATGGTTGCTCCTCCTACTATCTGCTCACGCGTACACGGCCGGATTGAGGGAGCCACACGCGCTAGGCTAGCCAATCGCGGCCACCGACCTTGTTCATTCTGAGCGCACGCAGCCTTTGCTGTCACCACTAACACTGGGCGCTGAAGTTAGCCTCCAGGGCGAAACCATTGAGGCCCGGCGCCCATGCCAGCGTGAGGCCTCGACCTTACTTCATGCAATGGCTTGTTGCCTAGAGGCTTAGCTGGCCTAAGCAATCGACGCAAGAAATGTCGTTTTACGCCTATGTGGATGAGCCCTACGATCCTAGCACGCATACACACATGCGCCTCGGCGAGGACTCCCCATTCAAATAGGAGGTAAACGATGTCAAAGCATGCCGCATCTGTTCACTGGAGCAGGATCGCACATCCGTTGGAGAGCGATACCTATTCGCGCAACCATCAGGTATCGCTCAATGGCGAGCAGAACGTGAACGTCTCGGCGTCGAAAGAGTACAAGGGCGATCCCCGGTGTGCAGATCCTGAGCAACTGCTCGTCACGGCGTTGGCGAGTTGCCACATGCTCACATTTCTCGCTATCGCGGATCTTCAAGGGTACCGAGTCGAACAATACGATGACTCGCCGGTGGGGCACCTGGAAAAACTGGACGATGGTCTGCTGGGTATCGGAAGGGTAGAGCTTAGTCCCAAGGTCGTCTTCGGCGGTACCAAGACGCCCGACAGCAATGCGCTTGCTCGGTTGCACGCAGCGGCACACAAGAACTGCTTCATCCGAAACTCACTGAAAGCGCAGGTATCCATTTCGTAGCCCAGGGCATTACAAGACCCAGGAAATGGAGGAGACAAATGAAGAATATAGAAATCACGAAGCTCTTGAGGAATCGGTGCTTCCGAGAGCTGGTATATGAGAGAGCCAGGCTCTCGATGGCCCTGAGCCTCGTCGTGCTGGTCGGATACTACGGATTCATATTGACTGCCGCCTTCTATCCGACGCTGCTCAGCCTACCAATATCGGAGAAGTCACTCGTGACGGTAGGCTGGCCCATTGGTGCTGCGCTGATCATCATCTCCTGGTTGCTTACTGGTTGGTACGTCTACTGCGCCAATCATCGCTTCGACGATCTCAATGCCCAGTTTCTGAGGGAGGTGCACTGATGCGCTCGACGTCTCCGCACCATCTCCTTGTCGGAACTCTGCTAGTGGCTTGGACGGGTAGTGCCCTCTGTGGGCCCGTTGTTTCCGCGGCGGAAAAGCAGCCCCTCAATGTTCCGGCAATTCTGATGTTCTTCGTTTTCGTCCTTGCAACCCTTGGAATCACGTGGTGGGCGGCCAGGCGAACGCACTCGACGTCTGACTTCTATAGCGCAGGCGGCGGTATCACAGGCATGCAGAACGGATGGGCTATCGCCGGCGACTACATGTCCGCCGCTACGCTCTTGGGGCTGTCCAGCCTAGTCTTCGCAAAAGGTTACGACGGTTTCGTGTACGCGATTGGCTTCTTCGTCGGATGGCCAATCATCATGTTTCTGCTTGCCGAACCGGTGCGGAATCTAGGGAAGTACACGCTGGCGGATATTGTCTCAGCTCGCCTGGACAAAACTAAGGTGCGCCTCTTCGCATCGGTTAGCTCTCTCACGGTGGTGTGCTTCTACCTGGTTGTGCAAATGGTAGGCGCAGGCCAACTCATCAAGCTGCTCTTCGGACTTGACTATCAACATGCGGTCATTGTCGTGGGCGTGTTGATGGTTGTCTACGTGACCTTCGGCGGCATGATTGCCACCACTTGGGTACAGATCGTCAAGGCAGCACTGCTGCTCTTTGGGGGAGCACTGCTGTTGTTCCTGGCCATGTCTCGCTTCGGATTCAGCTTTGATGAGCTGGCTCGGCAAGCCGTCGACGTTCACAAAGATGGTGGAAAGATCATGGGGCCCAATGGGCTGCTTTCTGACCCCATTTCTGCCATCTCCATGTCGATCGGCGTAGTGCTTGGCCCAGCGGGTCTGCCCCACATCCTGATGCGGTTCTTCACTGTGCCGAACGCAAAAGAGGCTCGCAAAAGCGTATTCGTGGCGAGCGGCCTGATTGGAGCCTTTTTCCTGATGGTTTGCGCTCTTGGGCTTTGCGCGATTGTTATCGTTGGTAGCGATCCAGCGTTCTTTGAGGGCGGCAATATCAGAGGGAAGATCCTGGGCGGCGGAAACATGCCGGTAATGCATCTGGCACGCGCAGTCGGCGGGAACATCTTCTTGGGGTTCTTGTCTGCAGTCGCGTTCGCAACGATTCTCGCCGTCGTATCCGGTCTGGCATTGGCTGGTGCGTCTGCCATCGCACACGACATATATAGCAACATCATCTGCAAAGGGAAGGTAAAGGAAAGCTCCGAGATGCGTGTCTCGCGTTTCGCTACGCTGGGCTTGGGCGTGGTAGCGGTTGTGCTCGGAACGGCGTTCGAAAACCAGAACGTTGCGTTTCTCGTGAGTCTTACCTTCGGAGTCGCAGCTTCGTCCAACTTCCCGGTGCTTGTGTTAGCCATCTACTGGCGAGGCCTCACGACGCGTGGCGCACTGGCGGGCGGCATCGCAGGACTGACCTCTGCCGTGACAATGGTGATTCTCTCCAAGGCGGTTTGGGTAGATGTACTGCACAACGTTGCGGCTGTGTTTCCGTACGAGAACCCAGCTCTCTTCTCGATGCCGATCGCTTTCCTTGCAGCGTTTGCTTTTTCGAAGCTCGACAAGACGGAACGCTCGAAAGCGGAACGGAGTGCATTTGATGCGAGCTGGATCCGGGCCCAAACCGGGCTGGGTGCAGCGAGCGCAAGCAAACATTGAGTGCATTTCTGAAGCAAGCGCAGTCGCCACCGGCCATGACGACTGCCTATATGTAAGACGCCGGATCTTAATATAACTAAGGAGCAACACAATGAACCACGCCGAGATGCAATCCCTGGGCATCGAATTCCCGTATCAATCGTCCTACGACAACTTCATCGGTGGAAAGTGGGTTCCCCCGGTTTCTGGCCTGTATTTCGATAACCTGTCACCCATTACTGGCGAAGTCTTCTGCAAGATCGCGCGCTCCAACGCGGATGACATCGAACTTGCCTTGGACGCTGCGCACGCTGCCAAAGACGCATGGGGACGGACTTCGGCCACCGAGCGAGCAAACGTGCTGGCACGCATCGCCGACCGGATGGAAGCAAACCTGAAGCGGCTCGCTGTAGCCGAGTCGATTGATAACGGGAAGCCACTGCGTGAAACGATGGCTGCGGATCTGCCGCTGGCTGTCGACCACTTCCGCTACTTCGCCGGCGTGATTCGTGCTCAGGAAGGTGGCATCTCGGAAATCGACCGCGACACCGTTGCGTACCACTTCCACGAGCCACTTGGTGTTGTCGGCCAAATCATTCCCTGGAATTTCCCATTGCTGATGGCTACGTGGAAGCTTGCCCCTGCGCTGGCCGCCGGCAATTGTGTGGTGCTCAAGCCCGCCGAGCAGACGCCAGCGTCAATCATGGTACTTCTCGAGGTCATTGGAGACCTGCTGCCGCCGGGCGTTCTCAACGTCGTCAATGGCTTCGGCCTGGAAGCGGGCAAGCCGCTGGCATCCAACAAGCGCATCGCCAAGATCGCGTTCACGGGTGAAACGACGACCGGTCGGCTGATCATGCAGTACGCCAGCCAGAACCTGATTCCCGTCACGCTGGAGCTGGGTGGCAAGAGCCCCAACATCTTCTTCGAGGACGTGCTCGACAAGGATGATGCGTTCTTCGACAAGGCGCTCGAGGGCTTCGCGATGTTCGCCCTGAACCAAGGTGAGGTCTGCACGTGCCCTTCTCGCGCCCTGATCCAGGAATCGGTCTACGACCGCTTCATGGAGCGGGCAATCAAGCGCGTCGAGGCCATCAAACAGGGGCATCCATTGGACTTGTCCACCATGATTGGTGCTCAAGCATCCAACGAACAACTCGACAAGATCCTCTCGTATATCGACCTGGGCAAGCAAGAGGGGGCGCAACTGCTAGCCGGTGGCGAACGCAAAGTGCTGGACGGTAGCCTCGCGAACGGCTACTACATCAAGCCGACCGTATTCCGCGGTCACAACAAAATGCGAATCTTCCAGGAGGAGATCTTTGGGCCGGTGTTGTCGGTGACGACCTTCAAGACGGAAGAGGAAGCACTCGAAATCGCCAACGATACGTTGTACGGTCTCGGCGCGGGAGTGTGGACCCGCGACGGCACTCGGGCTTATCGCTTCGGTCGTGAAATCCAGGCGGGCCGCGTCTGGACCAACTGCTACCACGCCTATCCGGCACATGCCGCGTTCGGTGGCTACAAGCAGTCTGGTATGGGTCGTGAGAATCACAAGATGATGCTCAATCACTACCAACAGACGAAGAACATGCTGGTCAGCTACAGCCCGAACGCCCTCGGCTTCTTCTGATCCTTCTGTCCCCGGTCTCCCTCGTCGGGGGCCCGGGGTAGTTGTTCCATCTATACCGGCAGTCGCAGTGCGTCCACTTGCTTCCGTGGTATTGGAAAAACAGATCCATGAACGATCCTTCCCGCAACATTCGCAAAACGATTACGGCCAGCCATTGGGGAGCCGGGATAGTGGAAACGGTCGGGGGTCGGATACAGTCCGTAGCGCCTTACCGGGACGATCCAAATCCATCCCGAATCAACGAGAACATTGCCGATAGCCTTCAGGGCACAGCACGTGTCCTTCGACCGGCGATTCGGGAGGGATACTTGCGTAAAGGACCGTTGTCACGTTTGGGTGAGCGTGGAAAGGACCGGTATGTAGAGGTGAGTTGGGACGCAGCTCTCAATCTGGTGTCCGAGGAACTGTTGAGAGTCCGTTCCATGCACGGAAACGAAGCCATCTTTGCGGGTTCCTATGGCTGGGCAAGTGCGGGACGCTTTCACCATGCGCAAGGTCAGTTGAAGCGCTTTCTGAATGCATTTGGTGGCTCCGTCCGCTCGGAGGGGAACTATAGCTTCAACGCGGCGCTGGTACTGATGCCACACATCGTCGGCAATTTTCGGGATCATGTAAAGCAAGCGACGCGTTGGCGCACAGTCGCCAAAGAGGGACGACTGGTAGTCATGTTCGGTGGACTTCCGTTGAGAAACGCGCAAGTGGGCAGTGGTGGTGTCGGTAAGCATCGGCTGCGCCGCGAACTCGAGAACTGCGTGCAAGCCGGGGTCCGCTTCATCAACATCAGTCCGTTTCGCGGCGATGCTGACGACTTTCTCGAGGCGGAGTGGCTGCCGCCGACCCCAGGTTCCGATACGGCCATCATGATGGGAATCGCACACACGCTTCTGTCTGAAGGCCTGGTAGATCGAAGCTTCCTCGATCGCTACACGGTGGGATTCGAGAAGGTTGAGTCATATCTTCGGGGAGAGCCCGATGGGCAGCCAAAGGACGCGGACTGGGCTGCGAAGCAATCCGGACTGCCTGCTACGCGCATCCGAACCCTTGCACACGAGATGGCTGCCCAACGGACACTTATCTGTACCGCCGCGGCACTCCAGCGTGCCGACTACGGCGAGCAGCCGCTTTGGATGACGGTTGCATTGGCATCGATGCTCGGACAGATTGGACTGCCGGGCGGCGGGTACGGCATTGCCTATGCTTCGGAAGCGACTATGGGATGTATAGACAGGCCGATAGGATGGCCGGCGTTTCCCCAAGGTGAAAATCCTGTGGACACGTACATCCCTGTGGCAATGATTGCCGATATGTTGCTTCACCCTGGCCAAGCCTATGAGTACAACGGTCAGAAGATGCAGTTCCCGGACGCCAGGATGGTGTGGTGGGCCGGTGGTAACCCTTTCCACCATCATCAGGATCTGAATCGGTTGCGCCAGGCGTTCCAGCGCCCGGAGACCATCATCGTCAATGAAATCAACTGGACGGCCACCGCACGACACGCCGATATTGTATTGCCGGTAGCGGCCCCGCTGGAACGAACCGACTTTTGTGGTGGTACGCAGGACAATTCGCTCATTCCCATGCCGCAAGCAGTTCCCGCACCGGGCGAGGCGCGCTGCGAGTATGACATCTATTGCGATTTGGAGAAACGCCTCGGGTTAGGCATGCAGTTTAGTGAGGGCCTATCCTCATCGGAGTGGCTCGAAAGGATGTGGAGTGAGCTCCAAGGTAACGCAGAGCGTAGCGGGATCGAGTTGCCAGATTGGGCGGACTTCCTTTCGGGAGATGTGATTGAGCTCGAGGATAGAAATAAGGATGCGGTCTTTCTCTCCGATTTCCGAACCGAACCGAACAGGTTTCCACTCCCCACGCCGAGCGGGAAGATTGAGTTGGCGTCTGATGTAATTGCAGGGTTCGGCTATAGCGATTGCCCGGGCCACCCCACATGGTTTCCACCACGCGCCTGGCAGTCATCGACTGCCCAGCAGTTTCCCCTCTCGCTGCTATCTGGTCAGCCAGAGACCCGGCTTCATAGTCAACTCGACAATGGAGCGTTCAGCCTAAGCCGAAAGGTCCAGGGACGCGAGCCAATCTTGATTCACCCACAGGACGCCGAGGCGCGGGAAATCGCCCACGGAGATGTCGTTGAGGTGATGAATGAGTACGGCCGTTGCCTTGCAGGGGCCGTCGTCACCCGTCAAATAAAGCCCGGAGTTGTATTCCTTTGCACGGGTGCCTGGTATGACCCCGATTTTTCAGCTCCAGACAGTCGAGACCGCCACGGGAACCCCAACGTCCTTACCCACGATCTACGGACTTCGCGGCTCGCGCAAGGACCGGCCTCTCACTCGGCACGTGTCGAGATAGCGAAATTCACAGAATCTGCGCCGAGGATCGAGGTATTTGACGCGCCAGTCATCGCTGACCCTGCCTAGGTGTCTGCACTTCTGAAAGTGAAAAAAATTGGCGAAGCGACGCTACGAACGGCTTCGACCCTGGCGGCACCTGCACAAACTAAGCATCGGCTCTTGAGGCTGACGCAATCTTGATCGGAGTTTCTCGGTAAAGCCTTTCCAATAGCTGTAACGGACCAGGTAGTACCGCAGTCACCAACTATTAGAGGAGACAAGGATGACAACTCGCGTCGCGGAAGCGCGTCCGATGGACGCAATGGCAGCTCCGCCAATATCAAGAGGCGAGCACCGAAAGGTAGCAGTCGCAAGCCTTATCGGTACAGCAGTGGAGTGGTACGACTACTATCTATACGGAACTTGTGCGGCACTGATTTTTCCACATCTATTCTTTCCCTCGATGGATCCGTGGGTCGGGACAATCGCCGCGTTCGCTACGTATGCCGTAGGCTTCGTTGCCCGACCCGTTGGGGCAGCGGTATTCGGTCACTATGGAGATCGTGTAGGGCGAAAGACCATATTGGTACTCTCCTTATGGCTTATGGGAGGTAGCACTGTTGCAATCGGGCTGTTGCCGACATACGAAACAGTCGGCGCCTGGGCTGCTGTGATGCTGTGCATTCTTCGGCTTATTCAAGGATTCGCTGTGGGCGGAGAATGGGGTTCTGCTGTTGTAATGGCGGTTGAGCATGCCCCAGCAAACCGGCGCGGCTTGTTCGGTAGCTTTCCTCAAATTGGCGGGCCGGCGGGGCTATTGCTTTCGACGTTGGTGTTCATGCTCGTTTCCTCGAGCATGAGCAACGATGAGTTGTTGGCATGGGGATGGCGAATTCCTTTTATTGGAAGCGTCGTGATGGTGCTGATTGGCATGTTCATCCGCCTCAAGCTGCGTGAATCCCCGGTGTTCGAGCAGATGAAGGAGCGGAAGGAAGTATCTGAGGCACCCGCAATGGAAATGTTGCGTACTCAGAGAAAGACTCTGTATCTAACGATAGGCATGAAGCTCTTGCAAAATGCCTTGTTCTATCTGTACAGCGTCTTCATGCTGAGCTACATCGTCGGGACGCTGAAGCTGGACAAGTCAATTGGCTTGCAGGCCATCCTGATTTCGAGTGCAATCGGCTTCGTCACACTACCTGCATGGTCCTACCTGTCCGATCTCATCGGGCGGAAAAAGGTGTACATGTTCGGTACGGTTGCATCGATGCTCTTCGTCGTTCCGTTCTTCTGGATGGCACAAAGTGGCTCGGTAGTCCTTATCACAATCGGCATGATTATCGGCCTGAATGTGTTGCATGATGCCATGTACGGTCCGCAAGCCGTGTACTTCTCGGAGCTCTTCGGTACCAAGGTTCGTCTTAGCGGTGCAAATATTGGTTATGCCATCGGTGCTGTGTTGTCAGGAGGCCTGGCGCCACTGATTGCCACCTTGCTGCTCAAGATTAACGACGGGAAGACATGGGGTATCTGTCTCTACATGATCATACTGGGGATCATAAGCCTCGTCGCGACCGCGCTTGCACGGGAGACCTATGAGGAAGCTCTGAGCAAAAAATCGGTGTAGTACTTCAGTGGAGAGTGTCGGGTGCCTCCATGGTGTTTGCCGGCCGCTCTGTCCTGGCGGCCGGATTTTTTTGGGACGATCTCTATGAATTTGGGTATTCCGCCGCGCGTTGTCGCGACCGAAGAAGCGTTGGCTCTGATCTCTCGCCTAATAGAAACACACGGGCCAGTCTTGTTTCACCAATCCGGTGGTTGCTGTGACGGCAGCGCACCAATGTGTTTCCCGCGCCATGAGTTTCTGCTAGGGAGCTCCGACATCAAGCTGGGAGAAATCGGAGGCTCGCCGTTCTACATGAGCGAATCCCAGTTCGAGTACTGGCGCCACACGCAACTAATCATCGACGTCGTGCCTGGCAACGGTGGCATGTTCTCCATCGAGCGAGCTACCGGCTTACGATTCTTGACACGATCGCGGCTGTTCACCGACGAGGAGTCCAGCCAGTTGGTTGGGGTCGAGCCGGAGCGCGGAGCCTAGCCTGGCCACCGTCGGTAGTCAGAGAGGGGGAATGTCCGCAGAGCCCTGCGTGGCCCACCTCTTCGGGCTGAGAAAATTGCTACGGGGCTGGGGGGGCGGGGCGACTTACGGCTCTGGCTGCTATGAGCGACCAGAACCATCTGGTCAAGCGCTGGTTGCGCGTTAGAGGTGGCGCAAGCTGAGGAAGCGATGAAAGGGCCCCAACGACGTAAGCTTAGGAGCTTCAGGGGGTTGTCGCTGGAGTCCCTTCGGGGTGAGTTACTTGCCTGCGGCCAGTGCCTTCACCTTCTCGGTCGTTAGTGCGTTTCCGGCAATGCCCCAGTCACCGCTCTTTACTTCTTCAACGACAACCCACGTAACGGGGCGCATGTTTTCGCCCTCGATCGACACCATGGCGTCAGTAAGGGTGGAAATGATCTTTTCCTTGTCGGCTGCGGAGAAAACGCCTTCGATGACTTTTACGTTGATGAGCGGCATAAGTGTTCCTTGCGGTCCGTTTGAGTTGACGCTAGACAGGCTCGCCTTGCGTCTATTGAGTATGCGTGCTTCTGGTGCATGACTTGAATGACAGAGACGCCTGAATTCTTGACCAATACTCCGTCGTTGGACTGGCTCTATGGTGAGCCGGTGCGAGATCAAGAAGAATTCACACGTCAGATATGTCGGCGCATCGGAGTGCCTGGTGCTTCGCACTGGCAGGGGAAGGTGAGAAAGAGGAGACACTGAATGAACCACATGATGTACATGCCGCTAATGATCTCGGACGCAATCGTGCATGCGGGTCGCCATCACGGTAGAACGGAGATCGTAACGCGCTGTGTCGAGGGCGGACTGCATCGGTACACCTACCGTGATTGCGAACGGCGCTCCCGTCAGCTAGCCAGTATGCTGGGAAAGCTCGATGTCAAATTCGGTGACAGGGTCGGAACGCTTGCATGGAATACGTACCGACACCTGGAGATCTACTTCGGCACGTCTGGTAGCGGAGCGGTTTGCCACACGGTCAATCCACGACTGCATTTGGATCAGATCGCCTACATCGTCAACCACGCAAACGACCGTGTCGTCTTCTTCGACCTAACCTTCCTTCCTCTGGTAGAGCAGCTTGCGCAGCACTGTCCAAGGGTAGAGAAGTGGGTTGCCCTGGCCGAGCGAGCTGCAATGCCAGCTTCATCGAAGCTCGACTTGCTGTGCTATGAAGACTTGATGGCGTCCGTCTCGCCAATCTCGACCTGGCCGACGTTTGACGAGCGTAGTCCTTCGGCGCTTTGCTATACATCTGGATCGACTGGTAATCCCAAGGGCGTGATGTATACGCACCGCTCAACACTGCTGCACTGTTACGCAGCGGCTATGCCGGATTCGCTCAACTGTTCCGCTAAAGACGTGATCATGCCGGTGGTTCCCATGTTCCACGTCAACGCTTGGGGCTTCCCATATATTGCCGCCATGGTTGGGGCGAAGCTCGTTCTACCGGGGCCTAACAATGACAGCGAATCGCTTTATGCTTTGCTGGAGGAGGAGCGTGTGACCTTTGCCGCCGGCGTGCCGACGGTGTGGATTGACATGCTACGGTATGTAGAGGACACCGGTGCGAAGTTCTCCTCCTTGAGGCGTATCGTAATTGGTGGTGCCACAACGCCGCCGGTTCTACGAGAGTCTTGCCGAATCGCAGGGATCCACGCGTTCCCGGCCTGGGGCATGACCGAGACCTCGCCCGTGGGCACCTGTGGAACGCTGCTTGCACGTCACCAGGACTTGCTGGAAGAAGCCAGGGAGCGTGTGTTGGACAAGCAAGGCAGGGCCTTGTTCGGGATCGATATGAAGATCTCCGCCGGGAAAGGCACCGAGCAGCCATGGGACGGTGAGTCATGCGGTGAACTGATGGTGCGCGGTCACTGGGTCGTAGGCGAGTACTTTGGTCAAGCTGAAACAGCACTTGAGAGCGGATGGTTTCCAACTGGTGACGTCGCGACAATTGACGCAGATGGTTATCTGCAGATCACGGACCGCCTGAAAGACGTTATTAAGTCCGGGGGCGAGTGGATTTCGTCAATCGACATCGAGAATATTGCTGCCTCGCATCCTGGGGTCTCTATGGCAGCATGTGTCTCTCTGCCGCATCCGAAATGGGGCGAGCGGCCCGTGGTCTTCGTTGTCAGACGGCCGGAAAGCAAGGTATCGCGAGATGAGATGCTCTCCTTCTATTCGGGAAGGATCGCAAAGTGGTCGATTCCCGACGACGTGATTTTCATCGACGCGATGCCCATCAATGCCACGGGGAAGATCCAGAAGATGCGGTTGCGAGAAATGCTTGCAGAAAGCGGTGTCAAGGCGGCATGCGTTGACTGATGGAGGGTGGTAGGGCCGCACCGCGATACGTGGTGCGGCCACTGCGGCCTTCAGTGCTTTGCCCGGAAGCGCTTGAAGCCTTCCTCCAGATCTGCGATCAAGTCACGCGGATCCTCCAACCCAATATGCAGCCGTACCAGGTGCCCTTGGTCATCCCAGTCGGTGGCGGTACGCACAGTCTTTGGATCCATGGTCATCGCAAGGCTTTCGAAGCCTCCCCATGAGTAGCCGAGCGAAAAGTAGGTCAGGTCGTTAAGCATATCGTGAACGGCCTCCACCGGCGCCGGCTTTGTCACGAAGGAGAACAGGCCGCTGGCACCGGAAAAATCTCTGAGCCAGATTGCGTGGTCGCGATGTGAAGGCAGCCCGGGGTGGATGACCCTTGCAACTTCCTCGCGACTCTCGAGCCATTTTGCGATTTTCAGAGCGCTTTCCTGGTGCCGGGGTAGCCGTACACCGAGCGTGCGAAGGCCTCGCAACACGAGCGCGACATCGTCCGGGCCAGCATATTGCCCCATCTGAAAGTGAAAGTCCTTGAGTCTGTCCCAAGCACGGCTTGACGCTGCAATGGTCCCCAGCAAGGTATCTGAATGGCCAGTGATGTACTTTGTTGCAGCCATCACCGAAAGATCGACGCCGTGGGCGACGGCCTTAAAGTACAAAGGAGTTGCCCACGTGTTATCCATGATTACCAGAGCACCGCGGCGATGGGCGACTTCGGCGATAACCGGTATATCCTGCAACTCAAGGGTGTGCGAGCCCGGAGATTCGGTATAGACCGCCATGGTATTGGGCCGGAATAGCGACTCGATGCCGACGCCGATGCGGGGGTCATAGTAGGTTGTTTCGATTCCGAACCGGTGGGCGGCTGTATTGCAGAAATGGCGCACCGGTCCGTAGACGCTATCCGGCATCAGGATGTGGCCGTTCGCTCCAACGGCCGTGAGAATGGCGGTGATGCAGGCGGAAAGGCCTGATGGGCACAGGACGCTTCCTTCGGCCCCTTCAAGCGTGGAGATCGCATCGCACAGTGCCGCGGTGTTCGGATTGCCCAGGCGCCCATACTGATAGCGCTGCGCGCCGCGGGTCATCGTTTCAACGTCAGGAAAGACAACAGTCGAGCCGCGATAGACCGGCGGGTTCACAAAGCCATGGTGGTCATCTGGGGAGCTACCGGCGTGGCTCAGGATGGTATCGATTCCGGTTGGACAAGTTTTGCTCTGCATATGTACGACGTTGACTGAGTTGGATGAGGGTGGTGACAGGGAAACGAAGCGCAGTCCCTGCCGGCAATGGTTATCGGCTAATAGCTGGCCGCGCCAACCACTCCCGGCCTTTGAGCATTGCCTCCCAATACAACGCCGGTAATACGTTGGCCTTGAGCACCCAAGCAGCGCGGGAGGGACGCGTGCCGTCGATGAGCCACGTGGGAAGGGTCGGGCTCACTTTTCCGCCATATAGGAACTCGGCGAGGACGATCTTGCCGCGCTCGACCGTGAGCGGACAGGAGCCATACCCGTCATAACACGCTGTTCCGTATTCCTGGCCGAGACTGGCCAGCACGTTGTGTGCGACGATGGGTGCTTGCTTGCGCGCTGCCGCGGCGGTCTTGGCATTGGTGGTATTGGCGACGTCACCAAGTGCCCAGATGTTGTCGAATGCTGTATGGCGCAGCGTGCCAGCATGGACATCCACCCAGCCAGCAGAGTCGGCCAATGGGCTGAACTTGATGAAGTCTGGTGCCGTCTGTGGCGGTACCACATGAATCATGTCAAAGCCTTGCTCGACGGTGTCGGTCGTTCCGTCAGGCAAAGTCCGCACGAAGCGAGCCAGCTTCGTGGGTCCGTCGATTGAGACCAGCCTGTGCTGGAAGCGCAAAGCAATGCCATATGCCTCAACGTACGACATCAGTGCTGGGACGTAGTCGGGCACGCCAAACAGCACCGCCCCGGCATTGAAGAAGCTGACGTTCATGTCTTGCAGCATTCCTGACCGTCGCCAGGCATCGCACGCGAGATACATGGCCTTTTGCGGCGCGCCTGCGCACTTAATCGGCATGGGAGGCTGAGTGAAGACTGCATTGCCTCCACGCAGGGTGTTGACCAGCTTCCAGGTATATGGGGCGAGATCGAACCGATAGTTCGAGGTAACGCCATTGCGCCCCAGTGTCTCCTGTAGCCCATCGACGCCTTGCCAATTCAGTTTGAGACCTGGACAGACCACCAGGCGCTCATATCGGATCCGACGGCCGCTATCCAGGAGGATTTCGTTGCGCTCCGGCTCGAACGCTGAAACCGCCGCTCGTACCCATGAGACGTTGGGGGGGATGCAGGCTGACATGTCTCGCGCGGTATCAGCCGCGTTGAAAACCCCGCCGCCCACCATCGTCCAGCCTGGTTGGTAGTAGTGAGTGGAGGCAGGGTCAATCAAAGCAATATCGAGCGATGGGTTTCGCGAACGCAAGCTTGCTGCGACTGCAATGCCCGCCGCACCGGCGCCGACAATCACGATGGTATGGCTGTCCACCAGTCTGGCGACGGGGAAGGTTGGCCGATGTTCGTCGAGCAGAGGCGTGTGGGTGCTGGGATCGTGGGGGCGCGGATCCATGATTTCGTCAGGTGAAGGGTGAAGGCCACCCCGTTCATCCTGGGGCGGCACGGAAAAATGCGGTGAGAGATCTGTGAGCGCTACACCGCGTTGAGTGGAATCTTCAGATAGGTCACACCATTGCCTTCGGGCTCTGGAAGTCGCCCGGCGCGCATGTTGATTTGCACTGACGGCAGAAGCAAAGCCGGCATGCCAAGCGTTGCGTCACGTTGCGTGCGCATAGAGATGAAGTCGTTCTCGGCTATGCCGTCCCGAACGTGCAGATTTTCGCGGCGCTGTTCCTCGACGGTTGAGCTGAAGCGCGGCGAACGACCACCCGGCTGGTAGTCGTGGCACATATAGAGCACGGTATCCAGAGGCAGGCCGAAGATGCGCTGGATAGACCGGTACAGCGTATGTGCATCGCCGCCGGGGAAATCGCAGCGAGCAGTACCGTAGTCCGGCATGAACAGCGTGTCCCCGACAAACGCGGCTCGTTGGCGTCCATCGCTGACCACATATGTTACGCACGCTGGCGTATGGCCAGGAGTGGACAGGACGGAAACTTCAAGTCCACCGATTTGCAAGCGGTCGCCGTCGGCCAACAGTCGATCGAACTGGCTGCCGTCCCGCGCGAAACCAGGTTCGGCGTTGAATAGACCGCCGAAGACTTCCTGTACTACAGAAATCTGCTCTCCAATGGCAGATTTTCCTCCGACACGGGTCTGCAAGTAGGACGCGGCGGAAAGGTGGTCAGCATGGACATGAGTTTCCAGTATCCACGCCACGGACAGGCTCAGGGCCTCTACGCGCGCAAGCAACGTGTCGGCACTGGCGGTTGATGTCCGACCGGAACTCGGCTCGTAGTCCAGCACACTGTCGATGATTGCGCACTGGCGTGAGTCTTCGTCGAAGACGATATAGCTGATGGTGCTTGTTCTCGAGTCGAAGAAGGATTCGACCGCGAGGCGCGGGGCGGGTGAAGTCAACTGGGCTGCCACGGTTGTCCGTTATTTAATAACTCACGCTATCCGACACAAGTTTCGTGCCAGTGCGGCGGTCATTCAGCGGAGCCTCAGAAATCCCTTAAATAACAAACATATAGTGAGGACGTGCGGCAGCATCTTGCGCCCTGAAGCAGTGGAGGTATGGCATACTTGCCGCCATTGGCAGAGATGGCAGTGTCAGGGTGTGGCAGTGCCGGTGGCGCTACTACATTCCATCATGACGACACGCAAGAAGGGCTCAGTGGTCGGAGAAACCTCCGCCAATGTGGAGGCAATGCGACCCCTAATCGGGTTCCTCGAGCACGAAGTGCAGCCGATGATCGTGCTGGATCCGGACTACAACATCGTGGCCGCCAATGCCGCTTATCAACGACAGTTCGCTGGCGATGGCAAACAGTATGTTGGCCGCAAGTGCTATCAAGTGTCACATGGGTATGAGGTGCCCTGTGACAAGGCCGGTGAACACTGTCCGATGCAGAAAGCCCGAGAGACCCTTGGGAGCGACCGGGTTCTGCATGTGCACCATACCCCCAGGGGTCCCGAGCACGTGGATGTTGAGCTCAGGCCGATCAAGGGCCCTGATGGTGCCATCATGGCATTCGTCGAGCGACTAGCAACTGTCAAGAGCGCATCAGCTCGCGCCAGCGCGGGAGGGTTAGTTGGGCGCTCGCCGGCATTTAATGCCGCAGTGGAACTATTGCAGCGGGTTGCGCCGTCGGCCCTGCCGGTCTTGCTTCAGGGGGAATCGGGCACTGGCAAAGAGGTATTTGCTCGGGCACTGCACGACGCCAGCGACCGTGCCGCTGGACCCTTTGTCGTAGTCGATTGCTCCGGACTGTCAGAAGCCCTATTTGAAAGCGAGCTATTCGGCTACGAGAAGGGTGCGTTCACCGGGGCTATGGCTCGCAAGCCGGGCCTGGTCGAGACAGCTCAGCAAGGTACGCTTTTCCTGGACGAGATCGGTGACGTCCCCCTGACCATGCAGGTCAAGCTGCTACGACTTATCGAATCTCGCACTTTTCGACGTGTGGGTGGACTCGAAACGCATTCCGCGGATTTCCGTTTAGTTGCAGCCACCCACAAGCCGCTACAGCAGATGGTTGCGCAAGGCACTTTCCGGCAGGACTTGCTGTACCGGATTAACGCCTTTCCGATCCACCTGCCATCATTGCGCGAACGCCCCGACGATATTCCCTTACTGGCTCAGTCGCTACTGCGCAGGGCAGTACCCCAAGCGCACAACCTGCGGATCGATAGTGAGGCCTTGTCGCGCATGTGCGCGTATGGATGGCCGGGCAACATTCGTGAACTGCGCAATGCGCTGGAACGGGCAATGCTATTTGCCGACGACGAAGTCATACGGGCCAAGGATTTGCCGCCGGAGCTCACGGAACTCCAGGGCAGGTCGGTGCAGCGGTCGGTTGTCCGCACCTCCTCGCTCCAACGGGGTCGACCGGCGGTCATGCCCGATGACGCTGAACTTCGCCGACTGGTGCGGGAATTTGCGGGGACTCGTAAGGCTTTGGCTGCACATATAGGCTGCAGCGAGCGCACGCTGTACCGCCGCCTCAGTGCGCTAGGCCTGGCGTGAGCTCAATAGAGAGGGAGCGCCGAGTGAACTAATGTGCAGCCCAGGCCGCCCTTCTCGTCCCGTCTCCGCCCGAATTCAGTTTAGTTTTTCTAATCAATCCGCTAGAAGAATTCGCTATTCGCTGAGAGCTTCCCCACTTATCATTGGCTGGGAAAACCAAGCGCTGGGCGGACTTTGCCGCGCCAACGTGTGCCAATGCACAGGACAGCACAGCGAGCCACAGTTGAAGAAAGCGAAGCCTACCGGAGATTGGGGATGAACGAACCTGGACGCGCGACACAACCAGTATTAGTACGCAGCGACGAGGCTGGCGTCGTGACTTTGCAGTTGAATCGCCCCAATTCGATGAACTGCCTGTCGGAAGAGCTACTTACTGCACTTGAGGTCGAGTTCCTGCGGATTTCGGAAGACGCTCAGGTCAAATGCGTTGTCATATCGGGCTCAGGCCGTGCCTTCTGCGCTGGTCATGATCTGAAAGACATGCGCCAGAATGCGACGCTCGATTACTACCGCTCCTTGTTCGCGCTGTGTTCGAGAGTAATGATGAGCATTCGAGCCACGCCGGTGCCGGTTATTGCCAAAGTCCATGGCGATGCAACCGCGGCGGGCTGTCAGCTTGTCGCAGCATGCGATCTGGCTATCGCCAGTACCAATGCAAGGTTTGCCGCTGCCGGAATAAACCTGGGCTCATTCTGTGCGACGCCTGCTGTCGCCATCACGCGGGCCATTCCAGCGCGTCACGCATTCAACATGCTCTTCACGGGTCGTTTCTTTGACGCGAAAACGGTCGCGCAGTGGGGCCTCGTCAATGAGGTTGTCCCGCATGATGAGCTCGACCAGACGGTGGCGAATCTCGCAAGTGAGATTGCGAGCAAGAGTGGTGTCGCCCTGCGGTTTGGGAAATCGCAGTTCTATCGGCAGCGTGAGATGGAGCTTGCAGATGCCTATGACTTTGCAACTGACGGAATCGCAGTCAGCTTGATGGGCAAAGATGCGCAGGAGGGTATCGATGCTTTCCTGTCCAAACGAAAGCCCGTCTGGAGCTACTGAGCATCAATATCGCTTCGCTTGACTCTTGTGAGCGATAGCTATTTTGAGGGATTGCAGCATCGGGGTAGTCGTCTACTGCCGGATGTGGCTTCAAGATCGGACGGGATTTTGCTGATGGACGAACGAGACGGAGACCATGAGACGTTTGCCCCCACTAATTGCCTTACTGTATTTTGAGGCCGCCGCACGGACAAGGAGCTTTGCTCGTGCTGCCAAAGAGCTGCACGTCACGCCGGCTGCGGTCAGCCACCAGGTCAAGGCCCTCGAAGAGTACCTCGGCGTGGAATTGTTCCTGCGACACAACAGGACGGTCAGTCTGACACCAGTTGCTGTTGCGGCTCTGCCTTTGCTGCAACAGGGCTTTGAGGCGTTGAGTGATGCGGTTGAGCAAATGCGCCGCGATGGAAATTCGCAGTGGGGCATTACCGTATGCGCCGAGCCTTTGTTTGCCACCAAATGGCTCGTTCCGCGCTTGCATCATTTTTACGAACGTTGTCCGGAGGTGGAGGTTCGCATCCAGGCCAGCATCGGTTCCATAGATTCTGAAACGGTAAATCCGCCAGATGCTGCTGGTTTCTTGAGAACCGGCATTGACCTCTCTATCCGACTGGGGCATGGAATTTATCCGGATCTTCATGTGCAGAAGTTGCTGGACGTTCAACTCAAGCCGTTTTGCTCGCCCGAACTAGCCCAGGAGATTGCCACGTCCCCGGACAGGCTGATGGATGGTCCTTTGCTCTGCGACACGTCGACGTCCCGTGCTACGGAAAAGTTCGGGTGGTCAGAATGGTCTGCTGCAGCATCCATGCAGGAACCGGCATCACTTAAAGAGCGGCGTTTTGGCAACGCGCTGCTCGCCTTGGAGGCCGCAATCGCGGGTCAAGGAATCTTGTTGATGGACGGCCGGTTTGTTCAACCGGAGATCGCGTCCGGCCTTCTGGTGGCCCCCGTGAAGTATGCGCTTGACTGCCCGTATTCATACTACTTCACTTGTCCGCAGCGCTCCTTGGATCGGCCAGTCGTCCGCTCCTTTCGAGACTGGGTATTTGAGGAGATGGCGGGTTCGCGCGGCGACATGCGACGGTGTAGCGGTAAGGTGGAGGCCAATCAGAGGGCGGAGGCGTGATGGATGTACTCGCAGACATCCTCCGCTCTATGCGGCTGACCGGCTCAGTCTTTCTTGAGTCCGAACTGCGTTCGCAGTGGTGCTACGTCAGTCCGGCCCCGCAAGCGATTATGGACTTCTTGTCGCCTCGCTCGGAGATCCTGATGGCATTCCATCTGGTCACGGAAGGCCAATGCCTGGCATGGATGCAAGACGGCGGAGAAGTCGAGCTTAGCGCCGGTGACATGATATTTTTTCCTCAAGGCGACAGCCACTTCCTTGCAGGTAGTGGTCAGGACAATCAGCGGTTGCGTTCAATTGAAGTGAAATGCGAGAACCTTCGAAACGGTATTGACGTACAAAGGTATGGCGTAACGAAGGAAGTTCAGTTCGACCGAGCTGCAAAAATGGTATGCGGATTCGTCGCGTTTGAGGGAGGGCAGGGACTTTCATCTCTGCTCACGGGCATGCCGAGATTCCTGAGAATCCCTCGGGGCGACCCTCTTGCTGAATGGCTTCGTGTCTCGATGACGACATGCCTTGCCGAGTCAGCATGTGTGGCGGTAGGGAGTTCTATTGTCGTACAGAGAATTTCTGAGCTCATGCTTGTTGAAGCAATGCGCTATTACGCGAAGGAGGCAGAGCGGATCAAAGGATCGATTCTGCTCGTCTCAAATGACCGGTTCGTCCAACGGGCGCTATCGCTCATGCATCAAGACCCCGCGGCCCCTTGGACAGTAGAGCAGATCGCGAAGGCAGTTGGTCTTTCTCGTTCGGCGCTCGCTGGCCGTTTCGTTGCAAGTCTCGGTGAACCACCGATGCAGTATTTGGTGCGGTGGAGAATCTCGTTGGCGGCAAGTGCGTTGCTTGCTACAGAGGACTGTCTTGCCCAAATTGCTGCCAAGGTTGGCTATGAATCTGAGACCTCGTTCAACAGAGCTTTCAAGCGAGAGTTTGGGATCCCACCGGCTGCCTGGCGCAAGCAAGAGAAGCCGATGGCTCAGCACGAGCGACTGCGTTGACTTGGTCCGCCAGCAACCATTCAGAGTAAGGCCGAAAATTTGACCTGGTCGTAGGAGTCGGGCCGCGGAGGGCGAGCGCCGACGCCTCGGTGCAGCACGGATTGTTTTCTTGAGAGCAATGACGATGATTGAATCACACCTGCAGGAACACCGTATTTTTCCACCTCCCTCGGAATTCAGTTCCGTCGCCGCGATTCGTGGTATGGATGCCTATCACGCGTTGTGCGATGAAGCCGAGCGCGACTATGAAGGCTTTTGGGCTCGTCACGCGCACGAGCTGCTGCACTGGCACAAGCCCTTCACCAAGGTGCTGGACGAAAGCAATGCGCCGTTCTATACATGGTTTGAAGACGGCGAGCTGAACGCGTCGTATAACTGCTTGGACCGCAACCTTCA
This sequence comes from Cupriavidus sp. GW821-FHT07C08, assembly GCF_059419025.1. Taxonomy (NCBI): domain Bacteria; kingdom Pseudomonadati; phylum Pseudomonadota; class Betaproteobacteria; order Burkholderiales; family Burkholderiaceae; genus Cupriavidus; species Cupriavidus sp. GW821-FHT07C08. The sequence continues at coordinate 120,195 of NZ_JBWKQZ010000014.1, forward strand.
GAACGGCAATGCTGATAAGGTCGCAATCGTGTTCGAGGCCGACGACGGTACGGTGACACGCTTCACCTACCGCGAGTTGCATGCCAGGGTATGCAGGTTTGCCAATGGGATGAAGACGCGCGGCATCAAGAAGGGCGACCGGGTCGTCATTTACATGCCGATGTCCGTGGAATGTGTGGTCGCAATGCAGGCCTGCGCGCGCCTAGGGGCTACTCACTCGGTCGTGTTTGGCGGCTTCTCCGCAAAGTCGCTCCATGAGCGGATCACCGATGTGGGGGCGGTGGCGCTGATTACAGCCGACGAGCAGATGCGTGGCGGCAAAGCGCTCTCGCTGAAGGCAATCGCAGATGACGCACTGGCGCTGGGCGGCTGCAAGGCGGTGGAGAATGTCATCGTCTACCGCCGCACTGGCGGTAACGTCGGCTGGAAAGACGGGCGCGACCACTGGATGCAGGACCTCTGCGCCAACCAGCCGGATACCTGCGAGGCTGAGCCCGTCAGTGCAGAGCATCCTCTGTTCGTGCTCTACACGTCAGGCTCAACGGGGAAGCCAAAGGGCGTGCAGCACAGCACCGGGGGCTATCTGCTGTGGGCAAGGATGACGATGAAGTGGACCTTCGACATCAAGCCCGATGACATCTTCTGGTGTACTGCTGATATTGGCTGGGTTACTGGGCATACCTATATCGCGTATGGCCCACTGGCGGCCGGCGCTACGCAGGTCCTGTTTGAAGGTATTCCGACCTATCCTGACGCGGGCCGCTTCTGGGACATGATCGCGCGCCACAAGGTCAACATTTTCTACACCGCGCCGACGGCCATTCGTGCGCTGATCAAAGCAGCGGAAGCCGACGAGAATATCCATCCGAAGCAGTACGATTTGTCCAGCCTTCGTTTGCTGGGAACCGCGGGCGAGCCAATCAATCCAGAAGCTTGGATGTGGTACCACATCAATGTCGGCGGGGGGCGGTGCCCAGTCGCCGACACGTTCTGGCAGACTGAAACGGGTGGCCATATGATTGCGCCGCTGCCAGGTGCAACGTCATTGGTTCCGGGTTCATGCACGTTACCGTTGCCTGGCATTATGGCGGCCATTGTCGACGAGACCGGCCAGGAGGTGCCCCACGGAAACGGCGGTATCCTGGTGATCAAGCGCCCGTGGCCGTCGATGATTCGCACCATCTGGGGCGACCCCACGCGGTTCAAGAAGAGCTACTTTCCAGAGGAACTGGGCGGCAAGCTTTACTTGGCCGGTGATGGCTCGATTCGCGATAAGGACACCGCGTACTTCACCATCATGGGCCGCATCGACGACGTGCTGAATGTGTCGGGACACCGCATGGGCACAATGGAAATTGAGTCGGCGTTGGTGTCTAACCCCCTGGTGGCCGAGGCAGCAGTGGTAGGGCGTCCCGATGATACGACGGGCGAGGCGATCTGTGCCTTCGTGGTCCTCAAAGGCTCGCGCCCCAAAGGCGACGAGTCCCATCGGATTGCGGCAGAGTTGCGTAGCTGGGTGGGCAGGGAAATTGGCCCAATCGCCAAACCGAAGGAAATCCGCTTTGGGGACAACCTGCCTAAGACGCGCTCGGGCAAGATCATGCGGCGCCTGCTGCGATCCCTTGCAAAGGGTGAGCACATTACGCAGGACATTTCTACGCTGGAAAATCCGGGAATCCTGGAGCAACTGAGCCAGAGTCAGTGACATTGGGTCCCCGGGACCTCTCGTGGGTCCCCGGGATTCCGGTTGAATGACGAACGTGCGCAACCAGTGCTGAGGACCATGTCCATTGATCTTTCTCGATTCATCGACACCGCTGCTTGGAGTGCGGGGCTGAGCGACGAGCAGCTTGACCGCGTCAAGCAGGACGCGTCTGTCCAACGCTATCTTACTGGTGAAGTCGTCTGTCAGCGTGGATCGGCACCTCAGCACTGGCTCGGTGTAATCGAAGGCGCCTTGAGAATCGATGCAGTTAACGGCAATGGTCGGCGCGTCGCCTTTTCGAGCGTGTTCACTGGGGGGTGGCTTGGCGTAGGCGCCATACTGAACCGGCAGCCCCGGCCATATGCCGTGAGTGCTGCCCGTTCCAGTCTTGTGGCGCTAGTTCCACTAGCCACATTTCAGTGGCTGCTCGACGACAGTCGGCAATTCAGTCGCTGGGTGATTGACCAGTTGAATGCTCGACTAGATCAGGATCTGGCCCTTATTGAGAATCTTCTGCTGAGCTATGGCGAGCCACGAAGCGGTTGGCAGGAAGGGACTCGTAGCGTTCCGTCCCTAGCTCAGGAAGGGGAACTGAAGAAGGATCAAGCACTCAGGCAGTGCATCAAGGCCATATCAATGATGCGGAACAAAGTCCTGCAGCCGAGCGATAGCTCACAACCCGTTGGTGAGACGATGGCCGCATTGCTTTGCGCAGCAGATGAAGCCGAAGCGTCGGCTTGGAGTGCCCTCAGACTTTGAAGTGGCATTCTCCCGGGGAGAAATTAGCCCGGCCCAGAGCAGCGACCACCATTCTGTGGCTCTTCATGCCTTGCGGAAGGAGTTAGTGCCTAGCGCTGAGCAGTCAGACGGTTGGTAAGCAGCAAAGAGGTTGGGGTTGCAATAGCGACCACGGTCGAATGGGGCAGCAAAAAAAGAGGTGTTGCCCTACTCGAGCAACACCCTTTTACCTGGCAATGGCTGACTTACCTCGTCTGCATGTAGATGGCGTGCGTCTCCATATACTCATAGAGGCCATGCTTGCCGTCTGCACCTCCGATGCCAGACTTCCGTCGGCCCGCATGGAAACCCTGCATCGCCTCGAAGTGCTCGCGATTGACGTAGGTCTCACCGAATTTTAGCTCGCGGCATGCGTGCATGGCCGCATTCAGATCGTTGGTGAAGATGGATGAGGTCAGCCCATACTCCGAGTCGTTTGCGTAGCGAATTGCTTCGTCCAGCGAATCAACGGCCTGGATCGGGAGCACTGGGCCGAACGTCTCCGTGCGCATGATGTCCATGTCATGGTTGCAATCAACCAGCACAGTCGGCTCGTAATGGTGGCCGACGGCGCGGTCTGCAACCTTGCCACCAAGCGCCACCCGCGCGCCTTGACTTTTCGCTGTCTCGACCGCGGCAGCGACCTTCGAGAGCTGCGCGGCGCTGACCAACGGACCCATGGTGACGGTCCGGTCTACTAGGGGGTCGCCGAAAGTAGCCGACTTCATCAGCGCGACGATCTTCTCAGTGAAGGCCGGAACGACTGAGCGCTCAACGTAGACTCGCTCTGCGCAATTGCAGACTTGTCCGGAATTCAAAATGCGTGAGTGGTAGATGGCGTTGGCTGCCAGGTCAAGATCGGCGCTGGCTAGGACGATCGCCGGCGCCTTCCCGCCCAGTTCCAGATTGACCCGCGTCAGGTTTTGGGCGGCCGCTAGCATGATATGAACGCCAGTGCCGACACTTCCCGTGAACGATACAAGATCCACGCCGGCATGGCCGGCCAGCGTCGCGCCTGCGTCTCGGCCGCCGCCAACCAGATTGAAAACACCTGGAGGCAAGTCGCACTCGGCGACCAGCTTCGCAAACTCAAATGCGTTCAGCGGCGTCTCTTCGCTCGGCTTGATGACAATCGTGTTGCCGGCCACAAGAGCGGGAGCCATCTTGCGAGCAATCAGGAAGAATGGGAAGTTCCACGGAAGGATCCCGGCGACTACGCCGATTGGTTTGCGCAGCAGCAGAATCGTTTCGTTCGGGCGGTCGCTGGTGAGAACCTCGCCTTCAATACGGCGCGCCCATTCGGCCATGTAGTCGATGTAGTCGGCGGTGAAGTTTACCTCCACCTCCGCCAGGCTCAGTACCTTGCCTTGTTCGCGAGTAATCAGCTCCGCAAGGTGCGCTTTGTTTTCACGAATCTTCGCGGAAATGCGGCGAAGAAAACTGGCGCGCTCAATGGCCGGAAGCCGTTCCCAGGGGCCTTGCGCGCGACGTGCTGCCGCAACCGCAGCATTGATGTCAGCTCGATCCGAATCGGGAATGTAGCCGAGCGTCTCGTTGGTTGCTGGATTCAGTACCGCCAACTGCGCAGTTGAAGCTTGTTTGGAAAACACCCCATCAATGAAGTTGCGATGGTCGTCGAACATTCCTGCTCCTTTGGGATTGCAAGTCAGACATGGAACTCTCTCCGCACCCGCGCCCTGTCTCCTCGGTACGCGTGGGCGGGTCTTGCCGGGAAGACGCGGTGAATGCACCTGTCGGCTAACGGCTGACGACGGAAACTGCAATGGTCGTGCCAAGTCTGATGCGGGCTCTAGTAGTTGCCACCGACTATCAAGAACTGCTTGCAGCGCGCAGTTGGGGCTGCCTGTCGCTATTGATGGGGGGGTGACAGGTGTTTCCAAACGCTACAGCGCGCGCGGGGAAGTTGGGTCGGTTCGACACAGGTGGCGCTGTCCGAATGGGGTCGAGCGCGTGTTGCACCGCGGAAAGCGGCATGAATTGCTCCCGTGGGGCGGATCTATCGTCGGGATTTCCCCTAGGTAAAGCCTGGCTGGCACAGAACCTGTAGAGGAAAGGGTGCAGTCAACCTACTTGACCCACACAAGGAGCAGAAATGTCGCGCAACGGCTCGGAATGGACCCGGAGACCTTCCCTTACCGCATCGCAGTTCGTAGATCCGAGGATCTACACGGACGAAGAGATCTTCAAGGAAGAACAACAGCAGATCTTCGACAAATGTTGGCTGGTCGCCTGTCATGAAAGCGAGTTGCCGGCTCCGCTTGACTACCGCCTGTACGAGCACCCTGGCGGCCACAACATGATCATCATCCGAGACGAGGATAACAAGATTCACGTCTTCAACAATATCTGCCCTCACCGGGGCAACTTGCTGTTGCATGAAGCCTCTGGATCGATTGCGGCAGCGAGCGCGTCCGGCGGGCCAAAGCGCATCACTTGCATTTTCCATGCGTGGGCATTTGATGCGCGCGGGAACTGCGTCGACATCCCTCGCGAAAAGGAGGGCTACCAGGACCGTGTGTCGAAGTGCGATTACAGCTTGCGCGAATTCCGGTCGGAAGTTGCGCACGGCGGTTTCGTATGGGTCAACGTCGACGATAACGGGCCTTCGCTCAAAGAGTATCTCAACGGCGCTCTTGATCCGTTGGCAGAGATGCTGGCAGAGCCTCTGGAGATCTTCCATTACCACCGCGCGGTTGTCGAAGGTAACTACAAGCTTTGGCATGACACCAACTGCGAGCTGTACCACGACTACATGCACTACCACAACCGGGTCACGGGTATGCTGCAGCCCGGCTACTTCGACCGGGAGTTCGTCACCTTCGAAGGCGGTCATGCTCAGGTTACGGACATGATGCTGAAGTACGACGCAATGAAAGGCCACGAAAAGCAGACGCTCGGTTGGCCAGGGTTGGGCCCCAACCGTTGGGCACTGGTCGACCTCTTTCCCGGTGCGACGTTCAATATTCGAGCTCCGGCATTCCGGCTTGACACGGTTCTTCCGCTCGGCCCGAACAAGCTTCTTATCGAGTATCGCGGCTTCGGTCTAAAGGCTGATACCCCCGAAGAGCGGGCAGCGCGTGTTCGTATGCACAACTCCATCTGGGGCCCATTTGGACGCAATCTCCCTGAGGATCTCATGGGGGCATATGGACAGGGTCTTGCGCTTGCCGACCGGACCGAAGCTCCCGTCATCCTGCATGCACGGGTAGAGAACAACAAGATTCACGACGAAGTTGGCATGCGCCACTTCTATCAGGAATGGAGTCGTCGCATGGGGCGTAAGGCATCTGACCCCTTTTGCGAGCTGTAAGCCCTGAACCAGAAAATTCCGACATTTAATACAGGACATCGACATGGAAATCGAAAGCACCGTTCGCGCGCTGATCGCAAAATCATGCCTGGCGCTGGATGGAAATGACTACCCAGGGTATCTGGCCCTCTGCCACGAGAGCTTCAACTATCGCATCGCGGCATATAGTCCGGAAATCCGAAAAGACATGCTCTGGCTGGAGAAGAGCAAGCTTGATCTGAAGGATCTGTTCAACCTGCTGCCGAAGCAGAACATGGACCGGACACCGCTCACGCGCCATTTTTCGATCTTCACAGTAGAACCGGCAGACCGGGAAGGACATGTGAAGGTGATGTCGGCACTTCAGGTATTCCGCACGGAGCTACAAGGTGGGACTACCTCTCTCGTTGCAGTCGGCAAGTATCTCGATGAGATCCAGCTCGGCAGCGACGGGGCACTACTGGTGCAGCGAGAGGTACGACTGGATACCAGAATGCTCGGAAAAGGCTATCACGTTCCTTTCTAGAGTCATGAACATTATGAAGATCACCATTCACTCTCGGAACGAGCGCCATGAGTTCGAGGCCGACGAGGGCCAGAGCTTGTTGATGGCGGGGCTTTCCAGAGGCTATGCATTGCCATATGCATGCGCGAGCGGAACTTGTGGCAGTTGCAGCGCGCGGCTCACGGCAGGCAAGGTCGAAGACCTGTGGAGTGCCGCGCCCGGAAAAAAATCAGCAGCGAAAGCTGACGAAATTCTGCTGTGCCAGTGTGCGCCACGGGGTGACTGCGAAATCGAGTTGAAGCAGTCCGTAGCACGGGTTGCGCCTGAGGAAGTTCTGCCGTTCGCCGCAAATGGGACAGTGACCCGTTGGGAGTTGCTGACGCACGATGTGGCCTCATGGGAGATCGAACTTCAGGAGCCGATGAACTATCAGGCGGGCCAGTTTGTGCTGCTTGCAACTCCAGGTCTCAGTGGCTACCGGGCATATTCAATCGTCAATCACGAGCGTGACTCTTGCAGGCTTGAACTGTTGATCAAGAGGAAGCCCGGGGGAGGACTTTCGGAAGCTTACTTTGGGGCGAATCAGGTGGGAACAGCTGTGCGTGTAATGGGCCCATTTGGACAAGCCGTCTTCAAACCTTCGCAGCAGAAGAACTTGCTCTGTATTGCCGGAGGCAGCGGAGTGGCGGGGATGATGTCCATTCTTTCGCATGCGCAAGAGCTAGACTATTTTTGGGAAAGGACGGGGGCTGTTTTCTTCGGCGTGCGGTCTATGCGAGACACGTTCTTTTTGGAGCGCCTAGCTGATTTCGCGCGTGCAGCACGAGGCGGACTCGACGTCACGATTTGCATCTCCGATGAGTCGGTTTCGCTAGATGTCGCACATCAGTACCCAGGGTTGGCGTTCACACGGGGTCTCGTTCACGAGGTTGCGCTGAAGCAGATGGAGGGACGACTTTCGGATGTCCACGCCTTTCTAGCCGGTCCCCCTCCGGCGGTTGACGCGGCCATGCGCGGACTTGTGCTGCAAGGAAAGCTCAGTCCGACGTGTATTTCGTACGACAAATTTAACTGACTCGCAAGGAGAAAGGAAATGGCACGTCATTATGTCTGTGACCGCCGGGACATTGCCGAGAACGGCATGGCCACCTTCGATCTCGCCGGCGGAGCCTCCATTCTTCTGTTGCGGGTGGATGACCAGGTTTACGCCTGCGATGGCGTTTGCCCACATCAGGAGGTACGGTTGGAAGATGGGCTGTTCGACGGTGAAGTGCTGACCTGCCACCAGCATATGTGGCAGTGGAACGTAGCAACAGGGGAGCCCGTGGGACTCGCCGAGTGCCCACTAAATGTTTACAGGGTCGATATGGAAGGAGAGGCCATCTACGTAGATCCCGATATGAAGCTGTAGCCATGGTCACGACGGCTTGGTGAAATCCCCCACCCGTCATTTGCGCAACCAATTAAATCAATAGCGCACTACTACTAGATCCATCTTCGACACGAAACGAGGAGACAACGATGACCAGCAATTCTCTAGACAACGAGATGCCGGTATCCCCCGCGCGAGTTTCAACCGCAAGTATGGTTGGAACCATCATGGAGTGGTACGACTTCTTTTTGTATGGCTTTACTGCAGCACTAGTTTTCGGCCAACTTTTCTTTCCAGCGTATTCTTCAGTTGCCGGCACGCTCGCTTCATTCGGCACTTTGGCGGTCGGGTTTGTCGCTCGACCGCTGGGAGGCGTTCTTTTCGGGCACTTCGGGGACCGAATCGGGCGAAAGACCATGCTCATCACTACACTCACAATGATGGGCGCGTCGACTTTCGCAATCGGGTTGCTGCCGACTTATGAGGTGATCGGCGTTTGGGCTCCGATTCTGCTGACCACCTGCCGATTCATGCAGGGCATTGCGCTAGGGGGTGAATGGGGTGGCGCGGTGTTGATGGCCGTTGAGTATTCACCGCCGGCTCGCCGCGGCTTTTTTGGTAGCGTTGTTCAAATCGGTGCCACGCTTGGGCTGGCTATTGCGACCGCGGTCCTTTTCAGTGCTTCGTACTTTCTGACCAAGGAACAGTTCATGTCCTGGGGCTGGCGCGTCCCGTTCCTGCTCAGCATCGTCATGCTGCTGTCAGGCCTGTATATCCGCATGAAGGTCACTGAGACGCCTGCCTTCCGAAAAGCGCAAGCAGCGGGCAAGATTGCCAAGTTTCCCGTTGTCGAAGTGCTGCGGGATCATCCGGGGGTTGTCGTGTATACCGCGTTCGTCTACCTGGGTGCGATTACGGTCCCGTTCTACACAGTGTGGGTGTTTCTGACCTATTACGCCACCTCCGTCCTGAAGTTGGACAGATCGATGGTGCTTCTCGGTGTTGTAGTGGTCAACCTTTTGCTCACCCTTGTCATCCTAACTGCGGGAGCATTGTCGGACCGTATTGGAAAGAGGCCGATCTTCCTGACTGGGTTTGTGATTCTCACTGCTATAGCGTTCCCGTTTTTCACAATCGCTGACCTCGGTGAGATCAAGTGGATCTGGCTGGCAATGCTGTTGATGGCTGGCCCCCTCTGGGCTATGTGGGGAGTCCTGCCGGCGTACTTTACCGAGTTGTTCCCCGAGCAACTCAGGTATACCGGCATCTCGCTAGGCAGCCAGGCTGCGACGATCATCGGCGGACTCGTTCCTCTATTTTCAACCGCAGTGCTTCCGAAGTACGGTACCTGGCCGATCTCAGCGCTGCTCGTTGCCTCAGAAGTGATGGCACTTATCGGGCTTGTTGCGCTCAGTCGCCGTAAGGCAGCGCTAGACAGTGAGTGCGGTGTAGTGGCATAAAAGTCAAGACAAGGCGCGACTCAGTCGCGCCTTGTCTCATTTGTCACCAAGCTTAATGAGAGAACAAGAACGTGGCGCGGTTAATTTTTGGTCCGACGCGCCTTGGAGCTGACCGTGAGCACTACCGCCCTGATTGGTTTTCTTTGCATAGTTGCCATAGGGAGCTACCTGCAAGCCTTCACAGGGTTTGCCCTTGGCATCTTCGTGCTTGGCGCAGCTGTCGTGCTTCAACTCGTGCGACTTGAGACGACCGCGACTGCAATCAATATCATGACGCTGGTGAACACAGCGCTGGCGCTTCGCGGCAATCTCCATCTCCTTAACCGAAAGCTCTTTATTCGTACGCTATTAGGGATAATTCCTGGCGTGCCGTTAGGTGTTTGGCTGCTTGAAACCGTTAGCTCACGCAGCGCCATGCTGCTGCAACTGACTCTTGGCGTCGTTGTTTTGGTGGCTGGGGCTACGCTTTGCGTGCGTCCCCGTGCGCGAGCGGTGACCTCACCATCGACAAGCTTTGTATTGGCTGGCGGTGTCGGTGGCGTCCTAGGTGGAATGTTCAGCGTACCTGGTCCGCCTATCATCTATCAGTTCTACATACAGCCACTGGCACTGGAACAGGTAAGGCTCACGCTTCTAGGAATTTTTGGCACCATATCGCTGATGCGGATCACTATCCTCGCAGCAAATGGGGGGGTCGACTCTAACGCCGTCTATCTGGGCCTGCTATCGATACCGGTGGTGGCAATTACGACAGCGTTGTTCATTCGTTTTCCACCGCAGCTATCTGAGTTAGCCATACGGCGCGCCGCATTTTTGCTGCTTTCAGCGATGGGCATTTGTATCGTTGCGATGGGGTGGCGATGAGCGCCGTTCGCCCACTACCTGGTCCGTTAAGCAGTGCCGCCAGCCCGAGATCATTGAGGCACCACATCGGTCCCAATCAGGTGCCCTTTGTTCGCGGGGCGATCTGCTCTTTTGCAGCCTGGCCTGCCGCAGACTGGGCCGACAGTTTCTCCAGCTTGCGGTATAGCGTCTTCCGACTGATGCCCAATACTCGCGCGGCCTCGGACATGTTGCCATCCGATGCGGCTATGGCCCGTCGAACGGCATCCATCTCAATTTGTGCCAGGTCGCAGGGTTGCGCATCTGCCTGGAGCGGCGTCTCCGACCCTTCGGTTGGAAGAAGTTCATCTGGCAAATGCTCAAGCCTTAGCTCAGTGCCGTCCCTGAGGATTGCAAGCGCGGTGCGCAGAGTCATTTGAAGCTGACGGATGTTGCCTGGCCATGGGTGTGTGCAAAGCGCGTGGCGCACGTCCGGTGCGACTTCAATTTTCCTGCCGCCGCTCTCCGCGTTGATGACAAAATCAATTAGGCAAGAAATGTCTTTCCTTTCCCGAAGGGATGGAAGACGGATGCGAAGACCATTTAGCCGATAGTAAAGGTCCTCGCGGAAGCGACCGGCCGTGACCTCTTCGATCATCGAACGATGTGTCGCGCAAACGATGGAGACATCGACAGGCATGCTCCGCGTGCTGCCGAGAGGAGTGACTTGACGCTCCTGCAGCACCCTCAGCAGCCTGCCTTGAAGGGATAGAGGCATGTCTCCGATTTCATCAAGAAATAGCGTTCCTCCATTTGCCTGCAAGATTTTTCCGGGGAAGCCTTTGCGTTTCGCACCAGTAAATGCCCCTTCCTCGTAACCGAACAGTTCAGACTCAATCAGCCCCTCTGGAATCGCTGCGCAGTTGACAGCGACGAAAGGCCCGTTGTGCCGAGGCCCGGAGTTGTGAAACGCAGCAGTAAAGACCTCCTTGCCAACGCCTGATTCGCCTTCAATAAGCAGCGGGATGTCGGAGCCAAGAATCATCGAAGCCTTCTGAATCGCTCGTTGCATCTGCGGGTCCCCGAGGTCGAGGTCCTTTAGCAGAACGCGTGCGCTTCTTGGCGTCGTTTGTTGCTGGTCCGTACTTTGACCGGCATCAGTGGGGGCCCGGCCTGAGCAAGCTGCCTCGCCAGTAAGTCCCACGTTCACGATCATCGTTACGTCGCGGCCATCCCGGAGAGAGGCCGCGAACTGGCTGCCCCTCATCGCGCGGGCCTTGTCTACAAAGCGCTCCAAGGAAAAGTTGAACCCGAACAAATCCGTGAATCGCTTGCCCAGGGTGTCGCTTGGGCCCAGATTCAGGAGACAACGTGCTGCACTGTTCGAACCGAGTAGCTTTCCGTCGGGCCCAAACACCGCTATCGCTTGCTTGATGGTCGTAAGGTACTCGGCGACAGGATGGAAAACGACGACGATTTCGTCGGCCATCTCACGCACGAGCATGCGGTTCTCTATCAGCACCGCTACCGTACGAATCAATGGAAGTGCGTGGATGGCAGGGCTCGTGCTGTATGCAGCGAAAACGCCTGCTATTGCGCCGGCAGAGTCAAAAAACGGCGCAGCTGCCCCGCTCAGTGACCGAAATGGGATCAGATAATGCTCGGCCAAATCGACTGTCACTGGCGCACGGCTGGCTACGCAAGTGCCGATGGCATTTGTGCCAGCAATCCTTTCTGACCAACTAACGCCCGGCTGAAAGAGGGGGCCGAAAGGCCCGGACATTAGGTCAGCATCCCCCTTGCTACAAACAATGATGCCCTCAGCATCGGCTAACACGACCACGGTGCCGGTACCGGCCATCTGCTCGAAAGTGTTTTCGACAGAAGGCTCGGCATATTTAAGAAGTTTGCTGTTGCGCGACCTAACCGCCCGGGCATCTGCCCAGGACGTCCCAGTTGGGCGAACCTGATGTGTTTCGGCCAATCCTGACGCAACAGAACGCTGCCAAGACGCCTCCAAGGCATGTTTTGCTAGGGCGCCTTTGGCTGGATGGAACTCCGGGGGCACACGTGTCTCCACTGTTTTGGGGTAAGTAGGCGCGACTTCGCTGGTCGGCACTCATCGTTATGGTAAAGCAGTTCTCGGTATAAGGCGCCCCTTTGTGGGCAAGAAGCCGCCTATCGTTTGCCCGAAGCGCCCGCTCGAGGAGGTGCTCGCCGCTCCTCTCGGGATTTGCCATTTCCGTCCGGGCCTGGAGGCTCGAGCATGGCCAGCCTGGTGGACCGTTCGGTACAGAAAATGCGCGTTACCACACTGCTAACCAGTCTTGATGACCTAATATCTGCACTTTTTTTGGCACAAAACGCTAAAAGTGCGGGATTGTATTGACTGGTCGGTCCAACGACCTATTCTTAAGGGCAGACAATGATGGGAGCCACAAGCTTATGGGGAAGGGAGTCAGTCACGGTCTGCAACGAGACCGCATCCTGAGGGCTGCGGCGCAGCTTTTTGCGCAACGGGGATACCACGCTGTAGGCATTAGCGCGATTCAAGAGGCGGTCAAACTGGGACGCGGAGCGCTATACCACCACATTCACAGCAAGGAGGACTTGCTCTACGAGATTACGCGAGAGTACATCACGGATCTTGCAGCTTTCGCCGAGCAGCTGGATGCAGATATGGATCCTCGCGAGAGGATCAAAGTACTTGGTCAGCATCTCGTGCTGAAGATTGCGTCTCACCAAGCCGAACTGACAGTTTGCTTCCGTGACGTGCAATCGCTAACTGATGGCCGACGAGAGGAGGTCCTGGCGCTGCATTCGAAATACGAGAAGGCGTGGCGCGAGGTTCTTGTCGATGGGGCCGACCTGGGAATTTTCCGGCCCTACGATTCCGTCGTTTTGAAGGGCGTGCTAGGGATGTATTTCTACAGTTACCTTTGGATTCGCCCTGAAGGGCCGGTTAGCCCGGAGGCAATCGCGGAGCGTCTAAATGAGATGGCGCTTCGCATGGTGCAACCGTAAACCTTAACTAAGCATCATTTCATCGAGGCCCTGTAGCGCATTATCACGGGCCGCACTGTACCGACCGATCGGTACAGTTTCATAACCAAAACCCATGCGGAGACAACCCAATGCAGGAGAAATCTGGCGGCCGAAAAGATCCTTGGGCGGGGCCAACGGTGGAAGCTCGTCGATCGAGGGAAGAGAGCTTTTTGACTACCGAACGAAGCAATCCCGACTCTCCCTATTATCTCGATGAAAACCACTCGTTTAGTCGTCGAGCATTCCTGGCTAGCGGTATGGCCGCGATGGGTGCGGGGGTAGCTAGCAGTGCCATGTCAGCTACACCGGCAGGGGCGAAAAACCGGGAGGTTCCCCCAGATCCGACCAAAGTGCAGGGTGAAGACACATGGGCGGATGGAGGCTATGGAACGCGTTCGCAGTTTGAGACCGAAATCCGTACTCGGCCTAAAACACCGACAAACCAGTCATCTTGGACGATGACGCCGCTGCAAAATGGTCTCGGGATTATCACCCCTTCCGGACTTCACTTCGAACGCCATCATGGAGGTATCACGACTATTGATCCCTCCAAGCACATGCTCTACGTTCATGGCATGGTGAAGCAGGCCAAGAAGTTTGGTATGCAAGATATAAGGCGTTTCCCATCTATATCCCGCATTTTATTCATTGAATGCTCAGGGAACGGTCTGACCGAATGGATAAAGCCGACGATGAAAACGGTGCAAGGTACGCACGGATTGACATCGAACTCCGAGTGGACCGGCGTTTCGCTTGCTACGATTCTGAACGAAGTTGGTATAAAGCCTGGTGCTAAATGGCTGTTAGCGGAAGGTGGCGACGCAGCAGTCATGACTCGGAGCATTCCTCTCGATAAGGCGTTGAAGGATTGTTTTCTGGCATATGGCCAGAACGGTGAAGCCATTCGTCCCGAGCAGGGATACCCGTTGCGCCTGATCGTTCCAGGCTATGAGGGAAACACGCATATCAAATGGCTAAGGCGCCTTGAGATTTCCGACCGGCCATTTATGACGAGAGAGGAAACCTCCAAGTACACTGATTTGCTTCCGAGTGGGAAGGCTATCCAATTTTCATTCGAGATGGACGCAAAGTCTGTAATCACGTATCCCTCGGGAGAGATGTTGCTCCGTGGGCCCGGCTTTTATGAGATCACAGGGCTCGCATGGTCCGGCCGGGGCAGCATCCGCAAGGTTGAAATCAGCGTCAATGGCGGAAAAAGTTGGATGGAAGCGAAATTGCAAGGACCTGTCCTCCCGATCTGTCACACACGCTTCCGGTTCGCATGGCAATGGGATGGGAAGGAGTGTGTCCTGCAAAGCCGCTGTGTCGATGACACTGGATACCGGCAGCCAACGCTGGCTGAGCTTACCAAAGTTCGTGGCACCAACGGACCCGTCGCCTCGGTATATCACTTGAACGCAATCCAAAGCTGGAAAGTTGCATCTGACGGGAGGGTCTCCAATGTTCACTACGGCTAGGCGCGTACGTAATGTAGTCCTTCTTTGCGTTCTTTACGCGGGAGGCGGCCAAGGACTATCGATTGCCGCGGATAGTGTGCGAACGTTTGGCTTTGGAGCGCCTGCGACTGAGAACGATCTCGCGGGTTTTATATCTCCTCTGCCAGATGGTACAGGATTGCCAAAAGGAGCTGGCAGTGCGAAGGAGGGGAGGGAAATCTTTCAGCAAAAATGCGCCGCATGCCATGGTGTCAGCCTGGAAGGCGGAATTGCTGATCGCCTTATAGGTGGCCGCGGCACCCTGGTAAATAATGATCCAACTAAAGCCCCGATAAAGACAGTTGAAAGCTATTGGCCCTATGCAACAACTCTTTTCGATTACATTAAGCGTGCCATGCCTTTTAATGCGCCTGGTAGTCTGACCAACAATGAGGTATATGCGTTGTCAGCCTATATCCTTTCGGAAGGGAAGATCATTGACTCCACTACCACGTTGAGCCATAAGACGCTTGCGAATGTGAGGATGCCGAACCGGGATGGCTTTATTCCAGACCCCCGAAACAAGAAGCCTTAGTTGCTCGAAGCTAGCTTGCGTTCATCTGGTACCCCGCTTCCCTCGGTCCAATCGACGGAAGCGGCGCTACTCCTAATGCTGTGTTACTAGTGCTACGCATTTCGCCATAGGGAAGTGACCCTGTAGGCAATCGTCACCGCCCAGCTTGAGTGTTTGACAACCAACCAACTAGTAGGTAGAATGCCCTGCATTGGATGACGAAGGGATGGTTAGTCGGATGACGGCGATGGGAACGCGGGAAGCGCTGGTGTGCGCTGCGGAAAATTTGATGCGCTCGAAGGGGTACGCTGCTTTCAGCTATGCCGACCTTGTTGACACCGTCGGTATCAAGAAGGCAAGCATCCATCACCATTTTCCCACCAAGGAAGATTTGGGTGTAGCCATCGTCGAAGCGTACATCGATCGGGTGCGCATCGACTTCGAGCGCATCGAACAGCTCCATCAAGACCTGGAAGGTCGCCTGAAGGCGTTTTTCCTCGCCTTCAGCGCCAGTAGTGAAGGCGGCTTGTTGCCGCTCTGTGGTGCGCTCGCCGCCGAAATGGCAGCGCTACCGGTGGGTTTGCAAAGACTCACGCACCATTTCTTCGATCTTCAGTTGAAGTGGCTGACAAAGATCTTCGATGTGGGGGTAGTCAATGGAGAGATTCCGGCAGTTCCTGGCACGCGGCAGAAGGCATTCCAGCTGCTGAGTGCACTGGAAGGCGCGAGCTTTATTAACTGGGCGCTGAAGGACGGTGAGACACTCGATTGGAGTTTTGTTCGACTTGTAGCCGGCCTCGATAAGTAAGGACTGATTGTCGCGGGGAAAATCATATCCCTGGTTGCACTAGGACCGTCTGTATGGGCTGGTCCTTTTATTTAATCTCAATACCTACCTACTAGTAGGGTGGGTTCGCGGAACATAATCATGAAGCGAGTCAACGTCAAGATTTGGTCGGATTTCGTATGTCCCTGGTGCTGGATTGCCAAGCGGCGTTTTGAAAAAGCCGTGATGGCTCTGGAAAATCAAGTCGAGGTAGTTGTCACCCTGAAGGCCTACCGCCTTGCTAGAGGCATGGCGCCTATGGATTTTAAGGAAACTCTTTACACAAAGTTTGGTAATTCGGCTGCAGCCGAAGGGATGATGGCGGCAGTAGCAAAAGCCGGCGTAACGGAAGGATTGCAGTACAACTTTGACACCATGCGCTTTGGTGATACGACCGCTGCGCATGTTCTGGTCAAGAGTATCGAGTCGTCAGCTGACAGGCAACGGATGATTGAAGGAATCTACCGTGGCGTTACCACAGACGGACTCAACATCTTTGATAGCAACGTACTTCTTGCCCTCGCAAAGGAGCTCGGCGTTAGCGCGCCCTTCGATTTGGAGTCCCGCGAACTGGCATCAGAGATAGCGCGTGATGAGATCGAGGCTAGTCAGGTAGCAAATGGCGTTCCGTTGTTTGTCTTTAATGACAAATTTTTCGTCTCGGGAGCGCGCGAAGTGGCCAATTTTGAAGCGACCCTGCTAAAGGCGGCGGCTGATGTTGAAGATTCGGCGGAGGATGCCGGCGCGACTTGCAGCATCAATGGCTGTACAAGCTAGTAGGTGGAGAAAATAGTGTTCTCATTTAAGCGAGGTTGGCAACAAAGTGGGCCGGCATTCGCAAGCTAGCGGACACGCTATGTGTGTCTCGTAAATTTCATATGCGCAGAAGCGCCTTTTTAAGAAGGAACTTATCCATGAATGATAAGCGGAATGGTATCGACGTTGCAGCTTTGAGCCAATTTGCAAAGGGCGTGGCCGAAGATATTTCAAAGCGAAGCGCCCGCTTCAACGTCAAGACGAAATGGGAGCATCAGACTCGTAGCGTGGCGACTGTTAGCCACTATTCCCTGGGTGGCGTCGAACACCAGCGGCATTTCGAAATTGCCGCAGACGAACCCACTGAATTGCTCGGGCAAAACTCTGCACCGAATCCTCAGGAACTCCTCATGGCTGCGCTCAATGCTTGCCTGTCGGTGGGTTACGTTGTCAACGCTGCAGCGATGGGGATCACGGTCCACAGCCTTGAAATCGAAACCGACGGCGAGCTGGACTTGCGTGGCTTTCTCGGTCTGGACGAAACCGTTAATCCTGGCTACGACGAAGTGAGCTACGCAGTGCGGTTGCACACTGACGCGTCGCGTGAGGAGGTGGAAAAGCTGCACGAGATCGTATCCAAGACTTCGGTGAACTTGGCTAACTTCTCCAAGGCCATCCGCATGGTTCCCACGCTGGAGATCCGCGAGGCGTAACCTGCCAAGCGCATCTTTCCTCTATCACGTCGAAGTCACCTCCTCGGCGCTCAACTCCTTAGCGAAGAACGAAATGAACAATCTGTTTGCCCCATACAATCTGTCCGGCATCTCATTGGCCAATCGGGTGGTCATGGCCCCGATGACGCGGACCAGAACGACCGACAATACTCCAAATGAACTCACGGCGCTCTATTATGCACAGCGAGCATCGGCTGGCCTGATCATTACTGAGGGAATGCCGATTTCCGATGAAGGCCGCGGATACCTGTACACGCCTGGACTCTATACCGACGAACAGACTCAGGCCTGGCGCAAGGTCACCGCGGCTGTGCATGAGAAGGGCGGCAAAATCTTCGCGCAGTTGTGGCACGTTGGTCGGATGTCTCATGTTTCCATTCAACCCGGCAATGCCGCTCCCGTGTCCTCGGGCACAGTGCCCGCTACGAATACAACCGTGTACGCATGGACGGAAACCGGCGAAGCCGGCCCTGTCGCGCCTAGCGTTCCGCGAGCACTGACCACTGAAGAGGTCCAACGTGTCACGATGGACTTCGTTTCATCTGCGCTGCGCGCGATGGAGGCAGGGTTCGATGGAGTCGAGCTCATGGCAGCGAATGGCTTCCTGTTTGACCAGTTCCTCAGCAGTGAATTGAACAAGCGGACGGATGAGTATGGTGGTTCTCTCGCGAATCGCCAACGCTTCCTGCTGGAAACAATCGACGCTCTTGCTGCAGCAATTGGCGGTGAGAAGGTCGGTGTTCGCTTCTCGCCGTTTGGACGCCTCTACGATTTGGGGCCCTATGCCGACGAGGAGGAGGCTTGGATGAGTGTCGCGGCCGAACTCAATGTGCGAGAGCTGGCCTACGTGCATCTGAACTATCAGCCCACCATCACTGCCGCGGATGTGCCCGCCGGCTTTGGGGCGAAGTTCCGAAAAGCCTATCAAGGCACACTGATTGCCGCTGGCGGATTCAATCGCGAAATCGCCGATGCGGAGTTGAGGAAGGGTGAGTTGGACCTTATTGCCTTCGGAACTGCGTACATTGCTAACCCGGACCTGGTCGAGCGCATGAAACATGGCTGGCCGCTTGCAGAAAGCGATCGATCCACTTTTTATGGCGTCATCGGGGCGAAGGGGTATACCGACTATCCGCGCTACGAGCGTGAAGCTGCATAATCGAAACGTTCGGGGCGACGTAAGCATGGATGGGAGCCGCTGACGGGGCCCTGCCCTAGTCCAGACTCGTGCCGCGACTTCCAAGTCGCGGCGACTTCCACTCATGAGATCTTGCGTGAAGACGGCCACCGGTGTGGTTGCTTCATGGCTATTCCATGGGCGCAGCGTCTGCTGCGTGCGCGGCTGCTATGCGCATTTTTGCTCTCTGCGAAAGAGCGGTGTATGGGCTAGTATGGGAAACCTACTAGCCCATGCTTTTGCCTTGTCTCGCAAAGTAGCTTGAGACCACTGGCGCAATTTTTCTCATCGATTCGGGGAGCGCTGTGCACCCCATGCCCGCAGCGACTAGCGTGAGCATTGAACCCATTTCCACACCGTGGACGGATGCTTGGGAATGAACACTGCCTTAAAAAAATGCAGTGAATCAGCTTGTCGTGCCAGATTTGGGCGATATTGCGAGGCAGCCAGGCGAACTCCACGCTGCCGCCGTGTCGTCGAGGATCCTGTTCCCGTCCGTTAGCAACTGCTTGCCTGCGTCGGTCAGATTGCGCTGCGTGGCGTTCGCTCAAACAGCGCAGTTTCGAGCTTCCGTCAACGCCCGCAGCTGACGAGTCGGCGTGGGTTGGGCAATCAATGCTTGGCCTGAAGCAGAAAGCTGATGCTTCCGTGCTGGGCAACGGCGACGAAATAGCACAACCGTCGTAGATCCACAGCATATCTTCCCTGGCATCAGGCGCCAGATTGGTGTTACCACGGGTTGACGGCTTACCAACTAGTAGGTAGCCTGTGTTGAAAACATGAACCTTCCGGTGCCACAAAGGGAGGCGGCGCGCGACGTGGCCGCGACAACTAACGTTGCGATCATTAGTTTCGGCTGAAGGAACCATCGCTCGCAGGCGACATGGTTCCTTTTTTTGCGCAGGGGCACTTACCAACTAGTAGGGTGGGTCGGGTTGCGAGGCTGATCCGCTCTATATGTCGTTGAAAGTATTTAATAAGTACGTCAACAGAGGAGGAACATAATGGATAGGTTTAACAACAGAGCAGCCCCTACTGCCAAAATAGAAGGCGACGGTAATTCCGATAAGGAAAGCTGGCTAGCTTCTCATGAAGCAGGCTATGAAAAGAAGCTAAAGCCCAGACACGTGCAAATGATCGCGATGGGGGGCGCAATTGGGACTGGTTTGTTCCTGGGTGCTGGCGGCAGGTTGCAGAGTGCGGGGCCTGCTTTGGCAGTCGCCTATCTCGTGTGCGGTGTGTTCGCGTTCTTCATTATGCGAGCACTCGGCGAGTTGGTCATGCACAGGCCGACAAGTGGGAGTTTCGCTTCCTATACCCGTGAGTTTATGGGCGAGCGCGCTTCATTTGTCACAGGCTGGATGTACTATTTAGCGTGGGCGGCAACGGGCATCGCTGACAGCACGGCTATTGCGATTTATTTGAAGTACTGGGCCATTTTCTCGGACGTACCTCAGTGGACGATCGCGCTAGGAGCACTCGCAGTTGTGTCGGTCATTAACATGATCGGAGTGAAACTGTTCGGCGAAATGGAGTTCTGGTTCTCCGTTATTAAGGTCGGCGCAATCGTGTTGTTCTTGGTTGTTGGAACATTCTTTCTCGCCAGTGGACAGACTATTGACGGACATACTCCAGGACTGCAACTCATCGCGAACAATGGCGGCATCTTTCCGCATGGGATTCTTCCCGCCGTTCTGATTGTTCAGGGTGTGGTATTCGCGTATGCCAGCATTGAGCTTGTTGGGGTCGCAGCAGGTGAAACCGAAAATGCTCGTAAGGTGTTGCCTAAAGCCATCAATAGCGTCATGTGGCGGATCGCACTATTTTACGTTGGATCGGTACTGCTGCTGATCACGCTGCTTCCTTGGACTGCATATAGTGCGCATGAAAGCCCGTTCGTGACGTTCTTCAGCAAGCTGGGAATCCCGCATATCGACAGCATTATGAACGTTGTTGTGCTCACTGCTGCGTTGTCCAATCTCAATGCTGGCTTGTATTCGACTGGGCGTGTGTTGCGGTCCCTTGCCATGGGTGGGTCAGCTCCTCAATACGTCGCCAGGATGAATGCCCGCGGCGTACCTTATGGCGGCATTGTGGTGACGATCTGCCTCATTGCGATTGGCGTCCCTCTGAACTATATCGTTCCAGAGCGAGCATTTGAGATTGTCCTCAATATTGCTGCCATCGGCATCATTACGACGTGGGCGTCCATCGTCCTTTGCCAGATTCTCTTCCGGCGCGCAGTGAATCGCGGCGAAATGCGTGATGTTTCGTTTCGGATGCCTGGCGCGCCATTCACGTCGTGGCTTACCTTGGTGTTCCTCGCAGTCGTGCTGCTATTGATGGCATTGGACTATCCGAATGGGACGATTACGTTCGCAATGATTCCGGTACTCGCTATTGGCTTGGCAGTTGGCTGGCGCCTTGCCAGACGAAAGGCGACAGGCTCGAAAGAGCGGTTCCGTGTATCAACCTATGCGCAAGGCTCTCAGGTGGAAAATTGATCTCCATGTGCAGAGGCGGCGTCAATCCTTGATGTTCTCCGTGCCCTCAGCCTGCGACTGCCAGCGGTGCTGGAAGGGCAGGGATTTGCTGCTAGACCCGTACCCGAGGACAAGGATGTTCTTGGCGGCGTGAACGTTGCGGTCCTGAACCGTTCCGCAGCCGTTGCCTCTTATTCCAAGAACCGTGGCGCCTTTCTGCACGAGCGCTATAGCGCCCTGCGTACCTGGCCTGAAGGCCGAGGCCTTCCGCGCGACTCGATAAAAGCAAGAGCGTTGTGAGGGGCTTGAACCTGACCCTTTATCCGGCCATCGTTTGTCCCCGTGGATGATGGCTGGTCTTTTTTTCGAACCAAGCGAATGCAAAGTTGACCGGGCCGCGTGACACGCCGCACGCCAACGCCTTGCTCCGACGGCTCATTCGCTCCAACGCCGCAGCGAAGCGATAAACGGCGCCTACCCCGTAGGATTGGCACCGTTTGGCAGGGTGATTGATCAGGTCAGTCGCGATAGGCCCAGAGGTCCACAATCCGGTTGCCATCGTCTGCAATCAGGCGGAATGCGGCGGGACGGTAGTCGGTGTCGACCGCCAGTATGCCGTTGACGTTGGCAGGTAGCGTGCCGCAGTCTGCCGCAGACAGCTTCAGGCTCAGCGTATTCGGCATGCCATGCGCGTCTACAATGCCCGAGAGCTGGCACGCCGAATCTCCGGGCGTGACCTTGCCTTCCGGCGTGATCGTGAAGCGCGCCGCAGCGCCAGATGGTAGCGCGGTCGTGTACATTCCCGCCACGCTAATCATCTCGACGATTGCCGCAGGCACTGGATCCGCCCGCAACAGCTTGACGCTAACGGCGTCAGTGGAAGCAGGGGCGGCAACCCAGTTGCCACCCTTGGCGCGCCGGTAGATGAGAGTGGCCTTGTCGTCTGCATCGGCGATTACTAGGTGCCGGCTGCCGTCCGGTGCCGCGTAGTACTTGCCAACCGCGGGATTCTCACTGTCGCCAACGCTGACAATGTAAGCACCAGGATCGACATCGGCGACCGACAAGCTGGTGGCCGCGCTCGCGCTATCGGACGTATTGTCGCCGCCGCAGCCGGTCAGTACTTCGCGGTCACCAGGGAGAAAACGGGAAGGAAGCGTTTCATCGGCATGCCTCACTGACCAAACAATTCAGCTAGGCGCAGTCGCAGCCATTGCTGGCCCGCAGGGCGTTGCTCGAAGCCGACCTGCATGGCTGTGACGGCCGTCTTGGTCTTGTAGACAACGGATTCATCCTCGCTTTGAGCAGGCGTTGGCGATCCCGGGCTCCCGCCCACTCCCAGGCCGTATGGCGCCGTGCCCTTGAACCTAAACTGGTAGATGTCGTAAGTGCCATGCCGCGAGAACGCGAAAGGGGTGGCTGCCGACGGTGCATTCGGGAAGTTGACGTTCAGCGCCAGCCCTGCAGGTAGCAGCGGACCACCGTTCGCCTTGGTACGCAGCGTGTTGATAAGCTTGATAGTCAGCTGTGCAACGACCCCGGAAACGGGGCTTGCCAGGCCTGCGTTGTCGACAGAGTCCCCGCCCGCGCTCAGGGCGATGGCCGGAATGCCGCGCTGTGCCGCGCTCTGGGCGTTGCTCACGGTGCCAGAGCTATTGACGACGTAGCCGAGGTTCTGCCCTTCGTTTGGCCCGGATAGCACCAGGTCGGGCGCCTTACCCCAGCGCGCAGGAGCAAGCACATCCAACCCGTACATCGTCGCCATTACCGGGGTGCCATGGGCGTAGTTGTAGTCGCCGTTGGTGTAGCCCGCCTTTGTAAAAGGGCCCACCGCCGGCTCACCGGTGGCAGCGGCGCCGTTGTGGCAGCCGCCTTCGGCCTCGATTTGGGTCTTGTCATTGTCAGGGACGATGATCGTCGTGCTGTACATGACGATGCCTGCGCCGCGGCCGCTCTGTCCAGTGCAAGGAACGCTGACGATGACGTTGTGGCCTGCACCCTTAAGGGCTTCGTACAGTGCCTTTAAGTTGCTGGTGAGGCCATCGTCGTTGGTGAGCAAAATATTCAGAGCGAAGGCCGGGCTCGCTGTGCAGGCCAGTAAGGCTGCGGCGATGTAGCGGGTTTCCATTTCAGTAATGTCGAAGCGTTTAAGAAAGGTGAGGTGTTCGCTG
This sequence comes from Cupriavidus sp. GW821-FHT07C08, assembly GCF_059419025.1. Classification (NCBI taxonomy): domain Bacteria; kingdom Pseudomonadati; phylum Pseudomonadota; class Betaproteobacteria; order Burkholderiales; family Burkholderiaceae; genus Cupriavidus; species Cupriavidus sp. GW821-FHT07C08. The sequence continues at coordinate 143,348 of NZ_JBWKQZ010000014.1, forward strand.
GTAATACACGCGAGGTAGCACTGAGCAGCTCGATTAGGAGTGCACGGCCAACATGACGTTAATCGAGATTTATGACAGCTAATGCTGATTAAAGTGTTTGTTTGAGAACTGACATTCTCAAAATGAGAAATGTTGGCCCTAGTGTTCTCTGCAGAATCCGGCTAGAGGGACGGCAGACACTTGGCCTCCTTGGCCTGGCACTCAACAAGACGGGGAACGCGGTAGATGAAAATGATGCCCCCGACACCCCCGACCTTCTGTGGCGATGGACTCCAGCACTACCGAGAGTGGAATGGGGCAGACGACAGGTTTCGGACAGCGGAGGGCGAGATGCGCTGCAGACCCCTGCAGCCGATGGGAGTTTTGCGCGGCTTCTGGGCGGAATCTAACGCGTGTACGAGAACCCGTATGCCTTGGTGGTTCGGAGCGAGCGCAGGGATGTGTGGAGCAGGAATGGCTTGCATCCGTACAGTTCTTCCTGGCTGCCCGACCGCGAAGCGGTCCATGTGCACGTACAGGTATGCTCAACCAGACGAAGAGATCTGCGCTGAGGAGTATTGGGTTATTCCCAATACATATGGAAACCTAAGCATAGGATCAGGAATAACCAAATGCATATGCTTACGTAAAGATATGCTTAGGCTTTTTTAGTAAGCATATTCTCACTTTATATATGCTGGGGACAGCCGAAGGCCCCCTACACGCTTAAAGCGAGGGTCCTTCCGGCATCCGGACCTGGATGCTTCCGACAGTCTTTTCGAGCCACGCGCTATCTTCGCCCGCGTGCCGGCCGTCTCAACTCTTTCCCCCACAGAGACCGGTCTCCCCCCGTTGCTGCCGTAATCTAGCCGACCAACGAGGCGGTCACCACCGAAGCCTTTCAATGGAAAGGGCGGCCCTCCCGTCGGGCGCCTTGTGGTCGGCCGACGTGTGACAATATCGTATATCTCCGTGGAGGTGGCATGGCTTAGATTCATTTGCTATATGCGATGCCACGACACGTTGAAAAAATATAAGGTGATTTTCCTGCTGCGGGAGACCGCTCTCAATACGTTACTAGCTTGATGGCGGGGCCTCGAATTCAAGCCGACGCCCGCGCCACGCTATGAAGTAGGCTATTCCGGGACAATTCCTGCCGCACGGATTATGCGCCCGTAGTTCTGTGCCTCATGCCGTTGGTATTCCGCCAGTTCTACCGGTGTCGACGTGCGTACAGCAGTGCCACTCACTGAATAGAAGGCGCTCCGGGCCTTCTCCGACTTCGCCGCGTCGGCGAACATGGCAGCAATGCGCCCTGCGAGCTCAGGCCTGATACCTGCTGGCCCCCAAAGACCAAAGTAGTTTGACACGTCGTATCCTGGCACTGACTCGCTAATGGAGGGTACCTCGGGCAAGAGCGGCGACCTCGTTGTGTTCGTCACACCCAACGCTCGAACCTTCCCACTTCGGATGTGTGGGATAGCGGTGCCCGTATCCAGCACCATCATCTCGGTTCTGCCCGCCATCACCTCAGTGATCGCTAAGGGATTACCCTTGAACGCCACGTGTGTCATCTTGAGGCCGGTCTTTTGAAGAAACGCTTCGCTGCCGATTCGGCTCCCGGAACTTCCGCTCGCATAGTTGAGCATGCCTGGTCGAGCGGCCGCGTACTTAATCAACTCTGCAAGCGAACGCACCGGTAGTGTTGGAGAGACCACGAGCACCTGCCACCCTTGGCCGAGCATCGTGATCGGTGTGAAATCTCGTATGGGATCGTAAGGAAGGTGCTTGAAGAGAAAGGGGTTCGCACTGTGAGTGGTTGTACCGCCCACTAGCAGGGTGTGCCCGTCTGGAGCTGCCGTGGTCACGCTCTGCACAGCCAGGATGCCCGCGGCGCCGGCTTTGTTTTCGACAACCATGGGAAACTTACTTGCCGCCGAAATGACAGAGCTGAGAGCCCTCGCCAACTGATCGGTTGCACTGCCTGCCGAGAATGGGACCACTAGCCGAATCGGCTTGTTGGGGTATGTGGAGGCAGGGGTCTGCGCCCGCGCACCGCCCGCTGTTAGGGCAAGCGGCGAAAGTGCCAGTGCCATGACGCTCCTGCGTCGCATTTCCTGCATTGTGTCTCCTGCAATCTGGTTCTAGCTCGGCCAAATGCCGTGTCGAGACTGTAAGCAAAAGGCGGTGACCAGTCCAAATCAAAAGTTGGATTGCAGCGATCCACGGCTCCGATTGCAGCGTAGCGGGTGCTCTGGATTTACAGGGAGGGCCGCCGAAGCGGACCAAGTACTCGAGCGCACTCGGGGACACTGACTGTGTGCTCAAGGCTCAAGGGAAGGGTACTATTCGAGGTATGAACCTCACAACCAAGTTGTATGGATCTGTCAACCCGTCAAATGCGCGCCTTTATTGCATTGCAGCAGCTTCGGAACTTTACGAAGGCAGCAGCTGCAGTACACCTTTCTCAACCGGCGTTTAGCGCAATGATGCGCGGCCTGGAAGAGACAGTAGGGCACCAGCTCATACTTCGGAACTCAAGAGGTGTGCATCTAACGCCAGCAGGAGAGCGGTTTGCTGAGCTTTCGGCTCGGGTTGTACGTGATTTCGATGAGGGGATGCATTCCATCCGAGAGGCGCTAGATCCTAAGAACCAGGTGGCGATAGCGGCCATGGTGGGGCTGACGTATGAGTGGCTTCCTCCCATCCTCGGAGAGCTTCGTCAAGCGATTCCCGGCATCCAGGTAGAGCTGTTCGCTGTCTTTCCTCGTGACTGTATGACGCTCGTTGAGGCGAAGCGGGCCGATTTTGCCGTGACGGCCCTTAACGTAGCCCCCCCAGGGATTACCACGGAAGTCCTCTGGCGGGACCCTTTTCGAGTGGTGTGTCGCGCGGATCACCCTCTCGCGGAGCGGCCCAGTATTGGACTGACGGACCTCATCGACTATCCGTTCATCCACTATGCGAAGGGAACCGCGGCCCGTGCGCAGATCGACGCGGCACTCAGCTCTGACTCAATGGAAGTGGTGTGTGAGACCGAACACATCCATACCATCAAAGCGCTGGTCGAATCCGGCGTGGGAATCAGCGTTGCTACCGACGTGAACCGCTCGATCTTCCAGTCGGAGAGCCTTGTCATGCGCCCCATCGCGGGAGGCAACTTTGCGCGGGAGATATTCCTCGCTTGGAGAACGGACAGCCCTCCAAAAGGAGCAGCAGAGCGATTGGCAGGGCTGCTGCGAGAACGTGTTCCGAAGTAGCTGGACAACCGGCGACGTGGCGCCAACGAATAGACATCCATTTCGTTATTGAATGGCCACCATCCAATCTTTGAGTTGGACGGTCGTCGAGGGCGCGCCTAGAGTCCTGTCATGTACTTGTGACATTGGACTACGCCACCGTGAACTCGAAATCCTCTTTCCTTATTGGTGCTGCCTCCGCATTCTCCGGAGATCGCCGCGACGCCGCAGTTCCTGTGGTGGAGACTTTGATTCGACGCAACTTGCCGTCGTGTCTCATCTTCGAAACGCTAGCCGAACGTACCCTCGCACTTGCCCAGTTGGAGCGACGCAAAGACCCGGAAGCGGGCTTCGATCCATGGCTTGAGGATATCCTCGAGCCCGTCCTGGAAAAATGTCTCCGGCACGGCATCAAGATTGTGAGCAACTTTGGTGCTGCAAATCCTCGCGCGGCCGCTCGCAGAATCCAATCCCTGGCAGCTCGCTTGGGGATCCGGTCACCTCGTATCGCCGTTGTAACGGGGGATGATCTTTCAAGCGATACCTACCTGCCCTTTTTTCGTGAGGCTCTAGGCGACGCTCTTGATGAAGCGCGCATGGTCGCTGCAAACGTATATCTTGGCTCTGATTCGGTCGCGGATGCTTTGCTGGACGGAGCGGAAATCGTGGTAACAGGGCGGGTATCAGATTCAGCCCTTTGCGTAGGGCCCTTGCTCGCTCACTTCGGTTGGGCACGAGACGATTGGACAAGGCGCGGTAGAGCTGTAATGGCTGGCCACCTACTTGAATGTGGGGTTCAGGTGACGGGCGGATACTTTGCCGATCCCGGCGTGAAAGACGTGCCAAATCTCTTTGACATCGGATACCCGATCGCGGAAGTCGATGCTGACGGCAATTGTGTCATCACGAAAGCGGACAATACTGGCGGGCTAGTGGACACCCGGGTCGTAAGAGAACAGATGCTTTACGAAATTGATGACCCGAGCGCTTATCTCGCACCGGACGCAATCTCCGACATCTCGAACAGCGTTGTCGAGCAGATCGGGCCGGACTGCGTGAGGGTGAGCGGTGTCGAAGGTCGAGAGTGGCCTGGTACGCTAAAAGTTCTCGTCTGCCAGGATGGTGGATGGCTCGGAGAGGGAGAAATTTCCTACGCGGGCCCGCGAGCTGAGGCTCGAGCGCGGCTGGCCGCCGACATCGTAAAGCATAGGCTTGGAGCTAAGTTGGACCTCCGAATTGACTTGATTGGGGTTCTCAGCATTCATGGGGACGATGCCGGACGCCGGCTTGCCCGAACGCCACAGGGTTCAGCTCGAGATGTCCGATTGCGTGTCGCAGCTGTACACCAAGATCAGAAGGTCGCAGAGCTCGTCGGACGTGAGGTAACCGCCCTGTACACGTGCGGGCCCGCAGGCGGAGGTGGTGTTCGAGCAGGACTCCGTCAACGTCTCGATACTCTGCCGTGCTACGTCCCGCGCTCGGCAATCCAATCCAACTACGAGATCATCGAATGAATACCATCACTTCAAAATACAGCGTTCCCCTGTACCGGGCCGCACATGGCCGCACGGGGGATAAGGGCGACCGGTCCAACATCAGTGTCATTGCATGGCATCCCGCGTTGTTCGATACGATCGTCCAACAAGTGACCGCGGAAGTGGTGGCACAGATCTTCCGTGACAGGCAGCCGAGCGCTGTCACTCGGTATCTGCTACCGAATCTTCACGCCATGAATGTCGTCATCGACAACGTGCTTGACGGAGGCGTGAACCATTCAAAAAACCTAGATACCCACGGAAAAGCCTTGTCTTTCATGTTGCTTGACACTCTCATCGAAGTCGATAGCGATCTGGTTCAGTACCTGGCGCCAGAAGTGGACTGACAGACTGACAAGTTCTGAGGTCCCCAAAGTACGGGGGATCAAACAACATATCTCAGGAGACAAAAAGCATGAAAAGAACATGGTTCTGTATGCACGCCGTTATGCTGGTCGCTGCATTTGTTGCGGAATCAGCGGCGGCCGAGGCGAAGTGGCCGAGTCGACCAGTGAGGATTGTCGTGCCTGTTGCTGCAGGAGGCCCGGCCGATACCGTTGCTCGTGCGGTTGGACAAAAGCTGAGCGAACGTTGGGGGCAGCCTGTCATCATAGACAACAAGCCTGGCGCCAACACAGCAATCGGTGCGAGTGAGGTTGCGCGCGCTACACCGGACGGATATACATTGCTACAGGCTGTCAACTCCACATTGACCGTTAATCCATTTACGTTTTCGAAACTATCTTACAACGTAAAGAAAGACTTCACACCGATCTCGCTCGTCGCGACCGTTCCGATCGTTCTTTTTGCAAACGAGAAGTTTCCCGCGAAGACTTTTAAGGAATTCTTGACCCTTGTGCGCGCGAACCCTGGCAAGTACACGATAGGAGGCGGAACGGTCGGGTTGCAACTAGCGGTTGAGAGGCTTAGTCGGGATGCGAAGATTCAACTCGTCTATGTCCCATACAAGAGTGGCTCTGATGTGACAAGAGCGCTCGCCGGTGGAGATATTGATCTTGCAATGGACGGTGTCGCTGCGAATCTGCCGTTCGTCAAGCAAGGCAAGATGCGCGCCTTGGCAACTAGTGACGCGAAAAGGGTGACCGTGCTCCCCGAAGTGCCGACACTGACTGAAATGGGACTAAAGAACTCGGATGCGCCTCTGTGGCATGCTATCGTGGCGCCTGCCGGCTTGCCCCGGGATGTTCAACAGCGTGTGCAAGGAGACCTTCATGCGGTGCTGGAGATGCCTGATATAAAGAAGCGATTCCTTGAGCTTGGCCTTGCGGCTACGTCGAGTACACCTGAGCAACTGGGAGCCATGATCGATACCGAGACCGAAAAGCTAGGGCCTCTCATCAAAGAGCTTGGTTTGAAGATGGATTAATAGAAAGAGGCCGCAAGATGTTTTTTAAACCGCCACCTATTATTGAGGCTAAGAAAGTTGCGGAACTACCCGGTCATTGGCGCGCTTGTGTGCCAAATCCAGACTGGGTTTCCGGACAGCCGGCCGGAACGCCTAGCGAGTCTCTCTTGGAGGGGCCTTCGTTTGACCGGCACGGCAACTTCTATTGTGTAGATCTTCCCAATGGTCGCATCTTTCGTATTCCACCAGGAGGAGATTTCGAGCTTGTAGCAGAGTATGACGGTTGGCCCAATGGACTCAAAGTCCATCGTGACGGCAGGTTGTTCGTTTCGGATTTCAAACTTGGCTTGGTCACCGTAGACCCTGATTCCGGAAAAGTCACGCGGATCCTCGAGCGATACGGCGTGGAGCACTTCAAAGCTCTGAATGACCTGTTCTTCGCGTCTAACGGAGATCTTTACTTCACGGACCAAGGTACATCAGGTTTGCAGGATCCGTCGGGAAGGCTCTTCCGAATGACGGTCGATGGACGTCTATCATGCCTGCTGAGCAATGTTCCAAGTCCAAATGGGGTCGTTATGGATCTCGAGGAACGCTGCGTTTTACTTGCGGTCACTCGTGCAAACGCTGTATGGAGGGTCCCCTTTGACCGCAATGGGAACGCAACGAAGGTCGGCGTTTTTGTCCAGCTATCGGGCGGAGCTGGTCCGGACGGCCTCGCACTCGACGCTGAGGGTGGCCTGGCTATTGCACACGTCGGCTTAGGCTCGGTGTGGATTGTGGACCGTCATGGGGAGCCGACGCATCGAGTGCGAGCGCCGGGAATGCAGTTCACAACGAACATTGCATACGGCGGGCCTGACAACAAGACGCTTTACATTACCGAATCGGGTACAGGGACGATCCTTGCGGCCGACGTCCCCGTACCCGGAAACCCGATGTTCTCCCACATGTAGGAGAATTGTCGGGCGCTAAGGAGCCAGACGCTCCTGTAGAAGTGTGTGAGTCTACTTGCAGCGCTGGCCAACGAGTGCGGCTGTGTCGCGTCAAGTGATTTTCTTAGGTAAGGATGCTATGAACCGTGCAGGCAGCACCGGGGAGGCGAGTCAGTCGAAGGCGAAGATGGCTTCCACCTCGACGCGCGCGCTCCTCGGCAACGCTGCGACCTGGTAAGTAGCCCGCGCCGGGTAGGGTGCATGGAAGAATTGTCCATAGGCTTCATTCACGGCCGAGAACTCAGCTAGGTCAGTCATCAGCACCGTGGTCTTCACCGCCTTGTTCATGTCACTGCCAGCGGCCTGCACGATGGCGCGGATGTTAGCCAGGCACTGGACGACCTGCGTTGCTGCGTCGTCACCGACGATGGCGCCGCTGGCCGGATCGAGCGGCAATTGGCCGGAGACATACAGGAATCCGTTATGCGCAATGGCTTGCGAATACGGGCCTATGGCCGAAGGCGCTTGAGAGGTTTGGATTTCTTTCATGGCTTGTCTACTTGTCTTGCTTGGAAGGAACACTCACACCAGGGTGGCTGTCGGAGTTGCCCAAGGCGAATGCCACGGCGGCTTCGGCGTGTACAGCGGTGGAATCGAAGCCCCGCAAAGGCAACTTGTCGGTTTCAAGAATCATGCAAATCTCTGTGCATCCAAAGATGACCGAATCAGCGCCTTGTGCCTTGGCCCTCTCGATCAGCGTCACCAGCACATCGCGGGAGCTATCAAGTATCTTTCCAAGGCTCAGCTCGTCAAAGATGATGTTGTGGATCTGTGTTCGTCCCTCCGCATCGGGCACCATGACCTCGATGCCGTGAGGCTTCATGCGCGCGGGATAGAAGCCGTTTTCCATGGTGTAGCGCGTGGCGATCAGCAGGGGCTTGCTGCAGCCCGCCGCCTTCAGGCGCTTGGCCATTTCGTCGACGATATGGATAAACGGCAGGTCTGTAGCCTGAGCTACGTCATCGGCGACTAGGTGCATGGTGACCGCGCACACCATCACGCAGTCCGCGCCGCCCGCCTTCAGATTGCGTGCCGCCTTGGCCAACCGTTCGCCGGCATCGTTCCAGCGGCCGCTTTTCTGCATTGCCACGATGTCTTGGAAGTTGACTGAATCCAGCAGGATCTCCGCCGAGTTCAGCTCTCCGAGCGCGTGGTTCACCGCTTCGTTGATCTTTCGGTAGTACACGGCTGAGCCTTCGAAGCTCATGCCTCCGATCAGGCCAATTTTCTTCAGTGCCATGGAAAGGGCTTCCTTTACTCAAATGGTGGTGTGGGCTTCCAGCTCGCCAACGTAGGACTGAACGAAGCGCCGCAGCAAGTCTTTGGGAATAGGCGTTTCACGCAAATCGTTCAGCATCGCCTCGGGGTCGCGGCCTTCGTTGCGCAGCATGTCGACGCGGCGCTTCACGCAGGCAGCGGAGATGCTGGGAGTGAATTCGGGGTGGAATTGGGTTGAGATCGCATGCGGTCCATAGCGCACGATCTGGTGCGGGTCATGCGACGATCTGGCCAGGACCGCGGCTCCTGGTGGCGGCGTCAATACGGTTTGCAGATGGGTCAGATGGGCCGCGAAGCGTGAGGGTAGAACTTCCGCGAGTGGGTCGGATGCGGCGGCGGGGAGCACCTCAATCTCCTGACAGCCCACTTCCAGGCCCGCGGGGTGATAGCCGACCTGCCCGCCCAGGGCGTGGGCCATCAACTGGTGTCCGTAGCACACGCCGAACAAGGGCATGCCGACGTCCATTGCTTGACGAATCCAATGCGCCGTGGCTTCGCTCCAGTCCAGCCGCTCGGTGACCATCGCCCAGGAGCCAGTAATGATCGCTGCCCGGTGGGAACCCGGCGAAGGCAGGGGCTCGCCCTCGAATACCCGGATCACTTCTAGCCCGTCAGCCTGTGGGCCAAGCGCCCGCCGGAACCAGTCTGGCAGGTCGCCTTCGCGCTCGCGGATGTCCGCAGGTGGTGTGCCCGCCTGGATGAGAAGAAGTGGGTTGGGGCGCATGAGGCAACACTGGATCGTCGACCAAGTCGCAGTCTAGGCTTGTTGGATGATTCTGAATAGTGAATTATATTGATCATCAATTCTCTAAAAAAGAAATGATGAGTGCGGCTCTGACCGCGGCGAATTGCCATAGGCCTATGCGAGCCGAGCGCGGCCACTACATGCCCCCCATTGCCGGCTGTTCGTCCTCGCCGATGCGCTTGAGAGAAGGGGAGTGTGACTTTTTCCCCTCATATGCCGTTGGTCGAAGGCTTGCCAGGTAGGGCTAACGTAGTGCGACCGCAAGCGCATTTGGAGCTCAGGCTGCCATCTCCATCTGTCGCTTGTTACGCAGCATTGGCAAAAGTGCCATTAGAGCCTGCAGCGGTGGGCTGGGATCGTCCGACCATATTAGGTGTGTCCGGTTGCCGCGAAGCCTTGAAGGCAGGGGGTGGCGCTGGACTGCCGTTCCCAATACTGCTCGCTCAAGCAGTTCGGCCGAGATAATGCCTACTCCGGTTGCCGCCGCTACGCAGGCCACGATAGCGTGATAGGACCCAAACTCCAGAATTCTTCCCGGAGATACGCCTTCCTCTGCAAGCCATTCGACAAGGCGACGCCTGTAAGAGCAGCCATGTGGAAATACAACAATGGTTTGGCCACTCAAGTCGCTCGCATTGCGGATCTTGGGGCCGCCCTTGGCCGAAATGAGCGTCAACTCTTCTTCAAAGACCGGTATGCTGGAGAAGCGCCCCTTCTCAAATGGCTCCGCAACGAACGCTGCATCAATCTCGAATCGTTCAAGCATGCGCAACAACGCGTCGGTGATGCCAGTCTGAAGCTCGATCGACATGCCGGGGTTCTGCAGATGGTAGGCGGACAGCAGCGGCGGCAACCGAGCGCCAGCAGTACTTTCCAGGGTGCCAAGTCGCAGGACGCCACCCGCCATACCGCTGCGGACCTCTTGTTCCGCAATGTCTGCCATTTTCAGTAGCCGCTCAGCATGGCCGAGGAGTATGCGACCTGACTCCGTGATCACGAGGTTGCGACCTTGGCGCCTGAACAGTGAAACCCCAAGGCGGTCCTCCAACTGCTTTATGCGTGTCGTTACATTGGACGGTACACGGTTAAGGCGGGCAGCGGCCTTAGCAACACCGCCCTCCCGTACAACGGAGCGGAAGATGTGAAGATCATCAAGGTCGACGTTTCTCATTTCGGGAAATTTACTGCGTGAACTTTCATTTTCTAGCATACAACAGGATGGCCGCGTGAGAGCCAGTTCTCACCGATTCCTCCTTGCGGCAGCCGGAAACACATGGACTTGGTACGAATATGTGATGAAAGCGGCTCCAGGAGGGCTAAGTCAAAGGACGTCAAACCGCGCTCGCCGAGATCCGTGGGAAGGAGCGGTAGCGCCGGCGCCGCGGGAAACCGCGGCGTCGTCGGCGCTTTGCCATGTCTGATAGGTGAAGTCAGGCTGCGAAGGAGAACGCCAAGGAGGGGGAAATTAAGCCTCTTGACGCCGGACGAATTTGACAAAGCCAGAAGGCGTATGCCTCCTGGCTTTGTCAGCGCAGTGCACTCAGCCTTTTTGTGGGGTTGCGTTGAGCAGCCTCTGTAAACAGGCAAGATCTTGAACTTTTGCTGTGGGGAGCCGGCGAGAAGAGCTTTCCCGGCTATGGTGCGTTCCATCTCCGCACCTTCGTCAGCATCCTAAGCCTCGCTCGCAGAGTCGGTGTCATTGACATTTGCGAGCACGGCATTCTTGGCGTTGGCAGCCAGAAGGCACTTGTGGCCAGCTATTCATCCCGAGCTACGGGCGCTGCAGGTATGGGTTCGCCGCCAGGACCGTTGACATACGAAAGCCATGGAACAGCGCCACTTTGACCGGCCCCAGGCTTGGTCCAATCACATACACCTTGCGGAAAGGCCGTCTGCATCCTTGCCCACTGTAAATCTGAAAACGTCACGCCATAGCCTGCGCGGTTCAGTGGTGCGAGCTGACACTTTGCAGCTGGGGCGTCAATGGGCGCCCCAGCACCCATCCGAGGCTCTCCAAAGTACGGATTCTCTGCGGCACACGCCTCGGTATCTGTCACACGGCTACCGTTAATCCAGCAAGAGTCGACAGCGTCGGCTGGCCTGTTCCGTGCCACCTTCTCGGTCAAAGAACCGGCTCTGTTGTCGGCCTTGACCGCCCGCAACCATGCCGCCATGATATCCAGCTCAATATTGTCGAGCGCTGGTTTGTTGAGCAGCAGAACTGCACTGGTTTTTTGTCCGGTTGAGTTTTCAAGCCTTCGCCGAAGCTTGAAAGTATTGAAGCAAGAGTGGATCTCAGTATTGGTGCAACTACGAATGTCGATGATAGGAGTACTGGCTGCATTGTTCATTAGGTTGTATTGCCCAGATCGGTAAACCCTGTCGAGGGCCTCCGTCGTTGCGAGGGCTCGCGACTCCGTCCAGTTCCAGTCAATATCACGACCCCCGATACGTTCGTTCAAGTCAACGAACTGCTCTGCTGTGATCGTTCCGGCATTGAGCGCTGCCAAACCGTATTGCACCCCGACGTTGTCGTACGGACGGTGAGCGAAGCCGTCGTCGCGCAAACCGAAGGTGTTTGCCTGGTAGTCCTGCAATGTACAGCGCGCGCCTTTGCGATTTGTGACAGGGTCATACTCCCAAGGCTCCTTCGGATTCGGTGTTGCGCTCAAAGTAGGGTTGGCATTGAAGCATGCAGGGGATGCTGGATTCATCCACCCTGTATCTAATCTGTGCGAGGAAATCCATGACCTACATGTCCCGGGCGTCAGATTAGCGTTGCTCATCACTGCGTTCTGCAGCGAAACGTTCGACCACATGCCAGGGTTGGCGTCGAAGTATCTCGCGAGCAGCGAGCAATCCTGAACCTCCGTGTTCGTAGACCAAACATCTGTAAAAGTGGCGTTTGGTATAGCGCCGTCAATGATGCCAGGATAGGCATTGACGATCAGATTCTGCTGAATTGAGCCACCAGACTCCCCGATGCCAATCGTGTACTTAATCTCACCAAGAAGCTCAGCGACCTTCTCCTTCATCATGATCGCGGTCTCAGCGGATGTGACACTGTTGGTGTTTTGCGCGAAGTGATTGAGAGTATTGGTCACCACGGCATACCCCTTGGCCAAAGCGGCGGCCGCCGTCGGCTGCAGAACAGTATCCCGCGGATTGTTATAGCCACTCGCTTTGTTGAAATCGATTGGGCCTTGGCGATGCTGAGGCAAGGCACCCCCGCGAAACGCGTAGACCAGCGCTCCGTTCCAGCTTGCTGGGGGATTCAGCGGTGATGCTGTTTGAGCCGGATCAGCGATATAGGCAATGACGTATATGCCGCGATTTGCCGTCCCAGTTTCGACTCTAACAATATAGGGAACCGTCACTCCCGTGTCCGTCGTAACCGTCGCCACATCGGTAGGGCGGTTTTTTGGATCGAACGGAAGGAAACTCACTTGCGCTGGATCCTTCGATCTGTAGACGTACGCGACCTGACTCGGTGCGTTGCACTGGGCATCAACTGACGGGCCCAACCCGAATGTATCCGTTTCGCAGATCCATGGCTGCATTTGGGAACCCGAAAAAATCGGTCCTCCAATGGGATAGTTCGTTATTGTTAGCGCTTTAACGGGTCCTCCTTTGTACTTGGCAGCCAACAGATTCGTCCCTCTTTTCAAACCAGTCAGCATGGCCTTAAATCTACCGTCCGTCCCTTTCGAGAAGGCGCTAGTGACATCGTCTCCATTTAAAGTAACTTTAACCTGAGCAGAATCTTGCCCTTGCTTAAGGACGACTTCCACAAGGACATCGTCACCAGATACCATATCCGCTCTGTTTGAGAGTGTTACGACCGACGCCACGCGTTCATCGTCTCCGCCTCCACAGGAAGCAAGAAGGGTCGCTGCCATGATTGCAAGCACCGCAGCACTTCGATGAGACTTAAAAACAGATTTCATGGTTGTCTCCTCCTAGTTTGCTCGCAGAATAGTTCGTCTCTGAACAAGACATTGTTTGCGCCCCGACAATGTCGAGTAGGAGTAACCCTGATGAATGGACCCGAAGAGCCCTCAGCCTGGTGCCCCGAGCAGATTGGAAGGAGGATTGGGACCTACTGGATGCTGCGATGCGGAAGCAAGATCGCAGTGTCTGTTAGTTGTGGATACGTTTGCGCTATACCTAGGGCGCGTTGCAGGCGGTGAGGCGTTTGCACGCCGCAGCGAGGCATCCTGCGATGAAATTCAGTCGGCCACCACCGTAGTTGTGATAGCTCGGATTGGCGCGCTTCTATGGGAGAGCAGATTTCCCATCGCCGAGAAGGTTGTGCGGGTAAGAACGTTAGCTTTCTGGCCAGCAATCGTTCACGAATGTCTTCAGGCGGTCAAGGTTAAGGACGAGCAGTCCGCCATACTGGGTGTCGACTAATTCAAGCTGATGAAGCTTTTTCAGCGCTATGTTAGTCGTTGAGCGGGACAAACCTGCCAGTTCGCCAATCTCTTCCTGAGATATGTTTAAGAGCGGCCCGGCATTCGCGTATAGGACCGGGTGAAACAAATTGCAGATTGCACCTGCAACTCGACCGGCGGGATCGGTGATCCGGGCTACTTCGAGCATCCCGATGAATTGGCCAGCTCGTTCGTTCAGATAATCAATGACGTAGCGGCTAAAATCATTACTCGTGGCGAGCAACCACATGAATGTCGCCTGTGGTACGTGGATTACGCGGGTTGTTCGAAGTGCGATGAGATCATAGCGCCTCAGTTCGCGTTTGATCACAGAGCCTTCACCAACCCAAGAGCCGCCAGGTATCGCGGTAAACATGACTGTTCTTCCGCTAGGCGTAGCTGTACTGACTTTGAGTAGACCTTCTACTACCCCTATCCAGGACGTAACGAGTTCGCCTCTACGGCCCACCATTTCACGGGGTCCGTAGGTGCGGTCATACGAGTCCGCGATAACTCGGTGCTTTGCGGCTGCTGGTAAGCGCTGCACCCAGTCAGTCACCGAAAACAGCGTTTCAAGATCCGGTTGAGCGGAATTGTTCATGCTCACTATGTTCGGTTTGGGAGCCGCATTGACTCGAGAGGGCGCCGTTGTCGGAATAGTTGTCTTGTAGAGAGTTGCTTGCGGGTACCGAACCCGAAAAGATGGCCACACAGCGGGGAATTCCCGTTGGGGTCTAAACAAGCGGAACTCTCTTAGTTCCTTCGGTTCGGCCCGGGCCGTACGGAGCGCTGCGAACTCGACATGCCGCTAAAATCCTTCTTGTCGCAAGCAGAACTACATGAGCGGTGGGTACCGAATTCTCCGTCCGTTGTCAAACGCTAGCTTGCGTTGGAGACCGAAGTACCGCAGAAGGTGTTACTCCCCAATGCCGTTTAAAAGCAGTGGAGAAGTGGCTCATATTACCGAAGCCACAAGATAGTGCTACATCAGTGACGGTGTGCTTGCCTCCTAATAGCATCTTTTTTGCCACTTCAAGGCGAATGTCCAAAATGTATCGATGAGGTGGTTTGCCTGTGTATCGCCTCAGAAGCCGAAGGAATGCGAAGAGATCGCCTTCGTAGCCAGCCGCTCGAGCAATATCGGCCAATGCTAGAGATTCATGCAAGTTCGCGTGGATATAGTCAATGGCAAGGCCGATGACTCGCTGTTCTCGCTGAACTCTTATGTCCACAGGCCTCTGTAGCGATTTCGCGTTTAGTCGATGCAGCAGGGCCAATGCCAAGGATTCGGAATAGACAAGGCCATTGGGTGTCCCGGCTTGATTGTCCTTGTATATATCTTCCATCAAACATTGAGACACTTTATCATGCATGCCATAAAGTGGCCTGTCCAATAGATTAAGGCTGTCATTAAGACGGCTCTTCAACCAAGAAAAATCGACAAACAAATTGATCGCTTCGACGTTTCCTTCTGTCCTTATCCTGTCTCCATAGTGAAATGGCAAAGAGCAAATCGTTCCGGAAGTGATCCCGAGTTCCTTCCAGCGGCCTGATATAGAGGGCGCTTCAGAGGTGCGCGCTGCCTTCTTGATGAACGAGACGATTACCGTGGAAGTTTGGAACTCACCTTCGTAGCTTGGGGCTACTAAGTGATTGATATGTAATCCATCCCACCGAGAGGGTTGGGCGAGTTGCAACCACCCATCAGGGAACTCCGTTTGCACCTCCATGCATGTCTCCCTCAATGCCGCGTTGGATCTTCCTTCTGCTGGGTCAGCATCTTCTGGGTGTGCAGCCTCCTCCCTCATTGCTAAAACGTCAAGGGGAAAGCATCAATTGTGCAGAGCGGTTCGCATCCAGGGGCTGGGACCCACGGGGTCGGTGCGACTGTCCTTCCGGCTGTCTCCCATTTTTCGAGATGCAGCCGGAAGTTTCAGACTGTTTACGTCTAGCCTAGCGAAGGGTCTCGACATCAACTGCTTGCGCCATATGTGCGTACCCGACGTCGTTGGGATGCAGTGTGCCATCGAACGTCCACGCGGTCAGCGCCTTTTGCGGGTCCGAAGGGTCCTGCATGACCTTGTCGAAATCGATGAACCCATCAATTGTCTTGTTTGCTCGAATGAATGCATTAACGTCCTGACGGACCTGCTCGCCATTGTAGGGAACGGTTGCGCCAAAGGGGACTTCGCCAGGCTGCCCGGAGGTGTAATAGTAGGTGCCTTTGAATGGCGTAATCGTGCCAAGGTACACCTTGATACCCTTAGCCTTGGCCTTGTCCACAGCGGCTTGGATGTTGTCAGTAATCTGTTTGGCATTGACCAACTGACTCGGATCCTTGAAGGTGTTCGAGTAATAGTACCCAAGGCCAATATCGTTGACGCCCAACGACATAATGACGTGAGTGACACCCGGTACAGACAATACGTCTCGATCCAGTCTGCAAAGCCCGCACTGACCAAAGACGTTTTTTACCCATCGATTTCCGCCTAAACCAGCGTTAACAACGGAAACTTCGAAGCGAGAATTTGCGATCCTTGCTAACTGGTCAGGCCAGGAATTATAGGCATCAGTAGTGCTGGATCCAGCTCCCTCTGTGATGGAATCACCCATTGCTACAACGACGTTGACTTTGCTTTCGCGGACCACAACAACTTGAGACATGTAGTGGATTGCGTTCAGTTTTGTAGCACTTGGCATTGCGGCCGATGCAGTCAAGTCGCCCGTCCCGAGGTAGGTCGTTGTTGAGGAAAACCTTCTAGCCGTTCGGACGGTCGCATTTTTCATGTAGATGCTCACAGCAAGGTCCGTAAAGGCGGCTGTTGGATATGCAATAACGTCGCTGTACATTTCGGACCCGGGAGGAATTGTCACAGATTGACTGCCGGAGAATGTCAGCGCTTTATCTGTCGAAGCATCAATGCTGCCGTTTCCAAGGTTGTGCGCAATGTGGACCTTGTCCAGGGTCAGCGGCTCTACGCCGAACAAGTTCGAAAACTTGATCTTCAGTGCGCTGCCGCCTGTGGATAGGTGAGCAACTTGTCGAATGGTTTGTTCCTTGAACTGTGGGGAGCTTGGTGCTAAGCCGGCGAAGCCGGTTTCCTCAAGAAGATCGCTTTGAGGCGCGACAAAGGCAGCAACCTCGAATGTTGGAGTCTGTGTCGGCGGCGATGCAGAGGATGGTGGAGTGTCATTGTCACCCCCACCACAGCCCGCGAGGGCTGTCGCAATGACTAGGGACAGGGCAATACAGAACTTACGCATGGTCGTCTCCTCTGTAGTTGTACGCACCTTGTACTGGAGACGGAGACTCTCTGATTTGATGTCTGGTGGCCTTGTAAGCTTCGTGTAAGCGGGTCAGGTGGAAATGGCAAACTTTGCGGGAAAACCCTAAGACAGATGGGAGGGTTGCCTTTTGCGCAGAGGCGAGAAGGGGGCAACGAGCGTAGCTTAGGCAACTATCACAACGGCAGGAAGAGGCGATTTAGTCAGTTTCCCGCTCTTCGTATGACCCGTTGTGAATCGGTGCTTAATGGCCTTGAGGTCGAAAGCGGTGATGTGGGGCTGACAAACAGCGCCAACGCGCCATGCAGCAAGAATGGTAATGATAAGTTTTGGCCTTCGCGGTAGCAGGGCGCCCCCACATTGCTGGGACCAATCCCCGCTGCGGCAAGAGCATTGGAAAAGCGCTTGGACTGGTCACGAAGTTCGAAAGTGAAATTCTTTGTGTGCCCCTCTGCTGCAATCCAGCGCAGTGGCTGACGCTCGGTACCACAGTGGCGATCGAGGCTTACTGACGAACCGTTACGACGCAGCCCATCGGCAACGATCTTTACACGCCGAGGCCGATAGCTGGTAAGCGTCCGGGCAACCTTGCGATTACCCACAAATATTTGGTCGATTGCCTCTGTTAACCAGAGAGCCATTCTGTTAACGTTGTTGCGTGTACATTCGACAACAACGAGAGATGGCGAGCGGAGGCGGCAAAGGCAATGGGGCCATGGAGTTGAAAACCAATGCGTGGCTGGATGAAGAGACTAGACGAAGTCAGTTCCGCGACGAGCGATTGGGAAAGAGATTCCGGTTGGTTCTTGAGCGTTTGTGGTCCTGTATGGGACAAAGCATTCCGATGGCCTTTCAGGACTGGTGCAACACGAAGGCAGCCTATAGGTTCTTCTCCAATCCCAAGGTCAGTGAACAGGATATTCTGAGAGGACACTTCGAAGCAACTCGAAGCCGCTTCACCGCATCGCAAGGTCATGTCCTGATATTGCAGGATACGACCGAATTCTCATACAAACGAGAGCGGCCAGAGCTGATTGGCTCGACGCACAAAGTCGCAACCCGCAAGGGCGATTCTGGCCGAAATTCGACGCATACGGTCTGTGGGATTCTGATGCATTCTAGTCTAGCGGTCACCACACAAGGGGTCCCATTGGGTCTTGCCGCTGTCAAATTCTGGACGCGGAAGAAATTCAAAGGATGCAACGCGCTCAAGCGCAAGATCAATCCGACACGCGTGCCGATCGAAGAAAAGGAGAGCTACCGGTGGCTCGAAAATCTACGGCAATCAACGGCACTGCTTGAACAACCGCAACGGTGCGTTCACGTTGGCGATCGTGAGAGCGATATTTACGAACTCTTCTGCCTTTCCGAGGAGCTTCAAACCAACTTTTTGGTTCGTACCTGCGTTGACCGGCTCGCTGGGGATGGGAGCCACACGATCGCAAACGAGATGGATGAGGTTCCGGTTAAAGGCGTACATCGGATTACAGTCCGGGACCAAACTGGCAAGGCTCATCGGGCGGTACTAGAGCTACGATATCGGCGCATAACAGTGTTGCCTCCGATTGGCAAACAACGACGTTACCCTGCTTTGCGCCTAACGGTGATCCATGCTATTGAACGGGGCGCACCGGCAGGAAGGAAGCGCATAGAGTGGAAGCTGATCACAAACTTGCCGGTGACCACCCGCGGGCAAGCTGTCGAGAAGCTGGACTGGTACGCGCTACGATGGAAAATTGAAGTGTTCCACAAGATCCTGAAGTCCGGCTGCAAGGCAGAGGACTCCATGTTGCGTACCGCCGACCGCCTGGCGAATCTGATCGCCGTATTCTGTGTTGTGAGTTGGCGTATCTTTTGGCTGACGATGTTGCATCGAGCCACCCCACGTCTACCGGCAGAAATCGGATTAACGCCGCCAGAAATGGAGCGCCTCGATCAGTTGGTCAAAGATACCGCGAAGACATCAACTGCCGAGCCTCTTACCCGGTACATCATCAAACTCGCCCAATTGGGCGGCTATCTGGCACGCGCTAACGATCCCCCACCAGGCAATACCGTGATCTGGCGAGGCTTACGAAGACTTATCGATATTCAGCTCGGGTTCGAGCTCGCCAAAAATTGTGGGTAATCGCAAGCCGGGCAACCCGATAGCTGCGACGTCTCTGACCTCGGGCTGGAGGGCCGACTCCCCTGGAAGTGCTGATGGGTGTTGTGCCTGAAATTGCGCGGCCTTCGAGACCAGAAGCCCCAAGATCTCGCGATTTCGGGGCTTCTGTTTGACTCGGTCGGGATGAGGCAACCCGCACCTGCGACCCCTTCGGTGATTGCAGGAACTGCGCGTTCAGTCGAGTGCTTGTATCGTCAGGCGTCGTTCAGTTTAGTGGCTTCGCAATCCCCGGCGACGGGTAGGTCAACCAGGTACCGAGCAAGTCTTCGGCGCCAACGCTGGGCAATGAGTAGTCACATACGCCGTGCGGGAAGATGTTTCGTAGGCGCGCCAGTTGATCGCCCCTCATTCCAGGGTAATCTTGATCCTGAATCGGCTTGAGCTGGCACTTCAGAACGTCTCCGGTCAGAGGAGCGCCTGCGGCGATGCGAGGATCCCCGTAGAACGGCATCACGGCGCCGCACCGTCCGGAGTTGTTGACGTCGGCGGGTTCCGTGATCAAGGCTCCCGAAGGATCCTGACACGTGTCATTGAGTTCCGGGGGCTTGTTGGCGGTCACTTTGGCTAGTGGGCTGGAATACTTCTTCGTGTCGTTCTTGATATTGGACACCCATTGGTCGAGCATCAGGAACGAGTCCATGCTTGTGCTGCTTCCAGCTCCCGGAGGCAACGGCATGCCATTGCTCCTCAGGATGACGTGGTTGCCCGCGCTGCCGTTCGCGCGAACCAAGCGCGCGCGCATCGCCACGGATCTCACGCTGTCATGCACATCTGATCTGAGACCAGGGTCTGTACGGCTGTCTACAATCGGGATACTGCCGAGGTTCTGACCATTCGTGATCCTTCCGTACTGGAAAAGATTCTTGAGTGCCATCGGGCTGGCCGCAGTTCGAGCGCTGGTAGGCAGTCCGTCGTTGTCGTAGCCTCCAGCTTTCTCATTCAGCACGAGGAACTGGTCCGCCGAGATCGTCCCCACTCGATATGCGTTCAGGCCGTATTGCACACCAATGTTGTCGTAGGCACGCGCGGGCTGCCCGGTCGCAGGGTCAATCCCAACCTGGTTGCGGATAGCTTGATACAAGTCGCAGCGAAGTCCTGCAGGGTTGGTTACGGGATCGTAGATCCACTCCACCGGCAGAGCCAGGCTGCAATTGTTTACATCGAGGAAGCCGTCCTGCCATGGGAAAAGAGGGATGGAGCTGCGCGTAGCTTGCAACCACATTGGTGCGAAATTGTTCGTCCATGCCCCCGCTGGGCTGTCACAGGTATTCCACGTATTGAAGCCGGCAACGGCTGTTTTCTGGGCATCGCTCCAAGCCGTTCCGGATTCGTTGACCGCCCGAGCCAGCACCGCGCAGTCTATCGCCGGTTGAACCATGGAATGGTTGTCCGGAAAACTCGCAGCTGGTGCAATGCCATCTAAAAGTCCGGGGTAGTTGTTGGCGATAAGATGGACCTGCATGGACCCGCCCGAGCCGCCAGTGCCAATCGTGTATTTCACCGGGCCGAACTTCTTGATGAATAACTCTTTCACCATGGATGTGGTTTCCGCTGACACCACGTCGTTCGCCATGACTCCGAAAATATTCAAGGTCGAGGTCACGACCGCAAAACCCTTGGAGAGCTTGCTTTTCTCTGCGAGGATGTCCGTCGGGGACGAGGATATCAAGTCTCCCTGGTGGTAACCCGATGCGGCGCTGCCCCCATACACATAGACCATTTTGCCGTTCCACCCCTTGTACTGTGCAGTCGGCGTGGGCTCTGCCTCAGTCGCGGGGTCAAAAAGTATGGCGTATTGATAGATGGCGCGGTTCACAGTGCCTGTTTCCACCCGAACTATATAGTTCACTGTCCTTCCGTCGGATGTCGTGGTCTTTGACATGTCCGCTGGCAATGTGCCCAAAGAGGGAAGTGGCTTGTAGGCCTGCCCACCTTCTGGCATGTAGATGTACGAGACCTTGGTGGGCGCGTTGCAGAACTCGTCTTGTGCTTGGCCCATCGTAGTGCCATCGGGAAGCTTGAACTTCTCGGTTTCGCAGAGCCAAGGAGTCTGCTGCGGTCCGGAGATGATCGGTCCGTTACGAGAATAGTTAAGAATCCTGAGCTGACCTTTGGGACGGTCGTCAATGGACACGCTCACTTTGTTTTCACCCAACTGCAAGTCGCTGACAAGGCCAACCAGCGACGAACCGGACGGCTTGAAGTTCTTGGTGACGTCGGTGCTTCCGCGCAGCACCTTGACCCGCTCCAAGGTAACCCCGGAAGGAAGCGCAACGGAAACTAGGGCGGTTCCGCCGCTCACCATGTCGGGGCGACTCGATAGCACGCTGAGCTGAGCGTCCGCTGGCTCTTCAGCCAGGCTGGCGTCGTCCCCGCCGCAGCCATGTAGCAACAGGGTTGTCATTAGCGCGCTCAGGACGATGGGTTTAGTAATCGGCATCTCGTCTCGCTGTAGATTATGGTTGGAAGACACCGCCGTGTGGAAGATCACCAACGATCCGACAGTGCTCTGTTGCTCAGGACAACACACCATAGGTGCCTTCATTACGGCTTGATTCGCTCCTTCACTACGGCCAGAACCATAGAGTCTCGTCGTGGTCCTGACTGTCCATGGAGGGGCATTTCGGGCTGGGGAATTGCCCTGCGGAACGATGCGTGCTGCGTGAACCGAGTCCCGGCTTCGTCCCGTCGGGAAATAGTAGTTAGCATTCGGAATGCTGACTTTCGATCCCCGGGGACTGTAAGTTCCATGTAAGCCTCGCGCGTTGCTATGGCAAAAGCGAGGGATATTCCCTACTGGCAAGCACCGCTGAGATCGACTGGCCGAGAGGAGAAATTGGGGCTACACGATGCTGCGTTCAGCGGCTCAGGTAGTGCAAGAAGAGACCCGAAGTCAGACAAACGAGCCGGGAGGAGTGCAGTCCGACTGCATCGAGTGCTAGAGCCTAAGCACCGTGCTCTCATCGCAAAGCTTGACCATCCCATCTACGACTAGAGAGTTGCTTCGCCGCGGCTACAGACGAGGCGGTCGGGCAGGATTGAAAGCTCGGAAAGCCCGCTCATTCATTAATGGGAAAATTGCGGTCACTGTGGTCGGTGCAGGGCAATGCAGTGTGGAATCGCGGACTGGAACGTCGAAGGCGAGGCGCTCACTGCCAAGTTGTGGTTGATGCACATCAGGCGCTTTTGGTAAGCAGGTCGCGTTGGGGCGTCTCTCCCGTCATAGGCCGGCCCCAATTTGGCTTGCGATGTACCTGAATTGCGCCTCTAATGGGGTCGTGGCAGGTGAATGTGGTCAGAGGGCGATATGCGCTGCGCAAGTTGCGGTCATGAAAATTCTGCGCACGCAAAGTTCTGCGAGGAATGCGGGAACAGAATTGCGCAGGTCTGCCCTCAATGCGGAAGTGAGTCGAGTTCCATCGCAAAGTTCTGCAGCGCATGTGGCCTTCCATTGCCCGAACCTGTCGCACATCCAGCTTCACCGGTCTCGCACCCCGTTGTTTCTGCGCCTGTTCTTTACACGCCACCCCATTTGGCCGAGCGCATTCTTGCCGAACGGGCAGCCATGGAAGCCAGGGGAGCCTCAGCTGGCGAACGCAAGACAATTACCGCGCTATTTGCGGATATGGCTGGCTCGACAGCATTGATCCAGGATCTCGACCCTGAGGAGGCGCGCGGCCTGATTGACCCAGTGGTGAGCCTGATGATGGAGGCCGTGCACCACTATGAGGGTTATGTCGCGAAGCTGCTTGGCGATGGCATCCTGGCGCTGTTCGGCGCCCCCATTGCGCATGAAGATCACCCCATGCGGGCCATCTATGGTGCGCTGCACATGCAAGACGCAATGCGTCGCCACGGCGACCGGGTCCGCATGGAGCAGGGTGTACCACTTCAGATTCGGGTCGGAGTCCATACTGGTGAAGTGGTGGTGCGGTCCATACGCAGGGACAATCTGCACACCGACTATGATCCGGTGGGGCACACCATTCATATCGCCTCGCGCATGGAAAGCGTCGCCATGCCCTCTTCTATCCTGGTCAGCGAATCGACGTACAAGCTAACCAAGGGATATTTCGAGTTCAAGGATCTCGGAACCACCAACGTCAAGGGAGTCCGGGAGCCGCTTGCGGTGTACGAGGTGCTCGGGCTCGGTCCATTGCGAACACGCCTGCAAGTGGCGGCGCATCGCGGCTTGGCAAAATTCGTCGGCCGCCAGGCCGAACTGAAGCGACTGCAGGACGCCGCTACCCTAGCGAAGGCAGGGCGAGGGCAAATTATTGGCGTGCTTGGCGAGGCGGGCGTTGGTAAATCGCGGCTGTTCCACGAGTTCAAAGTGTCGTCGCAACAAGGCTGCATGGTGCTCGAAACCTTCTCGGTCTCGCATGGCAAGGCGTTTCCTTACCTGCCTCTTGTCAATCTCCTGAGGAACTACTTTCAGATAACGATACAGGATGACGAGCGCCAGAGCCGCGAGAAGGTCGCCGGCAGGCTGATGATCCTGGATCGCACCTTGGCAGAGCATTTGCCCTACCTGCTTTACCTGCTTGGCTTCAGCGAACCAGGTTCGGGATTGACTACCATGGACTCGGCGATTCGGCGCCAGCGCACCTTCGAAGCCATCGCACGCCTGCTGGTGCGGGAAAGCCAGAATCAGCCACTTATGGTCTTGTTCGAAGACTTGCAATGGCTGGACAGCGAGACTGAAGCGTTCCTGAGTATCCTCATTGAATCCGTGCCGGAAGCCAGCATCCTGCTGCTGATTAATTACCGCCCGGAGTACGTGCATGATTGGGACGGCAAGCCCTATTACAGCCAAATTCTTTTGGAGCCCTTAGGGCAGCCCGAAGCGAAGGGCATGCTAACGGGACTGCTGGGGAACCATCCCTCCCTCGTTCCTCTGACATCGCTGATTTTGTCTAAGACGGAAGGCAACCCATTCTTTATGGAGGAGGTGGTCCAGACATTAGTTGAGGAAACGGTCCTGCTCGGTCAGTCCGGCAGCTACTGGATTGAGAAGGCTCCGTTGGACCTACATATTCCGACGACCGTACAGGGGGTGCTCGCTGCCCGTATCGATCGGCTTCCGGTTGCGCAGAAGGAATTGCTCCAAACGCTTGCGGTCATTGGTAAGGAGTTTCCGCTTAGCCTAATCCGGCGAGTCATGGCCCTGCCCGAAGAGGAATTGCGCGCTCTGCTGGGCAATCTCCAGCAAGGGGATTTCATTTTCGAGTGTCCAGCTTTCCCCGAGGTGGAGTATTCGTTTAAGCATGCCTTGACCCAGGAGGTTGCAGGCAATTCCTTGCTGACGGGTCAGCGCAGCATGCTCCATGAGCGGACGGCGCAGGCCATCGAGGCGCTGTATCCGGGCCGCCAGAAGGACTATTGCAGCGAGTTGGCTCACCATTACAGCAAGAGCGGCAATGTACCGAAGGCGATTGAGTACCTCCACCTGGCGGCTCAACAGGCCTTGGAGCGCTCGGCGCAACTCGAAGCCATCCGTCATCTCAGTACAGCCCTCGAGCTCCTCAAATCCACGCCTGATTCGCCCGAGCGGGCGCGCGAAGAACTCATCTTGCTGCTAACACTGGGCCCGGCCTGGATGGCGGCGCGCGGGCAGGCATCAGCTGAAGTGGAGTCGACCTACAAGCGGGCACTTGTCCTGTGCGAGCAGGGCGGGGAAACTCCGGAACTGTTCTCAGCGCAGTTGGGGTTGTGGTCCTTTTACCAAATTCATGGGCAGTATGGAACGGCACTCAACGTGGCCGAGCGCTTGCTCAAACTCGCGCAACGCTCGAAAAGGTCGGAGCATCTGGCAGAGGCGCATCGCACCGCCGCGGCAAGCATGTTGCGCCTTGGCCGGTTCGGCGAAGCGCGCACGCATATGGAGCGAGTGCTCTCGCTTCATCGTCCGGATGCGTATGTGCGTGATTTCCTGCTGGGCTACGGTCGCCTCCCAGCAATCCATGCCTTGAGCGCCCTGGGCTGGATTCTCTGGTTTCTGGGCTTTCCGGACCAATCCCGCCAACGCAACGAGGAGGCTCTGGCGCTAGCCAAGAAATGCTCTGAGCCCTTCAGCCTTGCGCTGAGCCTGCTTTTCGCGGCCGAACTGCACCAGTTCCGGCGTGAGACCCAACTGGTGCGGGAGTATGCAGATGCAGCCATCGCCCTCTCTAGCGAGCAGGGGTTCCCACTATACCTTGCGTGGGGAACGATCCTACGCGGCTGGGCTGTGGCCGTAGAGGGCAATCATGCTGAAGGCATCGCCCGGATACGGGAAGGCCTCGCGGCCTGTGAAGCTACTGGTGCGGCACTGGGACAGTCCCGGCTCTTGGGTTTGCTGGCGGAGGTCTACGGACTATCCGGGAACCCGGAAGCCGGCCTTGCCACTCTGGCTGATGCTCAAGCACTGGCTGAGTCCAGGCAAGAGCGGTACGCTGAAGCGATGCTGCTTCATCTCAAGGGCGAACTGCTTTTGCAAACAGCTGCTCATGGAGCGCTCGCCAAAGATCGAGAGGCGGAAGATTGTTTGCGGAAGGCGGTGGTGGTCGCTCATGAACAGGGGGCCAACTCGCTTGAGCTGCGCGCCTCGCTGAGCTTGGCGCGCCTATGGCAGCGACAGGGCAAGACGGACGATGCGCACCGCATGCTGGCTGGGATTCATGGCGTGTTCACGGAGGGGTTCGAGACGGCCGACTGGCAAGAGGCAAAAGCGCTGCTGGCAAACCTGACGTAAGGGAAGGGGTTTTCTAGCTTAGAGCGACGTACGCTAGCCAGCCGCCAGGCGACAACAGTCATCAGGGACAATGCGTGTCGACTCGCACCGAGAGGCTGGGGTGGGGCGCTTGACCCTAACAATGTGGCTTCCTGGTTGCCCGACCGCGAAGCGGGTCACTCCGCTATTCTCTAGTCAGAGCAAGACACCACTGGCGTGTCTGCCCACGCAGTCATGAGGGACGCCGACAACACGATTGCCGGTGAACTCGGCTCGCAGCGTGCGGAAAGCAGAGCCTCCTTAAGGAGCAACAGGCGAGAGCACTGTTCCGCGCCGCACGTCCTCAACCGATTGTCAATGGATTGGACGGCAGCCGCCTGCACGGAGGCTATCGCCTTCGTCAGTAGGCGGTCGTTAGGAAAAGCACCGGTAGAAGCCAGACCGCTCAACAATGCGACCAGCACGAGTGGGCGACATTCGTGATGCATGGTTCGGCTCCGGTTGTTTCACAGCTATAGGTCCAACACGAGCGTTCCGCCGCAGCCTCGCGACACGCAAGGCGTCATAAAGCTCTGCCGTTCGGTGTCGTCGAGGATGAAATCCTGATGGTCGATCTCGCCGGACAAGTGCCGGACCTTGCATGTCCCGCATAATCCGGAAGCGCAGGACGTTTCTACAGGCGCGCCGGCTTGCTGAAGAACTTCTGCCAGATTTTGGTCCGGCAAGACGGTCAATTTCTGCCCCGAAGCAGCTAACTCGACGATGTAGCCTTCGGCAGTGCCGGAACTTTCAGCAGGCACTTTCTGTACCGGCGCCTTGAAGTGCTCGCAGTGCACAGAATCTGCAGGCCAGTGGGCCGCCGCTTGCTTGCAGGCTTCCATGAAGCCGCCCGGCCCGCAGTAGTAGACGTGAGTGCCGACCTGAGGGGTTTGCAGCAATTGGGCGATATTCAGCCCTTTGGCGGGATCGCCACCGTCGAAATGACAGTGAACCTTACCGATCTTCGCCATGCCCTCCAGCTCGCTCTGGAACGCGGCGAAATCTGGTCCTTTGGCGCAGTAGTGCAACTCATAGTCCTTCGACTCGGCCTCGAGTTGGTGCACCATGGACTTGAGCGGGGTCACGCCGATACCGCCGGCAAGCAGGATGACTTTCGCTGCGTCCCTGGCCAGCAGGAAGTTGTTGCGCGGGACGCTCACCTTCACCCGGTTCGGAACTCGCATACTCTCGTGCATGCCGCGGGATCCGCCACGACCAGCCTCGTCGCGTAGCACCGCGACCACGTAGCGGTGACGCTCGCTCGGGCTGTTGCACAGCGAATACTGACGGACGATACCGGGGGCGATGTGTACGTCGATGTGGGCACCGGCGGTGAAGGCCGGCAGATCATGGCCTTCGGGATCGACAAACTCGAAAGAGTTGATCCCGTTGGCCTCCATGCGAACTTGCCGAAGGACTAATTCCAGATGGGTTAGCGCTTCACGCTCGTTGTTGCTTGAGTTCATGTTTGAACCTCGTGTCTCCAGGTGCACCTGCCGGGCGGTTCAGTGCCGCCCGGCCATTCAGGTTTGCTCAAGCCTTGAGGCTCTGCTCCAGTTCGTCGAACTTCGCCTTAACGAACTCAGCGCGTGCCTCTCCGCTGAGGCGGTCAGCTTCAGTCAGGATGGCGACCGCCTTGCGAGCCAGGAGGCGCCGGTTGGCTACCTCCTGCTCCATCGTCTCGGCCTGGGGCAACTCGAACACATTGCCCGAACAGTAGCTATTTGGCGCGCCGTTGACCTCGCGCAGCCATTCCGCGAATCCCTGCGCTGCGGCGGCGGCATTGGTGCCTCGTACAGCATCGCGCAACATCTTGCGGAAGGCGAACAGGCCGGCGTCGAACTTCGTCGGATTTTCCAGCGAGTGCACGGCGATTGGACGCTGGCTGATGATGGCCTCGTAGTCGCCGGGCGCGTACTGCGCATTCTTGTAGTTCTCGCGTTCGCGGTGGTTCGACGGAATCGGAGGCATGTCCTCGAGCGTGTACTTACCGAAACGCTCTGGGCGGCGCAGCGCGACCTGGCCGTCAAGAAAGTCGATGCTCTCGTAGCCAACCAGGCGCTTGTCGCCCACGCCGCGCGTGTCAATGCCCGGTCCCATCACGCGCCAGCCGATCATCTTGCTGTTCTCGTCGTCGACGGGTACCGTCCAGCGGATGATGTGGAACCGGCTGAACAGTTTCTTCTGCGAGCCGTCTTCCGACGTGTATGCGTGCAGGCTGAGATTGGGCAGCACCTGGTGCTGGATGCGCAAAAACATCTTGTCCTTGTCCACCCGACGCGCACCGGCGCAGGCCAGGCCGCGGCCGCCGTGGACCGGGATGAACTGCATGTCGGGTGCGACTTCCATCGATGCGGCGCCGACCTCGTCGAAGGTCGTGCTTTGGAACTTGCCGCCCACTACGTTCTTCGCTGCATGCAGCGCGGTCGGGTGGAAGTTGTCGGCGGCGTTGTCCTGCACCTGGAGCCAGTTGCAGTGCTGGAAGTTGCTGTAGGCCACCAGTTCGTCGGTCGGCAACACTGTGAAGTCTTGCTCCCACTCGGGGAACGGCGGCTCTTCATCCGGCGGGCCCATATAAGCGAACACCAGGCCGTTGCGCTCGATGGCCTTGTATGCGCCCTGGCGGATGGAGCAGGCGTACTTCTCAGCTTCCTTCTCCTCACCTGCGGGGAAGGGCACATGCAGGCAGGCACCGTCGACATCGAACACCATGCCGTGATAGCAGCATTTGATGCCGCGTTCCTGGATCGCGCCATATTCGAGCGACGCGCCGCGGTGACAGCAATGCGCATGCAGCACGCCCACGCGACCGCTGCCATCGCGGAATGCGACCAGTTCCTCGTTGAGGATCTTCAGGAAGCGGGGCGTATCGGTGAGCTCCATGGACATGCAGACCGGATGCCAGAAGCGGCGCATGTATTCACCCATCGGCGTTCCCGGGCCGGTCTCAGTCAGTTCCGGATCGTGGTCGGGCACACGGTTGGCGTAGTAGCCGCCATAGGGAATCAGCTTCTTGGCGACCGGGCTATTTGTTGCATTGCCTCCGGTCGTCTTGCCGGCGTCGTGCTTGTCGAAAGGGGTGGTGGTCATGGTGGGTCTCCTGAGGGGCGGACTTTCTTTGGCTACTGAGTTCTGAACTCTGTATACAGAGTTTAGGTGCGCGATTTGGGCTTGTAAGTTGGGGTATACGTGGAAAGTTGGGGCCTATGGAGTGATCAGTTCCTGGCTTTGTCGACCAGGGCAGACTTGCGAATCCACGGCATCATCTCGCGCAACTTTGCGCCAACGACCTCGATTGGATGCGCTGCCGTCAGGCGCCGGCGGGATTGCAATGTCGGACCTCCGGCCTGACTCTCGAGGATGAAGGATTTCGCGTACTCGCCCGTTTGAATTGACTCGAGCACGGCCTTCATCGCTGCGCGGGTGTCATGGGTGACGATGCGCGGACCGGTCAGGTATTCGCCAAATTCGGCATTGTTGGAGATGCCGTAGTTCATCGTGCCGATGCCGCCTTCGTAGATCAGGTCGACGATCAGCTTGAGTTCGTGCAGACACTCGAAGTAAGCCATCTCGGGGGCGTAGCCCGCTTCCACCAGCGTGTCGAAGCCAGCCTTGATCAGTTCCACCGTTCCACCGCACAACACCGCCTGTTCACCGAAGAGATCGGTCTCGGTCTCTTCCCGGAAATTGGTTTCAATCACACCGGAACGCCCGCAGCCGATTGCCGTGGCATAGGCCAGGGCGACATCCCTTGCGCGCCCAGACTTGTTTTGAGCCACGGCAATCAAGCCCGGGACGCCGCCGCCTTCCGTGTACGTCGCGCGCACTGTGTGGCCCGGCGCCTTGGGGGCAATCATGACGACATCCAGGTCCTTGCGCGGTACCACCTGCCCATAGTGGATGTTGAAGCCGTGCGCAAAGGCAAGCGTGGTGCCTTCCCGCATGGCTGGTTCGATGACTTCCCGATAGACCCTGCCAATCGTCTCGTCGGGGATGAGAAGGATGACAAGGTCAGCAGCGGCGGCCGCTTTCTCCATCGTGGTGACTTCCAGGCCCGCCGACGCGGCCTTTTGCCAGGACTCTCCCTCGCGCAGCCCCACGACCACGTTGATTCCGCTGTCCTTTAGGTTGAGGGCATGTGCATGGCCCTGGGAGCCATATCCGATCACGGCGACCTGTTGGTCGCGCAGAAGTGACATATCAGCATCTTTCTCGTAGAAAACTTTCATGGGTCTGTTCCTGTCGATGACTATACTTTCAAATCTGAACTCTGTATTCAGAGTTCAGATTGTTTATGCCAACGAGCTACAAAGTCAAGGCCAATCTGAGAAGGTATCCCTACCGATTGCATTGAGCGGGCGGCTCAACCACAATGAACTGAATACAGAGTGCAAAGGGCAGTGCCATGGCAACCACTTTTCCAAAGATTCAATCCCGTCCCGACTTCGTGGATGAGGTGTACAAGATGCTCCTCGACGCCATCAGCGATGGCACGCTGGCGCCCGGTACCCGCCTGACGCAGGAGGAAATCGCCGAGCAGATGCAGGTGTCGCGCTCCCCGGTGATCCAGGCGCTTAGGATCCTCAAGAAGGATGGCTTCGTTCAGGACGCACCTGGCCGAGGCGTGCTTGTCACGCCGCTAGACACTGTCTCGATTGGTCATCTTTATGAAATCCGCGGTTCGTTGGATGCCCTGGCTGCCCGGCTGGCCGCAAAACGCCGCTTCAAGGTCGATCCGAAGATCATTGCGAATGGCCGTCGCGCGACGCAGGGCAAGGATGTGAAAGCCATGATCGATGCGGATATGGAGTTCCATCACGCCATCTACCGCGCCGCTGGCAATCCGTTCCTGGAACAGAGCGCCCAGAATTACTGGGTACATCTGCGTCGGGCCATGGGGGCCGTTCTGCAATCCTCGGCGCAGCAGCGAAAGACGATTTGGGACGAACACGAAGCGATTGCTGAAGCCATTGCCGCAGGGGACGCGGCGCGTGCCGCGGAACTCACGGATCTGCATACCACACGTGCCAGGGAAAATCTGACCAGCCGTCTGGACGAGTACCTTGGCGACACGCGCCAGACGGCATAGCCGGGTTCGCGTCAGCGTTACCGGCTGTCTCGCCTGCCGATATTCACCAGTCGCGCGGGCACGGTGAACACCAGCAGGGCGCCAATCACGAGGCTCGCGGCCAGTACCAGCACACCATTGCCAGTCGTGCCGGTGTTCGTTTGCACCCAGCCGATAAGGTAGGGGCTGATGACCCCGGAGATGCTGCCTACGGAATTCGCCAGCGCGATACCCGCCGCCGCAGCCGCGCCACCGAGAATTGCCGGTGGCAGCGTCCAGAACTGCGAGATGGTGGTCATGATCCCCATCGTGCCGATCGTCAGAGCAAGCATTGCAACGGCTGTATTGCTGGCGTAGGCCACACTGATGCACAGGCCGAGCGCACCCACTGCGCCAGGTACGGCCAGATGCCAGCGCCGTTCGCCGCGGGTATCCGAGCTTTGGCCGACGAGAATCATGGAAGCCGTGGCAGCGGCGTAGGGGATTGCAGACAGCAGGCCAATGTCGAGGGGATCCGAGACACCGCTGGCCTTGACGATGGTTGGCAGCCAGAAGCTCACGCCATACAGGCCCATGGTGAAGAAGAAATAGATCAGGCTGAGCAGCAGGATGCGGGGATTGGTCAGTCCATCGCGTACCGAATGCAGCGCGTGTCCCTTGCTTTCCGCGGCCAGATTTGTCTCGATCATTGTCCGCTGGGACGCACTCAGCCACTTGGCATCCGCGACCTTGTCGTCAAGGTAGAAGTAGGCAATGACACCAACGATCATGGTGGGAATGCCCTCCAGCAAAAAGAGCCATTGCCAGCCAGCCATGCCGTGCGAGCCGTGCATGGCGCTCATGATCCAGCCAGACAGCGGGCCACCGATGACGCCAGACATCGGGATGCCGGTCAGGAACAGCGCCGTGACCTTGCTTCGGCGCGATGCCGGAAACCAGTAGGTGAGGTAAAGCAGGATCGCCGGGATGAAGCCCGCTTCGGCTACGCCTAGCAAGAAACGCATGATGTAGAAGCTGGTCGGGCTCTTCACAAACATCATGGCCGCGGAGATCAGACCCCAGGTCACCATGATGCGCGCGATCCAGCGCCGGGCGCCCACGCGCAGTAGGATCAGATTGCTGGGCACTTCGAACAGGAGGTAGCCGACAAAGAAGATGCCTGCCCCAAGCCCATAGATCGCGTCGCTCAGTCCAAGGTCCTGCATCATCTGCAGCTTGGCATAGCCGACATTGATGCGGTCGAGGTACGCGCACATATAGCAGAGGAACAGGAACGGCAATAGCCGCCACATGACCCTCGAATAGGTTGCCGATTCGGTGGCGACGTAAGGCGTCACCACGCTCGTTGTGGTTTGCATGGGGTGTCTCCTTGGGGCTGTATTTATCGATCTGGAGGGAGGCCGGCCCTTGGCGTTGCGCCACGTGGGTTGCGGTCTTTTGCCGAGGTCGCGTCAGCGCGACCTCGGCGTGCGCTGCTGGCGCTTAATCGAACATGTCTGGCTGAGTCACGCGCAGGTGGTCCCAAATCGGCTGGAAATGCAGCCAGCCGATGTAGTCGCTACCGACGTGCTCGCGGCTATAGCGGGCGCGCTCGGGGGTGACTAGGCGGGGCGCAATGCCCGTTGCCTCGATCATCAGTTGCTGCTTGCAGCACCGTTCCAGGGCAATGAACCAGAAGGCTGCCGCTTCAATGCTGTGGCGGCTGGCCGTGAGAAGGCCGTGATTCTGGTGGATCGCTGCCTTGACGTCCTTGAAGGCGTTGGCCACCTTGTGGCCGCCTTTTACTTCCACAGCAACCTTGCCCGCCTCGTCCCCGATGACCACGTGATCCTCATAGAAGGCGGCTGCGTCCTGCGTAATCGGGTCCAACGCTTTGCCCAGCGAGGCAAACGCCGTGCCGTACTCGGTGTGCGCGTGGCACATGGCAACAATGTCCTGGTGCATCTCGTGGACCGCGGCGTGCAGCACGAACCCGGCGCGATTGATGGCATAGTCGCCTTCCACCACACGTCCCTCGTGGTCGGCACAGATGAGGTTCGAGATATTCACCTGGGCGAAGTGAACCGCCATCGGGTTTGTCCAGTACAACTCCGGATGCTCTGGGTCGCGCACAGTCAGGTGGCCGGCGAAGCCATAGTCGAAACCTTCCAGCGCAAAAGCACGACAGGCAGCGACCAGGCGCTCCTTGCGATGCTGCCGCTCCTCAGCAGGTGTGGCGAATTTCGGTACGGATGGATAGATCAACCCCATCTGTTCCGGCTGATAAATGGAGGTGCGCTCCTTGTCATTGAAGACCTGCGGGGCGCGCTCAAGTACTGCTGCCATGTCGACTCCTCGGTAGAAATGTGTCGGGACTAGTGGGTGTTCGCAGGACGCTTGCTTTATGTCTGCGGTACGCCTTCATAGTCGTTGCGGAGGAGTTGGTTGACAAACGATGGGTGTTCATGAAAGCATGAACCGGACTCATGTATAAGAGCTCAGCTATGAGACGGGTTCCAAACTTTGTGCTGCTTCGAGCGTTCGAGGCGGCAGCGCGCCTGGAGAGTTTTACGCTGGCGGCCAAGGAGCTACACCTGACCCAGTCGGCCATCAGCCACCAGGTCAAGGAATTGGAGGAGTATTTCGGACGGAGGCTTTTTGACCGTCGCACGCGGCGCGTTGAGCTGACACCGGAAGGCAAGCGCTTGCAGGAAAGCCTCTCGCGTGTCTTCGATGTAATCGAGGCCGCCTGCAACGAAGTCGCGCTGGCGCCTCAGTCGCAAGTGCTTGCGGTCTACTGTGCGCCAAGTTTTGCCGTGAAGTGGCTCGGCCCTCGGTTGCCTCAGTTCATGCAGACACACGGCGACATCACCATCCGGCTGTCGTCGGGGCCCGAAGCGATTGACCTTACGCAAGCTCGCGAGGTGGATGTTGCGATTACTTACGGTTCAGCGCACACGCGAGCGGGCCTGATTGTTCGCCCCTTGGGAAAGGAGCGCATTCTTCCGCTATGTTCGCCTTCGTTGGTCGATGCAAACGAGCCCTTGCGCAGTCAAATGGAAAAGCTGCCGCTGATTGATTCGCAACTGAGCCGTGTAACCTGGCCAGACTGGTTCGGCACAAACGGCATGGCCTGTCCGACGCGACCAAGGGCGTCTTTCGACCGGGGCGCACTTGCCATCTCGGCAGCGGTCGATGGCATGGGCGTCGCACTGGAGAGTATCCGGCTAGCTGAGCGCGAACTGTCGAAGGGAGACCTGATTGCACTTGGCGAGGATGAGTTCATGCACATCGCGCGCGAGACCCATTTCCTTTCCTATCGGCAGAACGAAGCGCATCTGCACAAGGTAGGCGCGTTCGTTCAGTGGCTGACTGATCAGCTTGGCGTGCCCTAGCATGAATAGCGCCTACCTCTCATGTGCGCAATGTTCCGAGCAGCTTCGTCACCAGCATGATACCCAGACACGCTGCAACCAGGCCGAGCACAGTGCGACCCCGTTGGATCGGCGTAGCGCAAGGTTCCGCGATTTTAGTGACGACCCCCGGCATTGTGCCGGTTAGGAAGGCGGTTTCATCTCAGCCACCTCACGGGGATACGGTGGCACCTCATGCGCGGGTAGTGACGGCTAGGTTCCGTTCGCTACTACCTGCTTCGGGCATCGGCGTGACGAACACCGCAAGCGCTGTCAGCGCCGCGGTGGTCCAGCCGGTCGCGGAAGCACCGGTCAGCACCCGCGCCACGGCACAGTGATTGAGTCAGAGCCCACCCCCGTCCTTGCTCCCTCGACCCCTTCAGGATGTCGGAGGGGGAAGCGCAACATCGCCGAACTATCTCCGCTGCCCATCAGGACTATGCAAAGCTTGTATTGGCCAGATGCCGGCGGGCGGCCCCGCGACCAGCCCATTGTCTGAGAATCTGTAATGAAGGAGCAGCGTTCATCAAGAGCTTCGATGCTGCCTTCAGTTGCGCGCCAATAGCTTCCTCGGCGTCGACTGCTACAGCATCACTCGGCGCAGTCACGAGAAGTGCACCGAGTGGCTGTAGTTCGTTCTGGTGAATCAGGGGCGCGCCAACGGCCATCAATCCGTCGTAATAGTCATCGCGCGCTACGGCATAGCCTTGCATGCGGACCAAATTGAGTTCTTGCGTCAGGGCTGCTTGTTCCGTGATCGTTTTCGACGTGTGGGCCTCGTAAGGATCGGGACCGAGTAATCGCTCACGTTCGTCCCCGGTCATCCATGCAAGTAGGAGCTTTCCAGAGGCAGAACCGTGCAATGGACTCTTGAGCCAAGTGTCGTAGTAGGGCGAAAGCGGATTGGTGCCTTGGACGAAGTCCACTATTAGCCGCTCGCTGCCTATGAATAGCACAAGCGCAACCGTTGCCCCCCCTACGGATTTCTGACAGGAATGGAGCGTCTGCGCCGATTCCCGTCGCAGCTGAGTGATGGGGTGGAACAGTGACAGGGGGGATAGCGCCAACGGCCCCGGCAGATAGCGCTTCTGAACTTCTTCGCGGACGGCGTAGCCATGCTCCACCAGCGTCTGCAGGAGTCGGTGTGCCGTGCTCGCGTCAAGCCCCGTTTCGGCGGCAATGTCCGACAACGATACGTACCCATTGGCCTGCCTGAGCACATCAAGGACTTGGAGCCCGCGTGCGAGCGACCCTGTCACGCCAGCACCCTCATCACCTTTGCCACGAAGTGCCGGCCGTCCAGGCTTGAATGTATTTTTCGTCACGTTATGAGGGGATGCCGAAAGAATCCGGCAAATTTCGCAATAAAAGTTTCATTGTATAGCGGGGAAGTGGGTGGGGCCTCTGGAACAGCAGAGATAGGAAGTGAGCCGGCACTTGGAATGTACTGTCTCTGCCCGAACCGTGTGCAGAGGGCGATTTGTTTTCGTGAGGTCGGGCTGAGTGCGAGCGGGTAGGCGGGAGTGGGAGTCTGCGCTCCGTCGTGACAGGGCTGTTGGTGGATCAGGGCTGGCATGGATGAGCGGCCGGCGCCTTGCGTAGAAACCCCTATGCCGTAAAATGAAATGATAGTTGCGGTATACGAAATTGAGCCCTAATATTTACGCAACCAGATTTGATTTCTCCCTCCGGGCATGCGACGTCATAAACGTCGGAGTAACGAGAACAGCCCTGCATGGCAGGACAACCTGTCCTCCTTCAGCCGGGAGCGCGAACGCGGGCCGATGAGGCCCTTAGAGGTAAGTCCCCCACCGGTGGGTGCCCAGCTTCAGGCTGCTAAATCGACGAGATGCAGTCTATTCGGACGATCGGCAATACGGCGGTACGGTCATGGTCCATTGGAGAGTCTTGCTTATCCGTACGGATACCGCGGGGGACACGAAGCTCTTTGCTGCCGGCAGTTACGACGACTGAACTCGATGGCGACGAGCTGCGCATCATCGAACGAGTGGTTAATCTCGAAATACAAGAACCGAGGCCGGGTGTGTGTACCGATCTGAGCCGCGCACTTTGACACAGCAACACTTTGACGCTTGCGAATAGCGCAACAGAAAACTACGCCATGAAAACACCATCACGAAGAATGCCCGTCGCCATCTTGGGCTCGGGAAATATCGGCACCGACCTGATGTACAAGCTCCAACGTAACCCTATGTTCGACCTGCGCCTGGTGGCCGGCATCGATCCTGCCTCAGAAGGTTTGGCGCGAGCGCGAGAACTTGGCTATGCGACGTCCACCGACGGCGTCGAGTCGATTCTCGAGGAAGGTGACATCGGTATCGTTTTCGAAGCAACCTCGGCCCGTGCGCATAGGCAAAACGCGCCCCGCTTCAAGGAGGCTGGGATCTTCGCAATTGATCTCACACCTGCGAAGGTTGGCCCCAGTGTCGTGCCGTGCGTGAACATGGATGACGGGTTCGACGCAAAGAACGTGAACCTCATCTCCTGCGCGGCACAGGCGACAATTCCGATTGTGCACGGTGTGAGCCGTGTTGCGAAGGTGAAGTACGCCGAAATCGTTGCAACCGTTTCCAGCAGAAGCGTCGGGCCGGGCACGAGAGAGAACATCGAGGAATTCACGCTTACCTCGCAAAAGGCTCTAATGGAGGTCGGTGGCGCTGGGCGCAGCAAGGCGATGGTAGTGATCAATCCGGCCGATCCACCGCTCATCATGCGCAACACCATTTATACGATTGTGGATCGAGATGTCGATGAGCAGGGAGTAAAGGACTCTGTACTGGAAATGGTGAAACAGGTCCAGAGCTATGTTCCCGGCTACCGTCTCACCGTTGAACCGTTCCTGCGCGACGATCATTTCATGATTGGAGTCGAGGTCGAGGGAGCCGGAGACTTCCTGCCGCCTTATGCAGGAAACCTGGACATCATCAACGCGGCTGCAGTGGCCGTTGCAGATCGCTATTGCGCGACACAATTCTAAGAGGCATCCATGGCAAAGATCACTTTCGTCGATGTAACCTTGCGCGACGGAAATCATACATACCGTCATCAGTTCACTCCTGAAATTGTGCATGCGACAGCTGCCGCGCTGGACACCGCGGGGGTCGACATCATTGAAGTCGGCCATGGTGACGGCCTCGGCGGAAGTTGCCTCCACGTAGGGCGTGCACCGTCGACTGACCGCCAGCTACTCGAAGCCGCGTGCAGCGCTGTGAAGCGAGCAAAGGTCGGCGTTCTCCTTTTGCCCGGTTTTGGGCTCTTTGCTGATTTAGAGATGGCGGCAGAGGTCGGAGTGAGCGTGGCTCGCATTGCAACGCACTGCACTGAGGCCGATGTGACCGAGCAGCATCTGCGTCGGGCCAAGGATCTGGGCATGTTTACCGTCGGCTACTTGATTTCGGCCGGCATGGCCAGCCCCGAACAGTTGGCGGAACAAGCCCAGAAACTGGAGTCGTACGGTGCAGACTATGTGAACCTAGCCGAATCGCAGGGTCATCTGGTTCCAAGCGAAGTGGCAGCGCGCATTCGTGCGGTACGTCAAGCTGTGAAGATTCCTATCGGATTTCACCCCCACAATAACCTTGGCTTGGCCATCGGCAACATCCTTGCTGCGGTGGATGAGGGCGCTACGTTCATAGACGGGAGTCTCAAGGGCTTCGGTGGTGGCGCGGGCAATGCGCAGACTGAAGTCGCAATCGCGGCGCTCAAGCGCGCCGGTCACGAAGTAGGGGCCGATTTGTTCGGCATCATGGACGCAGCCGACATTTTCGCCCACAAAGTGGCTCCGCAACCCATGCCCGTTATCGATAACGACTCCCTACTCATGGGATACGCGAATGTCTATGGCGGATACATCCATCCCGTTAGGCATGCTGCCGAAAAGTACCGCTGTGACCCGCGGGCACTGGTGTTGCGCCTTGGCGAGCGCAAGGTAGTTGCCGCCCAGGAAGACGTGGTCATCGAAGAGGCGCAGAAATTGTCGTGTGGTTCGGCCACCTAGGTCCGCCGAGAGCTGCAGCCCGATTGAATGACGCATAGCAAAGTACATGAAATGGTGTTGCCCTACTCGGGCAACACCTCTTTGCGTGCGCCAGGCATGGCGCGCAGCGCCGTGACTGGCGCTGTCTGGCTCGCTGTGGTGGCGAGCCGGACGACTTGGGGGTGTAAGTCCCCTACACACCCGGCAAGGGGAAGTGTTAGCTGAAGGCAAGGGTGTCCGTCGCGAGGCGGAATCTGAAGGAAGCCACAGGCAAAGCGCTGGCCTGACGAACAGGAAGCGGATTAGGCGGCGTAGCGGGGTGAGGTGGCGCAAATCACTCAAGCCCAATACTTGCACGGAACGCTACGACGTAGATCCGACAGGCATAAGCGTGAAGGTCGCGCGTCTTACCCTGGGAGGCCTGCGAGCCTGCCTTGTGCTACTGCCGTTGAAAGGCGGCGGGATGGGCTCGCAGGAGTCAGCAGAGGCCGTAATAGCCGTTAGAACCGCAACGGTGAAGGGCCGAACCTGTCACGAGTGGCAAGTCACGCGTGATCTCTGTATGGTCGGGCACAAGTGCCGGCGAGAGCCGGCAGCCCGCGACAACGCAGGAGGGGCCGGAAGCCCCAAGGGCGGTTGCGGGTGCCTCTTTGGCCATCAGGCGACACGATGCACGAAACAAGCTCAGTGCCAACAGCCAGTGAGGCGACGTGCAGACAGGAAACGCCGGATACGTGATCCGTACGTCCGGTGTTGTGGGAGGACGGCGGGGGCGACCCCGCCTCCTACCCGATCTAAGATGGCGCGGGCCTTGGCGGAAGCCGCGCTCGAACGCCCGCGAAACGGCAAACAATCGGCCGAATTCAACTCAAAACGAATGGATGACCCTCAACATCCTGCACCACAATCTCTCAAGGACGAGGTTCTGCTCAAGATGGGACGGAACCTGCTGTTAAATCAGCAGGTGGAACACCTTCTAAAGGCCATACTCGGACTCGCAAGGATCGAGGGTACACCCGAGGATGCCCCGGCTCGGCTTGAGGCCCGAAATGCAGCCCTAGCGACAACCTCGATGAAGGGCCTACAGCGGCGATTTCGCAGCGAACGTCTCGCGGCCCCGGATGGACTCGCAAACAATCCGGAGCCGGCTGACTCTTCGCTGCCTTGGTTCAGCACGACGATTCGGTTCGAGCTTGAGCCGTCGGGCAGGGAGGCTTTGGAGGCCGATCTGGATGCGCTAACCGCGGACCGCAACGAACTCGCGCACCACTTTCTACCGCGCTGGCAACCTGGCTCCGCTTCGTCGCTGGCCGAGGCTAGCGCTCATCTGGACCGGCAGCGAGAGAGAATTCTCGCAATGCACCATCGCCTCAAATCGATGCATGGCTCGATGACTGAGTCACTACAGTTGGCTACAAACTTGGGGTCGTCCGACGAGGGCTTGGCCGCCATTGAGCTCATCCATCCCCATAGCATCCGAATGGTTGAATTGCTCAACAAAATCACAGCAGCTCTAAAGCGTCCAGATGGGTGGACCGACCTGGCTCACGCAGCGATCGTTGTAAATCGCTTGGAACCGGACGCGCTTGCTGGCCGCAAGGCGCGGTACGGGGAGAAGAGCCTTAAGTCGCTGGTCCTCAAATCCGGATTGTTCGAGGTCGCTGAACAGAAGTTCCCCGGAGGCACGAGGACCTTGATTCGCCCGCGCGAGGGCGGCTAACGAACCGCAAACTCAAAAAAGGGGAGCCACAGCTCCCCTTTTTCTACTACCAAATCCCGTACATTTAAAGTGCGGCGTCTTTCAGCTTCTTCAGCGGGCGGACTTTAACCTTGACGGATGCCGGCTTGGCGGCAAACCACTGCTCTTGGCCCGTGAAAGGGTTCTTGCCGAAGCGCTTCTTCGTAGCCGGAACCTGAATCGCCGAAACCTTGAACAGGCCCGGCAGCGTAAATTCGCCAGCGCCCTTCTTGTGGACAGCGCTGACGATGGTGTTCTCAAGATGGTCCAGGACAGTTTTCACAGCCTTCTTATCCAGCTCAGTCTGGGCGACCAGGTGGGCGAGCAGGCTCGACTTGTTGAAAGTGTCCTTCAGCGGCTTGGCTACAGGCGCAGCAGCAGCCTTCTTCGCCGCAGGTGCGGCCTTCTTCGCCGGCGCTTCCGGTTTCTTTGCCGCAGTCTTCGTGGCGGCCGTCTTCTTCGTTGCCATTTGGCTCCTCTCGCAAATCACCGGCATTAGTGCCGGAATTCGCGCAGCATAGCGAAAAGTTTAGGGCGAGTCCATGCGTAATCGCCATCAAACCGGCCCTGCCGAATCAGGCTAGATAAGCGGCCGCACCCTGCCTTCTCAAGATCTAGACGACCCTACTCCAGCCCATCGCCTCTCCTCGAACAGTAAATCAGGCCCCGCCATTCCGTGCCGCTGGGTCAAATCCCACCGAATGATGACTGGGTAGCCGCGGCGCCTGGCTTCCGCCACTCCTCTCGCTATTGCAGTTCGTGCCTGGGGCACCTTCTGTTCGATATGCTGAAGTACCATCCACGAGATTTCGGTCGGTCCACAGACGTCGTTCGAGCAGTCGAAGAAACTGTCGCCGTCGGGAAGACGATGGTGGGGCGCCCGCTGGTCGCAGAGGGGACAATTCGAGAACTGGCGCATGGAATACTCCGAGTTAGATGGAGTTCCTATGCTAGGGGGACGGCGGCAATTCGAGTCGTCTAGACCTTCGGTGCAGCATAGCCGGGACTGTAGCGTTGGCGCATCGATTGAGCCAATCGGGATACAAAGGAGGCCCCGCCCCGTGTCATTTGGTACTTTGGGTGAGCCGGAAAATTGTGCAGCTATGCGGCTGTGCGACGCTCAGCGAACGGTAGTGAGCTTAACGGTGAACACGTTGTCGCAAGGGTCGCCTACGCGACGGCCATTGGGCGATCCCTCGTGCCCCCTGCAATAGACCTCGTGCTGCCCGTCCTCCCGAAACAGAACGATGTTCTGCAAGTCCAGGCCGCCTTGCTGGCAACGCGGGTTCATACACCGCTCGAAGCGCGAAAGGCTTAGCTTCGTGTACGTGTGGGTTGGCACCGCCGGGGTTCGGCGATAGCTCTCCCATGGATCCTGAGTTACAACAACCGTCATCTCCTTGATGTCAGGGAACGCCTTGTTGCGGTCCGTCGTCGTACCGAGAAAGGGTTCGCTCTTAGACATAATTGGGTCCTCGCCGAAGATAAGGTTCGAACGACGCCGCCGCGGAGGGGGCGCCAGGTTCCCATCAGGATAGCAAACGCACCAAAAATGAACGCCATAGTGGGGGCGTCACTCCGACGGAACGAACGCCCCGGCCAGACCGCAGATGGAGCTGGTCTCCGCTCCAGAGGGCGCGTTCATCGCCGGCATCGGGACGCCTGATTTACTCCTCGGCGATGAGGAACCGGTTCGGATTCTTCCCCAGCCACAACGGAGCGCGACCGCGGCCGGACCAAGTCTTTCCGGTCTTGGGATCGCGATATTTCGGAGGCAGTTGCGACTTCGGCTTGCCAGCGCCACTGCCTGCGGGACGACCGCGACGGCGCTTGTTAATGTCATCGACCGTCAGGCCATACTCAGCCATCAAATTTTGAATCTGCTCGATAACGCCTGCGACTTCATTGGCACGCACTTCTTCCAGGTGGGCCTCGAGGGCCTGCTTCTGTGCCACGAGTTCTTTGTAAGTTGCCATTCGGTGTATCCCCTTTTCAGACTCGACTATAGAGATACAGAATAATGCAAATATCTCTCAAGTGCATATAAAATTTCGCTCCTGCCAGTCCGGTGACTTGTCACCAAAGTTCCAAGCCGGTCCCGTCTAGAAATCGCTTGATTTCAGAACTATGCGACCGGAACTCGGCACGGCCCGATTCCGCGCCGCGACAGTCCTAATGCGCTCCCATCCATGGTTGAAAGACTCAAGGAGCGCAGCATCGCGGTCGCTAACGGAAAAGTCCGAAAGCTCAAGACCGAAATGATCCTCCAACGCTTCGCGGCTTACCACGAAGGTCTGATTGTGGCTGCCGATGAGATAGTCAAACTGGACCCCGATGTCGTCATCGATGTACGTCACCTCGAGCCCATGGGGGTAGACCATAGTGTGCTCCCCAACGCCATTCGCCGAAGCTCGAATATACCTGCTCTTTCGCTTGGATTTGCCAGGAAGCGGTCTTCCGCGCCTGCCACTAGTCCATCGCGTCATTGAAT
Source organism: Cupriavidus sp. GW821-FHT07C08 (assembly GCF_059419025.1). Lineage (NCBI taxonomy): Bacteria > Pseudomonadati > Pseudomonadota > Betaproteobacteria > Burkholderiales > Burkholderiaceae > Cupriavidus > Cupriavidus sp. GW821-FHT07C08. Next base: position 185,807 of record NZ_JBWKQZ010000014.1, read on the forward strand.
TGGCACCGGGCGAATTCGCCGCGCTGGATCGTCGTACTTCCACTTGATTGGCTTG